>CAMWIH010000115.1 GCA_947174305.1 uncultured Porphyromonadaceae bacterium | reverse complement strand
TATTACTGGAGCAACTCGAATTTGAGTAATTGAGAATCTGCGACTTAATTTGTTTGCGCGGCAAGATTTGTCGCAGATTGTATATTCTGATGCAGTGAAACTATTTCCTGTAATCCAGCTCTTCCAAAGTATAAATATTGCTCTTTGAACTATTATTTATCAGTATTTGTGTAAAGACCTGGTCGAATTTTTCGACTCCATTCTTCAATCTCCTTTATTCTTGGAGAATCGTGAGGTATGATTTCATAGTCTCCATCAAGTTCAGATTTAGGCTCTACACATTCCGTATTTCCATAGTGCTCCTTTAACCGTTGGCTTACTTCGTCACGTGTTATTTCGCCCTTTACGTTTCTGATTGCCAAATCAAGCAGAAACGCTGAAACCTTCAGTTCCGCTGCTCCCTGAAGTCCGATGCCAATAAGCCACGCATCAGCCATCTCTTTTATTTCAGAGTTTTCGCTATGCGATAACTCTACAAGTTCCTGATATTTTTCTTCGTATGTCATGGCAATATATTATTCTGTATCCGATGAAAGAGGATTCTCGTTAAAATGGTCAAAGTCCGATTGGAATAGTCGGTCTCGGACAATACGGTATTTCTCAAACTCCGACTCGGCAAAACTCTTGGCAAATTAGAATTTTAGATTCCGATTTACCTGACTCTCACCTTCGGATTGAACTACCGAGAATTTCTCGGTAGTTGCCTCTTGTGATAGCTCTTTCGTATCGTATATGTTTTTCAAATGCAACCCTATGTTGTCAGTGGAGCAATCAAACAATTGCGCCATAGCCTTCTATGTGCACCAGGTACTTTCATCCCGGTACACAACCTGCACACCTTCCTCCTTCCCCTCAATCTGAAAGATCAGGAACTCCGCCGTACTATTTCGTATCTCAAACTTCCAAGTCATTATCATTTATTTGATCCTTATACAATTCTGTCATTCTGCTATATAAGTTATTAATATGTGTATCAGAATAGAATGAGAGGATAGCAGCCATTTCCTCCTGAGTAATATTATTAATGATTGTTTCATTAATATGGAATCTACTTTTAAGCTCTTCCAATATAACGCCTTGTAAACATACCGCGACACATAAAAGAGAATCAAAGTTATCGTTACAATCTTGGGCCGGTAGCGACCCAATGGATAATCCATGAGCAAATTGCGATAAAAACCTTGAATACATAGCAACAACTGATGGTCGATTATCTATTAGTGCATATAGATCTTCCCATTTATATTTGGATGGCTTACCTTTCTTACCAAGAATTCCCAATTCTTTGTACTGCCAAACAGCATCCTTTAATACTGATTCATGAAAAATGGGATATTGTTCAGCATAAGGATGCGTATCTAAATTAGTAGTACAGAATTCAATACTTTCATGAGTGTTTTGTTTAGCTTGTGAAATTTGCGAAAGCAAAGCATTATACTCTGTTTGTGATATCCGACCATTATACTCCATTGGATCTTTTAGCATCGTGTCTCGTTCTCGCATTCTATCGAATAAATACAAGTAATAACGATATGTGCGCTCAGATTCATTGAGATGAGCATAAATTAGTTTAAGAACTGCAACTTTATCTGCAATTGAACGACATAAAACCGCTCCGGCTTGGAAATCATAGTTTTGAACACAGACTAAATATAATGAATTTAAATTTTTAATAATTTCGCATATGAAATTAGCTTCCATACAATCAATGTCATACGCCTGACCGGGAGGATATTTTGAGGTGAAATCTTTCGTAGCAATTGTTAGCCATAATTGCATAAATCTAAATGAGTCAAGGCAAGATGCGCCCTTACCAAAAAGCTCCTCATTTTCTGGAATTGTGATTCTCATTTTATTCACATTAAAAGGATGGGATGTGTAATACAGTTTAAACTGATTGATATTGAGATATGACTATGAGTTCTGTTATAGCAGGATTTCTTAATCTGAGGCATTACAAGACGTTAACTCAGGTTATAATATAGTTTTGTCAGCTCTGAAAATGAATGGATCTGTCCGTTCCAATTACGGAACTTGGGAATTTCAGCCATATGGTTGCCTAGAGAAGTGTAGGCTCCAAGACGGATATTGAGACAAGGCATTTTAACCATAATTTCCTCTCCGTTAGCGTCAACCACAGGATTCCCATCTTCATCAAGCAATGGCTGTTTGCGTGAGCCAAATGTTATGCCAGTGATTTCGTAATAACCGGAAATACCTCCATCATACATAGGTACAAAGTATTTTACCGTTGTAATGTCTCCCCCCGGCATATTACGCATGACAAATTCGGTTGCATCATGGTTGTAGAAGGCCATATACTCTTTCGTCAGTTCTTGACGACCATCTTTCGTCCGACGTTGTTTAGTAACTACACCAAAAAGGAATTTCCCCATGCCCCCGGGACTTTCAACATCGCCTTTGCGAGTGCTTTCTAATTTGAGTCTGTCAGAGGGATCTTCACCCAATTCAACTGGCACGACATAGAAGTTTTCTCCGAGAGAAGAAAGCAGACGGTAATTATCTTCAGGATATGATTTATCAAGTGCAAGCGAGAAAAGATTCTGATTCTCGTATGGTCGGAACGTCTTGCCGAGAGTATCTTGAAAATGAGATTTGAAATAGTCCGAGGCATTGACATCAGGGTGAGGCGCCAATGCGTAAAACTCAAACTTCTCCTTGAGCATGTCCTGGACTGCGCGACGAAATTTGTCGCGAACGATGTGCTTCCAAGCCGCTTTTGCACCGGCATTGTTTCGTGCGTAAAGTGCAAGTACAAAGAGAAAGTTAACATCGTAATGCGACAGCAGCAACGTGTCTCGGTCGTATAGCCTGTTCTTGAACTGACGGCTTACCGGTGGCTGATTGGGATGCGGTTCGGTGTAGTCTGCATACGACAAAGTCTTCTTATCTATAGAAGCCGAGATGAAGAAATTCGGGATAACATTGTAGCCTTCTGTGACTTCATCAAACAACTGTATACGCTCAAAAGGATCAGCCATATTTGGCTTGCCATTGAGCCATATATCGAGATTCCACTGAATTACATTACGAGCGTATGTGCGTTGTTTGTAGATGGACTCTTTACCGAGAGAGTTGCCGATTTTATAATATTTCGAGTCGCCGATATAGTAAATATCAGCGTCGGCTTTATCGTCGATCAGTAGCCCGTCGTAGGTATAGAAGTGGTCAACGAGTTTGCCATCATCCTGTTCTTTCAAGCCACGAGGTATATTGGTATCTCCAATAAGTTCGTCAATCATCGCCTCGAAAACGATGTGGAAGGACTTCACAAGCAGGTATTCGCTTTGCGATGTATTGACACGGATTTTGTAAGCCTTATCAAAAAAGGCATAACATAAATCCCATAGCCGAACAGCAGTATCAGAGAAATACTTGTATTTTATCTGACGAAGGCGAGTCCGCCCAAAACCGTCAAGGTATTTCTTGAACTTGGCTCCGGTAATGAGCTTATAGCCGAAGTTTATATTGGAACGGAAGCCGTAGGTATCCGCTATATATTGGAGAATCGAGAAGAAGATAATAATGAGTTCTTCATCGAAATTCACCTGTCGCTTCTTATTGACCGGATTAAGGTATGTAGGGCTACCGTTCTGGACTATTGCTGCAGTTCGGGCAATTGTTTTGTTCCAGTTTATCTTGTTGAAGCCGGAGTGAAGATTCTTCAGAATGAAGGTGAAGAACTGTTGATTTTCCTTATTGAAGCGAATGATAGATAGTATGACATCAAGTAGCGTATTGCTTTTTTTCTTATGCGTGCCTTTGCCTTCGTCTTGAATCTGACGATGAAGAACTATCTCGTTCTTCTCGTGCGATTCATTATATACCACAATGGCACGGTGAATCCACACCGCAAACTCATAGAGAAACTTGCGGTGCTTTTCATCCATCTTGGCTTCATCAAGATGGATCAGGTCTTTCGGGTCGTATTCACCAAAGACCTTTCCCTCCTCGTCGATTAGCACTTTGGGCAAAATGAAAACTACATCACGGACTTTCTCGTGAGGATTGTAATAATACCCGACATAACTGACCGAGACCTTTTGTTCAACGTCCTGGAGGGTGAAAAGCCCATCAAGAACGTTCTCAACGTCGGCTACGTTGTACTGGCATTCTTCAATCAGTAGTTTCATCTTTATACTCCGACTGCAGGATTATCTTTTTAGAAATAATGTGCAGGTCTAAATCATTTGCAATCCGTGTAACTAATTTATTCAACATATCTTCAACCGACCATGCGGAATTAATATAATAGTCTGTTCCCGGAATTGGGTGTTTATATCGTTTCTTCCAGGTATCAAAGCCGGGATCTGATTGCAGTGAGATAAAAGGCGTATCGTTATGTGATGCAATATTCAAGTTTCTAACCTTCTCAATGTCGGCATATTTCACAAAATCTATTAAGGCATCTTTAGCTTTCTTTGAAGATATTATTGTGCCATCTTCCATTCTAATGACGAATGTTTTTGATGGCCCCTTTTTAGCTTGAGAATCATCCAAATTGGTCGAATCATCAGGGTCGTCTGAATCTTCCTCAAGATTATCAATGGGGTCCAGGCCAAAGTTGTCGATGAAATTGCCAAGAGCATCGGAATCTTCAAAAAAATCAGTAAAGCGGAATGAACGGTTGGCTTTCTTATTCTTGAATAGTTCGCTTGAGACATCAAAGTCTTTGAATACGTCAGTCCAAAGATAAAACAATACTTTGTTCAAGAAAACATCCTCGGAGATAATGCCGGTGGCATTATCAGCTTTGGCAAAGAAATATCCCATCTGCTTATCCGACGATTCAGTAAGCGAATAGATTTCGGGGTTGATCTTGCTAAGGAATTGTCCCCACGAATAGAGATTATCTCCGATTTTGAACTTCCAGTCAATCGGCTGCTGAGTTTTCTTGTCAAGTGGGTTATACTCGATAGGCATATATTTCCAGTTCCAACGACGCTTAAAAGCGGAGTCGATTGGGAAAAGCGACTGGTCGCTTGTGTTCATCGTCGCCCAGATATATAGATTAGGCGGTAAAAGGAGTAGTTTGCCGTCGAGAATATCTTGACCTACAGCTTGAGTTTTACCATTATCCTTCTCAAGCATGAAGGAGCGTATCGCATCTTTTTGGTCGTCAGAAAGAGAAGCGAACCCTTTGTTGTCGCTACTAAGGAACTGCGATATGTCCTCATCAGCATGGATTGCATACGAGGAGCTACCAGCATTGTTTCGGTCAAGAAGTTGGAAAAGATCACCGAAAATCTGAGCACAGTTGCCACGATTAATTTCCTCAATAATGAGGAAATAGGGTTTGTTCAGATTGCTCCATGCGGCTACATAAGCTTTCAAGAAAGCTTGTGGCACATACTTATAAACGATTTTCTTTTCAGTGCCGGGGTGTCCGTTTTTGCCGGTAGCAAACTGAACTGATTCTCCATATATAGAGTTAATAGGCACGTTCTCCATAGTCGGTTTATATGCGCCAACAAACGAAGCATAGTCGCTATCTGGATGAAACGTGGTACGCACAGAGTTTTCATCGTCAGTCTTATCATCAATGGTGAATGACTTACCTGTGCCTGGAGCTCCGTAATAAATTACTTGTAGGGGCTCGTCTATCATAACTTTATGATTTGAAATTTCATACTTATACTCACCCAAATTAAGTTGATAATGCATATCATCAATTTTAGTAAAAGTAAAATATGACATTCCGCATTTTTCAATATCTTGTTTTGTTATTTCATGTCCCGATAATACACCAAGTCGACGCCTTATATATAAACCAAGTAAAGCGTTATTTTCAGGAGTCTGTAAAGCGCAACCTAAGTCTTTTTGTGCTCTATTGAAAATAATTGTTTCATTATCATCGGTATTTGCAATGAAATATTTCCCTTTGGGGGGGAAGAAGTCACCTCGATATATTTCAGGTGTTAACTGCAAATACGCTTGATTTGGATCACGGTTGTCTCTCTGACCCCAATTAAGGCCATATTGTACCTCTCCATTTCTATCAAGAAACGATACCTGAACCTGTTTCATTATTATTCAATGTTTGGTTTAATATAATTATAAGGGATTCCTGCAAAACTATTAAGAATAGCAGTGACTACAACTTGACTCAAACGACATGGAACAGCCATACCTATCTGTTTTCGAACGCTTGAATATTTTCCTATAAATTCGTAATTATCTGGAAAGGTTTGTATTCGGGCTCGTTCCCGATTCGTAAGTTCCCGGTTGTTCCAATGATAGCCGAATGTCCCGCCTCCACCGGAGGCTGTAATTGTGTAACTTGGTTTATTAGGGTCAAGTTTACGATAAATTTGAGAAATTTTCGTCTTGGTTTTAATTTTAAGTCGTTCAGGCATTATTTCATCAGCTTGCCAAATATTTTGCCCCGGCTGAATGTATGACAGCCGTTCAACTATTTTATCTGAAATAGCTCGTATTTCATTATTCGGTGCATTTTTAGGTATATTTAATAGGGCAGTATTTGAGGATATGTCTATATCTGCGAAATCTGCGGGATCAGGAACATGAAATTCAACATCTATATCATCCCTAATGCCAACGATAATAACACGATGCCTTGTTTGGGGAACTCCATAATCTTCTGCATGATATAGATGAACAGTAAGTTTATAACCAGAGTCTTTCATGTCCTTTAAAATAATCTGAAAATCGTTATTCCCGGCAGATTTAATTCCACTTACATTCTCTGCAATAAACCATTTCGGTTTAAATTTACGAAGCACTTCTATACCGAACCAATATAATTGTCCGAATTTCTCGTTAGCCAATCCTTTATGTTCACCGACATTAGAAAAGCTATTGCATGGGAATCCATAAGCAAAAGCGTCTATGTTTGGCAGTGATCCAATATCAAGAGTGCGAACATCTTGACATAACACGGAGTTAGGATTATCTGGGCATATGTTTTTTTTATAAGTTGCACAAGAATCATAATCGTAGTCAGATGACCAGACATGTTCAACTGAAAAACGCCCATCTGCACTCTTTGACTGTATTGCTCCAAAAGCAAGTCCACCAGGGCCTGAAAATAATTCTCCCAATCGGAATGTTGGCATTTTTTTAAGCAAATAACTTCCGTGTAGGCAGACAGTAGACCAAGCCTTTCTTTCGCGGCTACAAGGAAGCTCATTAATTATTTTTAATATAAGTTTGTACTTACATAGGATGGTCCATTTGTCAGCGCAGGCGCGTTTTAGATTACAAAGTTACAAAATTTTTCTCACTTTTCCAATAGTTCTTGAGAGATTTAGAGGTCTCTGTATCAGAGATTATACCTTTATTAAAGCCCCGACAAGAGGGGGATTTCTTGTCGGGGCGAGGGGTAGGAATGGTAATTAGTAGAGACGGATGTAGGTTATGTCGGTGTTTTTGACGTCGTAGGGTGTGTCGTAGTGCTCTTTAGAGAAGGCGATGGCGAGGTGTTGGATCTGGTGTGCGGCTCCAAGTTTCTTCAGGAAATTGATGAAGTTTCCGATATGTTCGATGAGGTAGTCATCGCCTTTGTCTGTTTTAGACGTAGCCCAAGAGGATTACGTTGTAGGTGACCAACATCAAAATAACCGAAAATAACCATACTATGGCTTGTAAAAGTTTGAATATCAGTTAGGTTTACTCGCATGAATTTTGCATGGTGATTGAATAGGATTTGAAGTGATGCGGTTAAGATTACCAATCACTTCAATCACGCAATAATCTCGAATGAACAGTCGTTGGAAATGTGTATATTTGCACTAGGATGGAACTGACCGATAATATACCTCTTACTCCGATTGAGATTGTTCGCACGCTTGACAACTGCTATCCAAACAGTCGAGCTGTTTTGGATAGTATTACGAACACTCTAAATCCCCGTTTGGAAGAAAAATTACAACCTGCACTTTACGGCAATGATACCCTCCGTAAGATTGAAATCAATACTGCGATGAGTTTTTACGATGATTTCCATTGTAAGACAAATTACATTATTGCGGCCGAATCACTCAAACTCAGGTATTCTGATTATTATAACACGTTACTTACTATGTACTCAGAGGAGGAGATTGATGAAGAAGGATTGTTCTTACGCCCACGTTATCAAATCGGACCATTGAGTAGGCGCACCGGATTGATTTATGCTACCATTGTATTTGAGAAGTCATTCAGTTTCCTATCGGATAAAGAACAAAAACGGGTGATGAGTGAATATTTCTTAACTGTGGTTGATAGAATCGCACAGCGGAAAAAGAAACTCAATTATGACTTTAAGCGATTGATATCAGACTTCGAGCAAACTTTGGATTGGTGGATAGAATCCTGATACAAATATGAACCGAATTTAGTTGTTTGGGGTAACGGCTTTTGGAATATTAAGGAATAGGAAAATCTATGAGCATAGCGTGTAATATGATACTATAATATGTTGGCAATGAGTAGATATGGCACGCTATGCTCCTATGCTAAGGCTGCATGGGTAGAGTGACAAAGTAGCTTTATTCGTGGGCGAAGGTGTGTTCAAGCTGCTGATTAATCGGGCTATATACACACCGTTTGTATTTTGTGGCGAAGATTTCAAAGCATTTGTTGCAGTGCAGGCAACGTGATTTCTCCACTGTGTGGTCGTGGAGCAAGTTGATGAAATCAGGCTGCGTGAGGAGTGCACGACTCATCGAAACGAAATCGGTGGTCTGCAGCACTCGCTCGATATCTTCTTCTCTATATATGCCTCCAACGAGCGACAAGGGGAGCGATGGGAAGCGTTTTCGCAGATATTCGACGGCCTCGATGTAATAGCATGAATCGGTTCGAGCATGACGCATAAAATCCGTGCCGCTTATCTCCACCATATTAACTCCAGCAGAAACGAGAGTGTCAATATAATACGCCAGAAGGTCGTAGTCATCAGCAGCTGCAGCGGTGTTGTGGGCGTTCATTTTTACATAGATGAGGAACTTGGCGCCACACTCTCGTCTGATTCCCTCCACGATTTCGCGTGGGAGTCGGATAAGGTTTTCATCACTTCCGCCGAAGATGTCAGTGCGGTGATTGAGGTCGCGGTTTACCACTGCCTGAAGCAGATACCAGTGGGCGATGTGAATCTGCACACCGTCAAATCCCGCCTCTTTAGCCCTGCGACCTGCAGCCACAAACCACTCTACAAATCGGTGCATCTCCTCCATAGACAATGTGTTAAAGTCTATGGGGTTTAGCCCTTTCGGACCGGCGTGGGAGAGTTGTGCGATGGCTACAGCTCCATATTGGTGGATTTTGTCGGCTACTTTACGCTGGCCGGCAATAAATGAATCATCGCCGAGTGATGGCTGAGCAATGTCGGCGCGGTAGTTGAGCGACGGATCCACACTGTTATGACCAGTGATGATTGTGCCCACATTGCCTTGTCCAAGTTGGTCATACATCTCAATGTCAGCATTGCTTATGGTGCCGTCGGTGTTGCCAAGGTGGCTATTGGTTGCGCTGCGGATAAAGCGGTTTTTAGGGGTCAATGTAAATATCCGGTTGTTAAAATATAAGCAAATATAATTAACTTTGCA
>CAMWIH010000114.1 GCA_947174305.1 uncultured Porphyromonadaceae bacterium | reverse complement strand
CAATAAGATAGGCTTCAAGATCTTCTTTTAATTGCGCCTCCATTTTGTCACGTTCTGGGGTCCCGATTGGACCCCAGATGTTATCATTAATTTCGTTGAGGGATTTAAGCTTCATCTTTGCCATATCTTCTTTATTCTTATAATCTGTTCTACTTTTAATATAATCTATTCGATTTCTTTAATCTTTGTCGTCGAAATATTCTTTTCTTAAATCTTCGGCTTTTTTAATTTCCTTTTTAGGGGTCTTTTGCGTCTTCTTTATAATTCCATGTGTTGCAATAATTATTGCACCTTGTTCTGTGTCCCAAAAGGCAAATAATCGATATTTAACACCATTGTATAAGGTTCTAAATTCCCATATATCAGTATCATCAAGTTTACTGAATAGTTCATTGTCCTTTTCTCCGTTGCTTATACGGTTGATGTTATAGGCTACCTTCTTTTTGGCCTTTTCGGGAAGCGAGTCAAGGAACTCGCTTGCTTCATCCATGAAAAACACTTCGATCTTCATAATGTCAAAAAGTTATTTTTAATAAATAACACTGCAAAGTTAATAAAAGTTTCCATTCGTGGCAACTTTTTTGAGTATTTTTTTTCTTAAGGCAATCTTTTATGAGATTAAGATTGTTATATCATTGAAATATCTCGCCAAGATTTTCAGACATACAACAACAGCATTGCGGTAGAGGCATACAAGGCTTTTACCTAATGACATACACCGCTATGCGTTGTTGTTAATCTTTGGCGAGATATAGGTAAAAGTCTTTTTTTATGAAAAAAAATAACCATAATACTCGCATACGCTCCGCAATGGTTCGACGGCTGGACCATATAGCTAAGAGTCTTGATTGCATTGCTGATGCTTTGTGCAGAATGCATCCATATGGGAATAATGATGTAATTATAGATAAATTTGATGTGTCGCAAGCTGGAGGTAATAGTAAAGTGTCGATACAGACTATTGATAAGGCAATAAAAAATTCGGGCACAATACAGGCCGGAGAATTTAACGCTAATAATAGCAATGTCGGAGGGAGCATCAGAAGCATTGTCAATTCGCAAACAGGGAATGGAACACAACAAATTGCCGGACGTGATGTGAATAACAACACAGGGAGCTTTAATTCGAACTCAGATGAGGCGATAAAGAATCTTGCGATAGCAATTAAAAATCAATAATAGAACAAGATTATGAAGCCAGACAAAATCTCATTGGTCGTGCAAATTGCTTATGGAATAGCCGCGATCGGGTGTTGTTGCGCACTGATGTATTTATATTGGGGATGGACCGGAGCGGTTATTTATTTCCTCTTTGCTTGTCTCTGCATGATTCCGGCTGTATTGGCAGCATGGAGGTATATCAATAACAAATAGCAAATACCATGGAACAGAAAGCAAGATTAAAAGAATGGCCGATCCATAAAACCGCGCCAAAGGATTTTCCTCATGGCTTTATTCATATAGGAGGGCTCTACTATAAGACAGACAAAACCGGGCATGTTGTCGAGGTACGCAACATATTTGGATGCGATATCACTTCATGGCTTGCAGATCCTGATGAGGTAAAAAACGGTGTGCTCTTCCCAAGAGTAAAACAAGAGAGGCACTTCATCACTTTAAAAAACAAATATGGAGATAGGGAAGGATGCTTTATTTATAAACGAGACAATGAGACAAAAGAAGAGAAATGGCTGGAGATAAGCCGGGCTGAATGGGACTCTTTGTTTGAAGGTGGAGTTACTTGGACAGAAATTAAAAATCGTGCAATCGAACTTGCTAAACAATATGGTTTGAATGATTAATATTTCGTTGTGAAACGATCTGGGGAACTGCAGAGGCGTTAATCCCCTTGCCTCCGATGTGGAGGTTTAAATTTCTTAAAAGTCGATCAAGGGTTTCACTTGATTGCGCAACCTTACATATTCTTTTGCGGCATTCCTTCCGAGGGGTGCCGCTTCTTTACATACCCCTTTTTGGAGTATGCTTTTTGCTTACAGATTTTGTGAAGCAAGTTGTGTCTTTGTCAGTACAAAAGACTTTTGCCATACTCTTTGAGCATGGGTCGGTATCCCTCCGATCTCCCCAAATTGGGAGATTTGATGATGTTGTGAAGATATGTTCTATAACATAAATAAAATATATAAATATCGTGTCGGACATTAGGATAATTAAAATATTTTTATTAACTTTGCATCGTAATTAAAAATATGACCTATATGAATGAGATAGCAAACACTTCAGCCCCAAAATGGATAGCATATGTTAGGCGTTCAACTGACAAGCAAGGTCAGACTATTGCCGAACAGATAAGGGATATTAGAATGGCTGCTGAGGAAGCTGGAGCTGTCCTTATATGCGACCCTGTTGAAGAAACCGAGTCCGGCAAGGAATCTGATCGTAAGAGGCTCAACTATGCAATAGCATTGGCGAACAAGTACAAAGCTACAATAGTTGTTTCCAAGTATGATCGCTTAAGCCGTGACTTGTCTTTTGCCTCCCAATTAGTATTTCATACTAAGACACAATTTAAGATTCTCAAATTTCCGGAGGAAGCCATGAGCGATCCTTTGTTATTCGGTGTTTATTTCGGTATGGCTATGAGAGAGGCACAATTAATAAGCGAAAGAACTTCAAAGGTGAGGCAGGCGCAATGCCGGATGATTGACGAGCAAGGTTATTACATTTCAAAGGAAGGTAAGGAAATAACCTACAAGGGAAACCCCAACGGCGCACGTTGCATGCTTACTAAGGAAGTCAAAGAGAAAGCCTCTGCTACAAAAACAAAGAACGCCTTTAAGAATGAAAATAATATAAAGTCAATAGATTGTATTCGTGAATATTTGCAAGGTGATGGCGAAAAATCCCTTAAAGCCATAGCAACTCATCTTTCCAATAATGACTGCTATACAAGCCGAGGCGTATTTCATACCGCAACAAGCGTGAAATTGCTTTGCCAAAGATACGGAATTGAAGTTAAAGGACGAAGAGGGAGACCAAAGAAACAAGTGATTGAATAAATAAGAATTCGCAATAACAAACAACCATGATATGAAAAAAGAAGAATATGAAGCTATAAGAATAGTCGAGGAAAAGACTGCCGCAATGCTGGTAAGGTTCGCGAGGTCCGAGAGAGTTCGCCTGAATGAAGAAGAGGAAAGCATGATTGAGGAATGTTTCGAAGCGTGTTTCTGCAATGAGAGCCGATTCCCGGACATTGGCCGTAGGTGTGAATGCTGGTCATTATTGAGATATTGCATCATGCCATGCGATCGCTATGAACTGAAACTAATCGAGAGGGTGTTGTTGGAGATTGCCGAAAGACAACCGAAGGCTACAAAATAACTATGAGGCAAGAGGGATTAGTCCTACAGATAGCCCTACGAGTATAATGTTACAAATCTTAATGCCTCAATGTTACAAATGTTAACGGGTTGTCGAGGTCTTTCTTTATCCGCTCGCAGGTATGCAGGATTCTCTAAGCAAGTTGTACTTTTGTCATGACAAAAGTGACTTGCCGGACGTTGCCGGGGCGATTTCTGCAAGGTATGTTTTCAGTGCCGGAAAACCCTTGCAGTGCCTTAAAACTCCGAAGTCGTAGGCCATCACGCACGCTACGCGGTGTTTAGATTGATGATTGCATGGATGAGGGGTAGGGGGCACCCCCCCCTAAGGTCGTGCGCGGCCCACTGTCACCTCCCTCCGAAATTTTTATTTTTAAAATTTTTCGATTTCAACTTTCTGCCTTTATCGTTTTGCCATTCAGAAAATTATTGCTATCTTTGCATAGGTTTATAAACAACAAAGCCACAAGAGCTTCAATGATCCATTGCGGATTGTCGGGGCTCTTGTGGCTTTTTTATTAATTCATTAAACATAATTTGTATGAGTGAACGAAACATAAAGTTTGCCACCAAACAAAAAACAGAAGTGGCAAAGAGAAAGTGTTCTCAATGCCATGTTACATTTGAGACCCTTAACGCCGGAAGTGCCGTTATCTGTGCGTCTGAAGCCCTTACTTTCGATGGGGAGAAATGGCACGTCTATGCTGACAACGTAAATGTAGGCATACCGGGAGCTATGATTTACGATGAAGATACCGGGGAGACCACTAAACCAAATCCGGATATCATAGATGAAAGGGGAGGCTTCGCTTACCTGTCAATGACAAGAAGCCAGGCTATAAGATTTGCCCGGAAACTTCTCTCTTTTGCGAGTAAATGCCGCAATGTTGATGAGGTGGATCTGGAGGATCCGGAACTCCTATCGAGGTGTGCTTCTCAGGAAGATGGGATAAGAATGGTAAGCAAGTTGTTAGGTATAGGATAAGACCGCAATTCGCTGTTTGAGATATTTTAGAATAAGGTTACATAATAAGAGCCAATTACAAAGCCAAAGAGCTTGTTCCGCAGTGATGCGTAACAGGCTCTATTTTTTTTAATTTTAATTGATATGGCAAGTAATCTCGGAAGTTTATATTATTCAATATTCCTGAAGGACATGACCGATGCAACCCTTCAGGGAATAAACGCTAAATTCAAGAATCTTGGATATGATATTCAGCTTACGCCAAAAATCGTAAAAGAGATGGCTCAGGCTCACGTCCCAAAAGGTGTGAAGATTGAGCTTGATCCTCTTATAAAAGATGATGCACTTTCAAGAGCTGCTGAAGGGAAGGCTATGAAAGTGGAGGTATTGCCTCTGATATCAAGCCTACGCAAGAATCTTAGGGAAGCCTTTGCTGATAATCCGGCAATGATCGATGTCGGAGTTCAGGAAACCAAGCTCCGCAACATCATAAATAACGTTCTGCACAAGCAGGGCTTCATGATCAACGTCCAGACGGTTGATGATAATTTCACGAAAGTTATTCAGCAGAAACTCAGTGGCCGGACCTACACTGTAAAAATCCATGCAGACGCAAGAGAGATATCAAGGAGCGTGCAAGCTTCTTTGATGGATGTTCAAAGCCGGACTTTTGGATTAAAGGTCAGCAAGGAGTTGCTTTATCGTTCTATCGATGATGCGCTTTATAATCATCCTTTCCGGTTACTTCTTAAGGTTGATCAGAACAGTATAAGAAAATCGATGCAGGACGCTATACAGAAAGCTTCCCTGTCGTTTGACTCCGCTACTGTTGTTAGAGGATCTTCGGCCATGCGTTCCGCCCTGGAGGGAGTTGGAATAGCCCAGAGGGGCGCAGCCACCGCTGCAAGAGATCACGCTTCCGCAGCAAATTCACTTAGTGAATCAATACTTGGAAGCAATAAGATTCTGAAGGATTTTGCTTCTATGCTTACATCTCTTGTTTCAATTCGGGTATTCGATCAGTTGAGGAAGCAGATTGTTGACGTTGGCGGCGAGCTGGAGCACCAGAAAATAGCCATGGACACAATCTTTGGCGATAAGGGTAAGACTGTGGAATTGTTTGAACAAATCAAAGGTCTCGCCCGTCAGTCTCCCTTTGGCGTGATGGAACTGACATCATCCGTGAAACGTCTCTCGGCCTATGGTGTGCAATATAATGAAATCTACGATACCGCGAAACGACTTGCCGACATCTCAGCAGCCACTTCTGTAGATATAAACCGTCTTATCCTTGCATTCGGCAAAACGAAATCACGCGGATTCCTTGACGGATTGGAAGCAAGGCAATTTGCCTACGCCAACATTCCGATTTATGAAATGGTGCGTAAGAAACTGGAAGAACTGGAGGGACAGGCAGTCACTACGCAACAAGTCATGGAGCGCATGAAGAAGAGGGAGATCGGCTTCGATATCGTTAAAGATGTGCTCTGGGATTTAACTGACGAAGGAGGAAAATTCTACAATATGCAGGAAGCTCTTGCCGGATCCGTGAAAACTTCATGGAAGCTTGTCAAGGATAACATCGAACTGATGTTCGGGGAAATTGCGGAATCGAGTATTGGCGATTCGTTGAAGTCAACCGCAGAGCTTTTGCAGAACCTAACCCGGAACTGGAGATCAGTTGCAACCGTTGTCGGAACTGCTGCTGCCGGATATGGCATTTACAGGATAGCCACCTTGGGAGTTAACCAGGCAGTCCAGAAGGAAACAACGACTCTTTATAACAATATCATTGCGCAGAAAAGAAAGAATGCGGAAAACCTGAAAGGATGGGGACATATCTCGCAGCTTGACAAAGCGGAGAAAATGAGGATAGCCACCGCCAATAAGCTTACCAATGCTGATCTGAGACAGGCATTGGCGGAGGATAGACTTAATGACAGGCATGTATCACAACTATTCTGGCAGAAGAAGATCACAGCCGAACAAGTAAAGTATCTCACAAAGATAGGTCTATTAAACCCGGCCATGGAGAAGGCTATTTTATCCAATAATCGCCTTACCCTATCCCTTCAGATGTTGGGAAACACCATGTCAAAGGCAGGAAAGGCCGTTGGGTCATTCTTACTCAATCCATGGACTGTTGTCACTGCCGGACTAAGTGGAGTCTTCGCTTTATGGCAAAGATATTCAGAGCAGATGGATAAGTCGAAGGAAGCTGGAGACAACCTATTTACAAAAGCTTCTGAAGGTGCAAAGAATCTGAAAGCCACTCTTTCAGAAGTTGGGGAAGAATTGTCTTCACTTACGGACTTTAAGTTGAAGGAGGCTATCGAGAAGTTAGAGACAGCGAGCCGGGATTATTCTCCCAATGCAGATAGTGTTATCAGCAAGTCAAAAGTTGCAGACGATGGCGCAGCTCGGTCAAGGCTGGAGTATGCAAAGGCTCTTCAGGCAGAAGTTGAAGCTCTGGAGGCGGCCACGCGCAAGAGTAAAGATATAAACTTAGGGCAGATCCTTAAAAACTCCGTCGATAATGCCAAGGGTCTTATCGGAGATAACCTTTATAAAGACATCGAGCAGTATGTTGCAGCCTGTCAGAAAGCGGACAAGGAGATTAACCGCATTGTGACGAAACATCCGGAGTTTGCCAAATACATGATCGAGAAGGCACGAAAAAACAATGCCGTATTCGCAGAAGAGATCAAGGAAATGGAAGACTGGCAAGCTCAGTTCTCTTTGCTTATCCGTAATGCTGATAAATACTACGGTGTTATTGAAGCCTTCAATAACAAAGGAGACAGGAAAGGTGGAGGCTATAATACGATCCGGCTCTTCTCGATGGAGGGTAACGGGTTTAATTTCTCGGAGTTCGCTAAAAAGACAAAGGATCTACAAGCAGAGCTAAGCCAAGTTTTGGATAACCTTTATAACGAGCTTCTATCAAAGGAAATTCCCCTCGGAGCAGATATGCCTAAGCATGTTGAGATAATGCTTAGAAAACTGGCTGCCGAGATGCTTGAAGGGCTTAATAACTTGGATCCTGCCAAAACAGAACAGTTCCGGACACAGTTCTTTGATAAATTCGGTTTAAATGCCGATGATTCCGCTGCACTTGGTGCTATGTCGCAGGTCATGTCGGATCGTCTTAGTGAACTTGGGGATGATCTGGCAAGGGATATCAGGAATGGCAAGACTTATGATAAGTTTGATGATGAGCAGAAAAACCACATCGATGAACTTATGAAAGATGCTGGAGAGGAAGTTAAAAAGAAACTCCCTTATCTCGGCAATGAAATAGATAAATGGCTATCTGATAAGAAATGGATAGCGGAAGTCCTTCTTATGTTGGGCAATAAGGCAGAAATTGATGATTGGAAACAAGAGCTTATCGATAAGGCTGGAGGCAATCTGGAGCTTGTTGCAGATATAAAGGGAGCCGCTGATATCAAGTCGATGCAAGATGCAGTCAGAAAAGGCTACAAGGCAGCCCAAGACGTGATGAGCAGCCTTCAGGGCTTAAACCTTCCAATGGGTCTTGAATTTAAGTTGGGAAAGAAAATAACGCTCCCGACTCCACTTGATCCGTCGAAGCTGCCACCGATGGTAAAGGAAGCAATTGAGGAATGGAATAAGGCCGTGGACTATATAGACAGTGCTTCGGCATTCGGAAAGGATGTTGGATTTGACCCTTCAAAGAGCAAGGATAAATCAAAGGGAGACAATAAGCCGGACAAGATCGCAGAAGGATTTAAGCAACGTCTTGACATACTGAAAAAGGCATATTCAGAGTATAAGAAAGAACTTACATCCATGAGCAAGGATGCAGCTCTGAACCGGATAAAAGAAGCCGGAATATTCGATGAACTTTTCACAGGCAAGGACGCAATTAATAACTTCGACGACTATGAAGGAACATTAAGAAAGCTACTCGCTGATGCAGAAGCCTCTCTTAAAGGATTATCTGAAAAAGATAAGAATTTTAAGGGTAGGCACGATGTCGTTATCTCTCTTCGGACATTGCTTAATCTGGAGATTCCACGCGATAAAGCCAAGGAAGAACTCGACCGGGCAAAGAGTGAGCTGGATGCGATGATTAAGGGGTTTACTCGCAAATGGGATCTTCAAAAGCAACTATTTGAACTGACCGGAGATCATGAGGCTTCAATCAATCTCGCATTCGGAGAGAATATGCCATGGCAAACACAATCGCAAATGCTTTCAAGCATACTTGATAAACAGCTTTCAGAAAAGGGCCTGGAGGTTCCCCTTACACTGTCTGATGAGGAAGCAAAGGATAAACTAAAAGACACTGCCCTTTATGATCTACTTTGGAAGCCTACAAAGGAGGCTAAGTTGAAAGAGACTGTCGAATTACAGTTGAATGTTGCCAAGGCAGTAGCGGATGCTGCCACAATATCTGAAAAGATTCAGAAGCAAATCAGCATGAGGGATGCAGAAGAGTCAAGACTTCAGACAAGTAAAAAAGAGGATGGATCGTCTTATTCCGAAAGCGAAATCTCTGCATATCTCAAAAAATATAATGATGAGATAGTTAATCTCAAATCCTCGATGCTTGAACTCCTTCCGGTATGGGAGCAGATTTTTGGAGACCACCAGTATCAGAGTTACGATCAGATACAGAAGGCCTCCGACATGGCAAAGCAGATAATAGATAATGCCGAGATAAAGAAGGACAAACACGGAAAGCCCGTATCCTTCACTTCTGTTTATACCGATACAGAGGGTAAGGAACAGCAGATAACCGGGAAGATTTCTCAGCTTGAAAAGCTACGCAAAGCAATAAACGACCTCTATAAGGAGGGAGAGAAAAAGAATCCCTTCCGGACTCTCTGGAAAGCTCTGCAGGCAATTTTTAATGGAGAATGGAAGGATAAGAGCACAGCCGAAAAAATTGCTCTGATAGGTCAATCTGCCGCCGATTGCGCCGACCGCATAGGAACATTGGCCGGACAGCTTGCATCCATGTTTGAAGCTATTGGCGATGAAAGCAGCGCACAGGCCATGGCCGACATTCAGGACGTTATGAGCAGCGTTAGCAATATCGGCAAAGGATTTGCTCAAGGTGGAATAATCGGAGGCATAGCAGCTGCCGCAGGTGAAGCTGTCGGATGGGTGACAAAGGCTTTTCAGGCTTCGGCACGACACAAGGAGGCACTTCAAGCCATAATGAATGAGACGATATCCCAACAAAGGGAGTATAACCTTTTGCTGATGGAGCAGAATCTTCTCTATGAAAAGGCTGAGACTATGTTTGGAAATGACACCTACGGCAAGGCAAAGAACGCCGTTAAGG
>CAMWIH010000113.1 GCA_947174305.1 uncultured Porphyromonadaceae bacterium | reverse complement strand
TGGCAAGCCGAACCTCAATCTTCGTCTCGCCTCCCTGCGTCTGAAAAAGTATTATTTGTCCGCTCTCCATATTTTCTAAAATATCGCAACAGTTTATTGGTTAACTTTTACAAATCTCCATGTTAGTCCGGTAGAATCTGGATAAATGTACTGATATGTCCACTTGCTATCATTAGTAGGAACAAGTATAGGGATTCCTCCCATAATGGTCTTCTTTGCAGTCTCAGTAAAAAAAGCAGTGGTCATTTGTCTCAACGTGGAAAATAGATATCGAAAAATTAACCAACCATATATAACTATTCTTTCCCATTCTTCAAATGAAAAGCCTTGAACTGTAGCATATTTATTACGTCCGTACGTGTCAAGCCATATACCACCTTGGACGATATGAAACTGAGAATGTCCAATGGCATTACGCAAATTACTATTATACCCTATTCTTATAATGTCTTGGAGATATGGATATTTATTTAATTTCGCAATAATTTCATTTCTAATAAAATTGCCCTTCCCTGTATCTTTTATTTTGCTTAAATCAAGGTTCCAATCATAATGGTCTCCGTTAGCTACCTTAATAACTTCAGCAAGATTCCTTAAGAACCATTCATTTTCCCATATATCAAGGTATAAATTACAGACTTTAATAATACCCTTTTCAAATTCTGAAACACCATGAAAGAATTGATTGCCATTCGTTTTAAAGTAGTCGTCATCAGAGACTAATATCGAAGCCCCAATATTATCTATAATATTAACTTTTTGTAAATTATTAATTCCAACTTCACCCAATCCTATACAAGGATAACCGCCCCAATCTATAAAACCACCTTGCTGACAAACGAGGAAGTCGGATACCTCTAAAGCTACGAATTTTGCTTCGTTAAAAAATCGTTGATATCCCAATCTGATAATCTCTTCGTATTTATTGAATGAACCGATACGCAACATTATGGATATGTATTGATTAATGGTATATGTTATTTTTGTTTCTGTGTACTCTCTGATGAATCACTATTATTTTTAACGTCAGAAGATAACATCTTACTCATAATTGTTGCCAGAATATTTTGACTTTGCATATTCTGATGAGCTGCATAATCCCAAAATAGATAACTATCCCATAGCCCAATTTCAATTTCGTTTAATAGTTTCTCAATTATACCTGCTCTCAAAATTCCATTATCTTCATAATACATCTGGTCATGTACTCTATTGCAGAATACCATTATAGCCTGAACCTCACCCGGCGTGAAGTACATGGTTTCCCAGTTCTTTGGATCTAAAATATTACCATGCTTGTAACGGCTATTTTTCATTACATTATTGACATATCTCTTTGCCAATTCACGTAAAGTATTTAACCTCAAATTTGAGGAAAAATGGCTTTCGACGTCTTCATAAAATAAATAGTCGCAGTTACCATTATCTAATTGAGCTTCGATACTTTCTAACTCCTCTTTTACTATGTTAGCATCCGAGAATTGGATATCTGAAATCTGAAAGGCTATCGTTGGAGGTACTATGATAGGGACTCCAAGTTTGTGTAGAGCCACTAATACAGCCCTTTTTTCAGAAATGCTTAAGGTTGTATTGAAATCAAATTGGGCATTAGTATACGGCTGATCCGCATATTTCTTTAATATATTTACTGCCTTTAATGCCGTTTTACGCGTAGCAATTTTCCCCGATTGTTGATACTCATATAGCTTCTTGGACCCGTATAGAGTACCTATAAATGCTCCGATAGCAGCTGTTAACAATGCAGTCAATAATGTTATTATATATGACATCATATTAATTCAATTGGAGAATTGGGCAATTATTCCCTATGAGCCTGAGAAATGGATTTATAAGTCTCCAATAGGGAATATATTATTTCTTGATAATGACGAATATCTTCAAAAGCGAGTTTCTGATATTTCCTATCTTTGAGCCACTTTTGAGCAGGTTGATAACCTCCTATGTAATAGTTAAACACACACTCCTGAATATTGTCAAAGTATTGCGCCTCATTTATATACACGCGATTGTTTTTATACTCAACTTTCTCAACTACGTCACTACCTGTAATTGGGTAACCTACTTTAACAGTCCAGCTTGAAGAGTGTTCCATTGTATGCAACTCACGTAGCCTCTTACCCAGCTCAGATATTTGGGTAAATTCGTTAAGATTCTTAGGATAGGGCACTCGCGGAAAATCTATCTTTAAAAATTCTTGGTACTTACTAATGTATATAGGAGAGTTGAGCACGCCGTAAATATAATCGAAAAGTTCTATGGGTTCTACGTCTTTACCAATTTGAGATTTAACTTTTTCAATAATATCCATACGATAATTCAACACTCTTGATTCTTTATCAAAAGTACCATTAGTATCTAAATACGAATATAATGGAGAAATATAGCTCCCATCATAAGGAGTAACAATCTTATGCTGTCCCAGAGGAACTTTTGTTACGAATACTCCAAAGTGTTCTTTTGTTTGCCGTGTGCTTATTAGTGCTATATTGTCTTTCTGGATCAACTGGTCATTGATCTGAGGACGAGGATAATCAAATGCGTATTCACCATACAACATCCATCTATAATCAAAGGGACGGTATAAACAAGGAACAGGAGCATCATTGATTTTAGCCAAAACACGAGCTTGAGATAGTTTCCAATCCCTATTATCTTTTATCGAATACAACTTCCTGATTTCATCGTCTTTGATTGAGCTATCAACAAAGTTCCTTATTCTAATATCAGCGGTTTCTTTATCAAAAGCGATAGCAAAATCGTCTCTATGAGAATTTGGTCCTAATAAACATAATGTAAACAACTCATTAATTGCAAACCCTTTGTTATATTCCTTTTCAAGCCCAAAATCTTTTGGCACGAAAAAATACATAGGTGCTTGTGGTTTCAGCTCTGCGTATGGAACGGTAGAGATATTGTTATCATTTAAGAAAGAGTATTTGAATTCCCTTTTGCCGTATAAATCATAATGAAATAATCTTCCGAGAGAATTTTTCTTCTTTTTGCCTGTTTTTATAAAGAAGTTAATACTCACGCCTTGCATGATGTCAAAAACATTTTCATCCTTACCGCCATTTGGCGTTGTTTCTTTCTTCTTAGAATTACCATGTAAATCAATAGTATATATAGAATCGAATACACGAAGCAACTCCCAACGCATTCCACGGAATGTTGGATTATCAAGAAATCCATGAGGATTGATGTATGCCAATATGCCTTCTCCATTCTGCTCAATGAAATATTGTGCCATTCTGATGAATTTTACGTAATCATCATTAAGCCACTTAGAATTCCTCTCCTTTAGAGAAATTTTACCACCGGGTTCTTTCTTGTATGACTTCATCAAATTAGTAATCCACTGGCCTTTGTTTGTACTTGACCCATTATATGGAGGATTGCCAAGCATTACCATGACAGGAGTGTCTCTTTTTATGCGGCTTGCCTCATTAGCTTCTTGACTCAACCACATTGAGAAGAGAGTGCCTATATCTTTATGATGTTCTTCCAATGAATTTGTAAGATAGACTCTTATTCTATGGTTTGTATTGTGTGTATAACCGGTCGAATTCAGCATCAAATCCAATTTAAGGTGAGCTATTGCGTAAGGAGCCATCAAAATTTCAAAGCCATTGAGACGAGGAATCAGATGCTTTTCAACATAACCCTGCCACATCCCCTGCATATTTGAAAACTTATTATATATACAGTTTACTGTCTCGGCCAAGAAAGTACCTGTACCGACAGCTGGGTCAAGTATCTGAACTCTATGAAATTTTACGAATCTCGTTCGTTTACTCCCCTTAACCTTATGATTATAATTTTCATTGATTACTTCATGCTCAATTTCAGTGTAATCAGCAAGTCCGTTTGGAAGATCAAAATCTTTTTTCAATATTTCGTCTACAGATCTCACAATAAACCCAACAACAGCCGAGGGTGTATACCATACGCCTCTGGATTTACGCAATTTAGGATCATATGAAGCAAGGAAGTCCTCATAAAAATGAATCATTGGATCTGAATGTCGATTATTTCCCCCATACCCTTTTAGAATCTTCGGCATGTCAGTTGCGGCAAACGAGAGAGCCAAATCATCAACTATCCAAGCAATGCGCTCATCAAGATCATACCCAGCTATGCTTTGAAATATCTGACGAAGAAACGGATTCGTTTTAGGAATTAATGTCGCTGCCTCTTGTCGAGAAAAGTTTTCAGGAGTCTTGTCATGTATTCTGGCTGCAAACATTCCGTATGCGATTGTTTGAGCATAAATATCTGCAAAACTCTCATGGGTTATATCATGGAGTAAAACTCTTTTGAAAGCTTCATATTGTCCTTTAAGTTGTAGACTCGTATAATCATCCTGACGATCAAGCACGCGTGTAATAGTCTCAGCTAATAACTTGGCTTTCGATGCCATTATTGAGGCAAGTCTCCCAGCTGATGTTATCTTTTGAGGTGCTGAATTAGCAAAAGATTTAACTATGGCTACAAATTTATCGAAATTTGTATCAATCCCGACAATTTTTTCGCCAACAACATTAGCTATACTGATACATTCCTTCAATTCACCATTTTCATAAAAATGAAAGACAAGATAGTCTGTAAATATTATACGGTCTAGCGACTCCTTATACCGATTAAATTGTGATTTGTTCTGTTTGCGTCCGTCAAGGTCGGAATCATCAATATCCTTAGCCTCAACAAAAGCAACTGGTATGTTGTCAGACTTGCGAGAGATTATATAGTCGGGAGCACCACAATCAATTCTTGCAGGTTCGTTTGTAACTACCATATCCTCCAATATTGACGATATCATCTGCTGTAATGCCGGCCTATAGCTATGTTCACGAGCAATTCCTGTTTGGAATTGCTTGTTTAACTCAGATATGTAGTTCTTTATATTCATATTTTAAAGTAAGAACATCCGAGTAGCATCTGAAGGCCGACCAAAGCCTGTAACGACTACAAGGATGTTTCCAAAGTTATTCGGTTCTCACTTTATGTTGCTGTTTTCTAATTGGTCATTCTCAGGTTAACGTTATTACCTTTACTGCAAAATTACAAATAAAAAACGGTATAAACAAGATGATAAATACAAAAGATAAGTTGATAAGAGGAAAAATATGAAACCTGACGGGAGAGCAGTTTAAAGAGCTATGGTTGAGAGTATTTTTACATATTTATATCAATATCAACACTTTCCCAGTCGTCAACATCGGGTATGAAGCCGCTTCCTTCGCTTACAGGCTCGGGAAGGGTGAGGCCTTTGACAACAATATGCACGTTTCGGGGGTCTTGGGCATTATAGATCTGGTCGGCCACGTCGAATGAATAAAAGTACTTGTTGCCATCTTCCATCACTGCATATAATCCTAATTTGTGAGGATTCTTCGTTTTAGGCGATTCTCCGAAAGTGAGGAACTCACCGTGAAGAGATTTCTCCTGTTCATTTTTTGTCATGATGAATGGAAGGGTGTGACGCGTGTCGGACGCTTCTCCGTGGCCTTGCATATAGCCGCCGGCCATGCCAGAAAGGGTGGCATCGGTGGCAGAGCCTTCAATGGAGGATATGTTTGCAATGTCAAGTATGTCAACCGTGTAATGACATATCAGTTCTTCCGGATAGAACACAAGGGTTTTGGAATGCTCTCCTCTTCGAAGCGACATGCCGTCGTTGCGCGCATTCCATATCATTCCTGGAGTTTCCACCATGGTCTCCTCTTCAGCTTCACGTGCTCTTGGCAAGGCTCTTGTTCGTAATCCGGATGTTGGTAACGAAACAACCTCACGTGTATAAATCTCAAAGGTTTCGATATCTTCCGAATTACGGAAGTGAGCCCAATCCGTGTTGTCAGAACTGAATGCCAAACCGGAAAATGAACCGAATGGAATCCTGACAGTCCCCCCCTTATTGTTTGCAAAATCATATCGTAGGGTGGAATCGGGAGATTCCGTTGGATCATAGAAAAGATACAGAGCCATTGAGGAAGGATTTGCTTCCGGCGACTTTCCCCAATCAAACACCACCTTCACCTCCTGCATGGGGATATCCTCAAAATCTATATCCTTATGGCGGCAGGAGGAGAAAAATACGGTCGTAAAGGCGATTAACAAAATTGTTAATTGCAATCTTGCGTAATTTAAATTAGCCGGTATGTGATTTAAATTAAGAGTATTATATTTTTTGAACCTGAGATTTTTCATTTCTCGCCTCCTTTCTTTGAAAGATTATAGTTTCCCGGGCCTATCAGCCATACAAGTGAAATCTCCGCCTTTGTAGGTCCGAACCAGTTTATCTTATGTGTGGATTGCCACAGATAACGGCCATTATCGGGTATATATTTTATATATTTCCCTCCCATATATCCGATTCCTATGGTGAAATCGATGTTTAATCTCTTTGCCACAGGAAGGGAATAACCATATTCAATTCCCGCCATTCGCAGAGAACGGTTCCAGAGTGTTTCGTGGGGGAGACCTCCCATATAGCCGGTGCCTCCAAATTCAAAATCGTAGGTAAATATACCGCCATACACTCCTATATGATGGCCGGTAAGAGGTTTTTCCAGGGCTTTCTTACCAAACCACCATCTCACAGCAAGGTCACCACCGTAGGCTCTCCAATAATGGTGGGTGCGGTGGGTGTCCCACCAGCCGTAGGTCCAGTTGGCAACTGCTGAGAAATTTTTTCCAAGATAAAACTCGGCACCCAGAGAGGGTAATGCCAAGGCATCATAGAGCATATTTGTCTTTAATGCAATATAGAATTTTCTTTTTTCTTGAGGCAGGGATGCGAGAGGGAAGTGCGACAATATTATATCACCCGACGGGTCAAGAGTTCCTATTGAGAGGTCGGGTCCGTTGATCTTGTCCTCAAAAGGAGGGAGGATATAATAGTTCAGATAAACTCTCGATGCCCTGAGGGAGGGGAATATATTAGAGAAAAGATAGGCGTATGGCTCACCATTTCTCAATTCCTTTAATCGAATAAGAAAGTGGTTGGCCTCCCGTTCGCCATCTTCTTCAGACAATTCATTATTAATCTCCTCAAGAAGCGATATGGTTTCATAACGGTAAGGTATGTTGGGGTCATTATTTGCATATTTGAGCAGATTGGCCCAGTCGCGTCCGACAAAAGAAAACTCGATATCCGTATTCTCGAAAGCATTGCTCCGATCTGTAATCATCTGATTGCCGTTATTCCTCTCCTGATTCCTTTCAATAAGGGTAAGAATCCTCCTGGCACGATGGTCGGAAAGATTATTGTTGAGATTCACGCTTCCTTCAGGCGATGCACTGCCCACAATTCTGACATTACGTAATTTCGTGCCTTCAGGCTTGAATATGGAGTCGAGACGAGAAAGAGTGGCGGCATTGCCGTGAAGAGTGGAATCTATTTCAGAGTGACCTTGACGGAAATATATTTGCAATGTATCATTTTTTTCCACACCATATAAGGGGAAAAAGGATGCTAATACAGTCAATATGGAAATTAATGTGGTTTTCATAGTCTATAGTGTAGCTAAAGCTTACATTAATATAACGTTTGGAAGTTTTAAAGGTTTCAATTTTATTGTAATGTGTATTGCGGAGAGAAAAAAAATGATTACATTTGCGATAACAACATTAATGTCACCCATGGAAACAATAAAACCGATCATCACTCACTTCACGGATGATGACCTCTATAAATTCACTATGTGTTGCGCTGTGATTGACAATTATCCCCGCACGCAGGTAAAATATCGATTTAACGACCGTGACAACACTATATATCCCGCGGGGTTTGCTGAGGAGTTCAGAAGGCAGATTGCTTTTCTTGAAGACCTTCGCATCACTGACGAGGAGATCCGCTTCATGCAGAGGAAGTGTCGATTCATTCCTGATTGGTTTTATAGTTTTCTTAAAGGTTTCCGCTATTCTCGCGACTGGGTGACAGTGGAGCAGGATGAGGATGGCCGGTTGAGTGTGGAGTTTAAGGGATGCTGGAGTAATACTATTCTCCTTGAAGTTAAGGTGTTGGCTATCATTTCTGAGTTATACTACATTATGACCGGAGAAAGCGTTTCCTTTGATTGCGAGGATTATTATCATCGTTCTTGGGAGAAAGCCCGCCGAATGATTGAAGGGGGATGCATTTTCAGCGATTTCGGTACTCGAAGAAGGGCTTCCTTTAAGGTTCAGGATACCGTGGTGAAGGCTATGAAAGAGTGTAATGAATCCACGGGAGGGCCGGGACGCTTTATCGGCACGAGCAACGTCTATTTCGCCATGAAGTATGATCTCACCCCTATAGGCACCATGGCTCACGAATTGATATGCGCCATAGCGGGCATGTACGGGCCTCAGATGGCAAACCATATTGCGATGCGGACCTGGTCAAGAACATATCGAGGGGCACTCGGAACGTTCCTTTATGACACATACGGCTGGAGGATATTCAGCCTTAATTTCTCGGAAGACTATGCCAATATGTTCAAGGGCCTACGCGTGGATAGCGGGGATAATTATGAACAGCTGGATTTGATAGTTGAGAAATATAAGAGCCTGAATATCGATCCCTCCACGAAACAGATTGTATTCAGCAATGGGCTTAATGTGGATGAGGCATTGAAGATAAGGAGATATGCCGAGGGGAAGTGTCTCCCTTCATTCGGAATCGGAACCCATTTCACCAACGACTTCCCGGGAATAAAACCGCGGAATATTGTAATCAAGCTTCTTGCCGTAAAGATCACCGAATCGTGGCCTTTCTATTGCGAAACATGCAAGCTGAGTGAGGATAAAGGGAAATATACAGGGAGCAGAGATGTGGTGGAAAGATTCATGGAAGCGCTTCATCTTCCTCCCTTGAAATAGTTTATTTTGCGTTTGAAGGAAAAAAAATTCTCCCCTGAGTTGATGGGGAAATATTGCTTAAAGGAATTAAAATGGATAGAAAAAAAACAGTCCTTGTATCCGGCGGAGCCGGCTACATAGGTTCGCATACTTCAGTTGAACTGATCAATGCCGGTTATGACGTTGTGATCATTGATAACCTTTCCAACTCAGAGAAAGATTCCATTGAGGGAATAAAGGAGATTACCGGGAAAAAGGTTCCTTTTGAGATAGTTGACACTTGCAATAAGGATGCCTTGAGAAAAGTTTTTGATAAATATGAATTCGACACGGTGATTCATTTCGCGGCCTATAAGGCAGTGGGAGAGTCTATGGCGGAGCCGTTGAAATATTATACCAATAATCTCATCTCCTTTATGAACATAGTCGAGATGATGAAAGAATACCAACGTCCGAATATTCTTTTCTCGTCGTCAGCCACTGTTTATGGAGAGGCCGAGACCCTTCCTGTCACTGAGGAGACACCGCGTCAGCCGGCCACGTCCCCTTACGGGAATACGAAGCAGATGTCGGAAGATATTCTTCGGGATTGCTGCCGTGCCTATCCAGGGATGTATGGCATAGCATTGCGTTATTTTAATCCCATAGGTGCGCATCCTTCGGCATTGATAGGGGAGTTGCCACGCGGAGTGCCCAATAATTTAGTGCCTTTTGTTACGCAGACAGCTGCCGGCATCCGTGAATGCCTAAGCGTTTTCGGTAATGATTACGATACTCCCGACGGCACTTGCCTACGCGATTATAT
>CAMWIH010000112.1 GCA_947174305.1 uncultured Porphyromonadaceae bacterium | reverse complement strand
CTGACAGGCGACCAAACCTTTATGCGACTACACGGAAGTTCCGTAATATGTTGTATAAGAAATGTTTCTACATAATTGGTCTTTGTCAGCGTAAGCGCAGATTAGAGTGCAAAGTTACGAAAAAAATCCGAGATTATGAACTCGGATGCAAAATTAATATGCAATACTGCCAAATTTTTGCACTTCGTTTTTGAATCTACACACCAATTGCACCACTATCAATCGGCCTCCATCTGCTCCCGAAAGCAGAATCTTGCGTCCTTCGGTCAGCTCAACATATTCCCCAGGCTTTATCTGACGTTTCGTTTGTTCTGTCACATCCCACATATCGTTGAGCCGACGGTTTATGAGTATCCATTTTCCGTTATGAAAGTGAAAATCGCCCACAGGCTTCTTATCTTCAGGGCGTATGCGCTCATTGGCTGTCACAAACCGGTTCTCGTGCCACATATAGAGCGACTGTTTGTCATAGACCATCAGCCGATAATTTTCAGGAATGAACCTCCCTTTTGCGGGGGAATAATAGAGATTAAGCACCGGAAGCTGGCCATGATATTCTGTTCCGCAAAAAGGACATTTAGGCTTGGTGGTATTGTCAAAAACAAACCAATGGGCCTCACAATCCGGATTCTGACAAGGCTGCATCAGGTCGGTGGTCTTGACCAAAGCTGTTTCCCATTCATCGGCCGTGGGGCGTTTGGAAGGATCATGCAACCCATCAATAAAAGCCCTCTCGAAAAGCTCCTTAAGATATGGTCCACAAATTGTGTAAGGGCGTTTCGAGACATCTCCCTGCGGAAGTTCGGAAGGAGCCATCTGGTCAACCTTAGGACGGTTACTTGCGTCTTTGGGATGCTCAATAAAGAGAGCCCTCTCCCCCATCGATAGCTCCTCATCTCTCGCCGTGTCAAGATCATGAACCTTCCCTCCTCGCAAGGGATGTCGATTGAGCAGATACATGTAGATAAGCACAGCGAGGGCGTGCCGGTCGGTCATTATGCTCGGCAATTTCTTATTAGGGTCGCCCATAGGCAAGGCTCTTGTCTGTAACACTTCGGGGGCGATAAAATCAGGAGTGCCTACAACATCGGGAGGATATTTCCCCGGAACCACAAGGCCGTCGCAATCAATCACTGTGGCGCGCCCGCTTTCCGGATCAACAAGAACATTCTTATACGACAGGTCGGAATGAGCCAACCCTGCGGCGTGAAGCCTACGCACAGCACGGGCAATCTGAATGCAGAAGTGAAAATGAGACAGCCAGGTTCCTTTCTGATCCGGTTTGAGGAATTTATTGCGGAGCTTCGCCGAGGCAAACCATTTACCCTCTTTCTCTTTCCCTTTGAACATCCCCTCCTTGAAAAAGAAATGTTTCTGATAAGCCGGGCACACCACTCCGAGCCTTCCTTTCCACTCTACGAGTTTAGTGGGCCAGCAGAAGAGATTTTCCCAATAATCCCCTCCCACCTGATTAAAAATCTTTTCACGATAAGTGCCTACAATATTCTGAAGACGGTCTTTGGCATTGGCATCTTGAGGTGTGCGGAAAAACCCGACAACATAACTCTTGTCGGGACTGAAATAGACATCTTTCATTGCTCCGCTACCGATAACCTCATCCACAAATTCAACAGGGCTACCATCTGTTGCTGTCAACTTTACTATCTTTGCCATATTTACGTATCAAGTGGTTTATAGAATTGTGTAAGGTGGTTTAATAGAATTGCGTTAAGTGGTTTAATAGAGGATTGCTATTGTACGGTCGTCATGATTACCGGGACTCCAGAAGTCGAGCCAACGCAACAGTTTCTCTTTCGATGCCTCATTATCATCAGTGAGATCCACTCCCCCAATCCCGTCCTCCGGGAAACCATTTTTTAACTTGTTGTAAAACTCCTCCCATTTCTCATATTCATTAAGATTCTTTTCTGTCTCAAACATCGGATCTGAAATACCGTCGGTCATGAGGAACAGGGCAGTGAAATCCGGCACTATTGTCATTCGCAAACGCTTGCTGACCACCTCCGGATCGCGGAAAATCTCAGGCATTGTCAGGAACCGTGTCTGACCGGAAAATTCCCCTTCGTCGGGCGTTCCTAACAGTTTTGCCGTCTTGTTCTTTTCATCGAAAAGACACATCGCGCCGTCGCCGACCCAAAATGATGCTATAAACCATCCGAAGTCATATCTTTTACAAATGGAGAACATCAGAGTCGTGGCAAAGTCCTTAAGCTTCCCCTCCTCATTAGCTTGAGCCACTCTCTTCACTGCCTCATGAGCTTTCATCGCCCCTTTATAGATTATGTCAATAACGTGGCGGGTGACATCTGTCCGCTTCTCCTTACTGCCACGATCGGAAGAATACTCCATTATTGCATTTTCGAATGCCTGATTATCAACGAGTAACCCCTTACAATGATCCACCACCGAATTGCAAGCCACTTCCGAACCCTTTCTGGAATACTTTGCCGAGCCCGCCCCATCAGCCACGGCCATGATGTACCAGTCTGATTCATTGCAGTGAAAAACTTTGAAGTGATCATCACGTGCCTTCCCCTCCTGCGCGTGGCTCCGGCCCCTGTGACTTGCGGCCACAATATCCTTTTTCGCCAATCCATCTTTACCGGCTTCAACCATGATATACTCGGTGGCGGAATCTTCCTTGTAATATGGAATGTCTTTGTCCGTAGGAAGATCCCTCCAAAGGTCCCTTGGATTAGGATTGAAGGCAATCGGAATCTTCAGTTCCGACTTTGGTTCACCTTCCACAGTATCATAAAGTAAGCTTAACGTAAAGTCTCCTGCAGTCAATGGGTGCCCCACAAGACTATAGTCACCGTTATCTTCCTGAGAGAGGTGTAAACCCAATTCTTCTGCACCATAAAGCTCCACATTGGAAATTATGTCGGAAGGGAGTCTAAATGAAACACTATAATCCTTATTGACCGTCCCGTTAGGGAATCGAATCCCAAGCTGACGGATTTTCTTCTCAACATCCAATCGTTTATTCATACGCTCCTCCTTGAATTTTCGCCATAAAAAATCTATGGCCCAATCCATAAACGGTTGCTTATAGCCTTCAGGCACACCGCATGCCTGCATAGCCTTGTCAAGCTTTCTTGCCGCTTCATTAATACGTATTACCGGGCCATTCCTCCTTTCCGATAACCGATGTTCTCTCTTCATATTCACTATCAGAAAAAATTGTAACTCTCAAATAATAACATTAACCTCGGGTGGTGGCGGAGGAAGCAGAAGCTCTTCGGAGGCTCCGATGCTTCTGTTTCCTACTCCGATTGAATCTGAAACCCACTTGAAAAACTTCTTGAAAGCCGTGCTGTCAACAGTATCAAGAGTATATACTTCATCTGTCAACTCCTTCAAGGGCTCCGTTCTTGCACTCATTCCAGCGGCACAGGCTATTACACCTGCCAAGCGACGTTTCTTCAGTTCAGGTATCATCTCACTGTAAAGCTGCCGGTCGGAGGGCTTGCCATCGGTCATGAGGAAGATGAGTGGCATCCAGTCTCCTTTTTGATCGGGTGAGCTCCTTCTCACCTCCTCATCCATCCTCCGGCAGAGAAGTTTCAAGGCCTGACCGGTATGTGTAGGCCCGCTTTCAGGAGTTGTTATCTCGGGGAGCTGTAATTCATCAAGGGGCGTGAGAGGTAGAATCTGTTTCACATCCCGGTCGAAAGTTATGATGCTTATGTTTACAGATTCCAAGGCAAACGGATCCTGCCTAAGGCTCGAGATCATAGTCTCGAGACCTACCTTGACCGATTCAATCGGCTCTCCGCGCATCGACCCGGAGGTGTCAATTAAAAGATAAACCGGAAGTCTTCTCATATTGTTCTCGTTATATCATAACACTATATTCACTTCAGGAGGTGGAGGTGGCAACTCGCTGAGGGTTGTTGCTTCGGCACCTGTCTCCTCAACCTTCATGCTTCCCGAACTTACGGAAGCGGAAACCCATTTGAAGAAAGCTTTTATAGTGGCGCTATCGGCAGTATCGAGCGAAACCACAGACTCCGTTATTCTCTTCAATGTATCAGTATTTGCACCCGCACCTGCTGCACATGCTACCACCATCCCCCATTTTCGTTTCTTAAACTCTGCCAGACCACGGTTGAGGTCGTCGGTTGGTTCGCCGTCGGTCATTATGAACACAAGCGGCTTCCAGTCGCCTTTCTTCTCAAGGGTAGTCTTATTAACCTCCTGATCAGCTTTCTGAGCTAACAAGGCGAGTGCTTCACCAAGAGCTGTGCAACCATTAGCCTGGAGATAGGGTTGCTGAAAAGCCGAAAGTTCCGTGAGCGGTGAAACCTGTCGCGCACTGCTGTCGAAAGTGATGATGCTCAGGTAGGCCGTTTCAAGCGCGTAGGGATCCTGACGGAGTGTGGAAATGAGCACTTGCACCCCATTCTTTACGGCCTCGATTGGTTCGCCATACATCGACCCGGAGGTGTCGAGCAATAGATATACCGGTAATCTTCTCATAATTATTTTGCGTAATTGTTAACTATTCGTTTGATTGTCTCGCATAGGTTGGAATCGGGATATGCATCCCCGATGGCAGAGAATTTCCATTCACCGTTTCGACGGTAGAGTTTTCCCATTATCAGGGCTTTCTTCCCTTGATATTGAGGTGATGAACCCACATTATAGGATGCGAAAACCTCCTTGACTCTTGAAGGAGTTCCTTCGTACATCCTGATTGATGCGTAAGGAATCTGAGAGAAATCCTCCTTCCCCACGTTGTTGAGGAAGAAAAATATTTGTTGCACGTCCCGGCTTATATCATTAAGGTTTACGGTAATGATTTCATTGTCGAGACCGTCATCGCCATTAAGATCTCCTTTAAGGTCGTCACCGCTATGATGAAGTGCATACTCCTTTGAATCAACTTTACCCGGAGGCATTCCGTAACGGCCGAGGAAATCGGTGCGATAAAGTGGGGAATAGATATGATCCACCAGATTCCCCTTATCATCGACCATCACGCAGGAAAGGTCTAAATCCACATCCTGAACCTTCTTGCCAAGTCCGAGGAATCCACCTGACACAATAGCACCCCAGTTGCAACCTACACAGAAATTAGTGAATTTGGTGCCATTGCTCTTTTCGAGATTAATTTTCTGCCCTTTTTCAAGATTTATTGCCATAGTTGTTCAGGTTTTAATTATACTTCTTAAGGTATTCTGCAAGTCCTGCTTTCTGTCCGGTGCCGATAGCCTCGAATTTCCACTGACCGTTACGCTTATAGATACGTCCGAATTCAACGGCAGTTTCGATGGAGAAATCTTCATCAAGGTCGTAACGGAGAATCTCTACACCTGTCGTGGTGTCATAAATGCGGATAAAGGCATTGCGTACCTGTCCGAAGTTCTGGCGGCGTTCATCAGCCTTATGGATTGTCACCACAAACACAATCTCCTTTACTCGAGGATCGATTTTGGAAAGATCAACCATGATGCTCTCGTCATCACCCTCGCCTTCGCCGGTGAGATTATCTCCGGTATGCACCACCGACTCATCAGGCGACTGCAGGTTATTGTAGAATACGAAATACTCGTCGGCCAATATTTTGCCGTTTTCACCATTCATGAAAGCTGAGGCGTCAAGGTCGAAATCATAACCGGTGCTGGTGCTGTTCACGTCCCATCCGAGTCCTATTGTGAACTTCGGAAGGTCAACTGCCACTCTCTGTCCTTTTTCAAGATTAATTGCCATAATATATCTGTTTTAGTTTTGTTTTTTACTTTCTTTGTTGCAAATTTACACCTCTAACCATCTATTTGAAGAAAAACTGTAATATTCCAATGGAAAGATTGATATTAATCAGATTTTGATTGCAACGTTGCAGGAAAACTGATTTGACCATTTTTTATAATCTTATGATCCTGCGACAATGAACCATCCTGCTTACACTGTCGTTCTAATAGTGAATACAATATAAGATATTATGAAAAACAGATTTGAAAAATGTCTTGAAAGCGGTAAACCGGTTTTGCTCGCTTTCTTACACGCCGGTAGGCAGGATGCAGTTAAAGTGAAATATGATATCAAGAAACTTCGTGATAAATATGGCGACAAGGCTCTGTTCCTTATGGTTGACGGCTCTTACAACCACGAACTGGCAAGGAAATATAAAATCGACACTTACCCAAGCTGGGTAATGTTTGAAGAAGGTCGTGAAGTCTGGCGCGACGGTGGCACAAAAGAGTTTGAAGCAATCGATGAATCAGTAAACGGACTCCTTCAGAACGCGTAACTCCGTTACCTTGTAAGCTGAAATAAGTTCAACCCGTGAGTCACACTCACGGGTTGAACTTATTTTAATTTCTTCTCTTTTATCTATTCCATCGCTTTCTCTACACTCGAATCAGTCTTGAATACACGACAGGAACCCTTGCTTTACCTCTTCATTGGGATAGTCCAAAGTATAAGTTCTTAATCGGGAATCGTAAGACTTGATTGTTAGATAACCTGACTGATAGAGCACGGCAACCGGATTGGGGTTCATCACCCCGGCAGTCTCCAGAAAACGTGACTCCACCCTAACAGGAGCAACCTCCTTAAGAGGTATGCCTAACTTTCGGATCACCTTTACAAGGAAGGTCGGCGTACCGGTCTCAAACCAATAATCTCCAATATCTTTCTTTGCAAAGACACTTACCAGACTGAATGCATTATAAATCAAATAAGTGATTAGGCTCATTCAGTTTTTTTCACTAAATTTGTGCAATCAGATATATTTAACCCTTTTCAAACTAAGACTCCCCCCGATATGACACGCGACGAACGAATTGCCATCACCCGCATAATTTCCGATCTTATCAAGGCCGACAGGATTGTTGATACCGGTGAGATTGAGTTTTGGAAAAAGATCTGCGGAAGATATGGCATTACAAAAGAGATTCAGGTGAGTGCCACCTCCATCTCTTTTGCCAAAGCCCTCAATTGCATCTGCTCTTCCGAAACCGAGGAACTTAAAACACAATTGCTCGCAGATTGCCGTGAAATGACCGTCAGCGACGGGTTCTGCGCCCATTCCGAAGCTCTCCTGATCATATCCCTCGCGATTATGCTTGACCCAGCCTCAGGCTTCTTCGGAGAGGTTTATTCCATTCCCCGCGCCAGCTTCAACATAGATATTGCCACGGCATTGTATATAGAAAACTTCCATAATGAGGAAACCAACAAGGCAATACGTGAAAACTATCGGTCAATTTTCAAGGAGCTTCAGCTTGCAGGTTTTCATTTCATCTACATTCCTAAGATTATCGAACATTACCGGGACACTGATCCGGCACTTTTCAAACATATCCTAAGCTTCCTCTCACCTGCCACCAGCAAGGAGGGACTGGATTACATTTACAATTCCCTTATGGAGATGACCACGGGGCGCTTCTGTAAGGATATATTATGCAACAAATGTGACATAACCGAGCTACGCAACACGGTGCCTTCCCTACTTATCAAGATTGGGAACAGTTTTGTGGGTGACGAGCCATACGCCAATTATCTGCGCATCGAGGTAGATCAGGATATACTTAAAACCGTTCAGGATTTTGCCGACCGGTTCTGCGATATGCTTAGTTCGGATATCTATGTGGTCAACACTTCCGAAGAACGGGACAATCAATTTCATTTCCACGGTTTCTACAAGCAATTGCTCGATATCTTTATGGTGCGTCGCAATATAAGAAGTCGTGTGGTGATTGACCCTTATAAGTCGAAAATCTCTTTCCCGGATATCGATTCAACCGCCGAAGGCCTGACCAGACGAGACCGAGCCCTTTACACACTCCTTCTTTGCTACGGAAACAGTGGGCTTGACTTTGTCAGACCGGAAAACAGGAAGGAAATGGAAAGGTATGACCGGCGCATCCAACAAATACAGAAGAGATACGGTCTTGTTTACGAAATGTTCGGTGGCAAGCCGGAGGATGCCCCCGATCTGACCACCGCCCGTCTGTCGATGATTTCACATATAAGGACTGCAATTAAAAAACTTTCCGCCCTTTACAATCAGGAAGATTATAGCGTCACCACATCCGACCGAGCCATATACACAGTTCATCTCGAGCAGGATGCCGTGTTCGTAAGTGAAACGGGTAGTGATGAACCGGTACCACTTGCCCAATCGGAACTATATCGGAGAGTAATGGCAATAAAATGAAGGCGGTGTGATTATGGCGGTGCATTCCCGAAGCATGCGAGCCGCAGGAACATTCAAAAATTCATTTTAAGAAAATCTCTCAAACGCACATGATGAATCCCGGGATAACCCTCCACTTCACCACCTATAGGATCCATTGACACAACATATTTTGGATATTGGTCATTAATAGCTTTCAGGTTTCCAAACTCTCTGTCAATTGTCTCTTGGGAAGCCAGAAGATATGTGACTTGAAAATACATCTGCTGTTCATCTCGCTCAGCAACAAAGTCAACTTCTCTATTACGAAGTGTACCAATAGTCACCTCAAAACCTTGCATACGAAGATGGTTACAAACCACTGTCTCCATAATCTTCTCTATTGATTGTCGCACTTTAAAGCCACATAAATAATTACGTATGCCATGGTCAGTAAAATAATATTTAAAATTCTGTTCAAAGAGTCTTTTGCCATGTAGATCATATCTCAGTACCGGTTTAAATACCAGCGCATTGGTCATATATTCCAAATAATCTGAAGTAATGGCCTTTGTAATCTTATAACCTTGACTGCACATAGTATTGGAAATATTTGTAGGAGAGATAGGCTTTCCAGTAGTATCAGCCACAAATTTAGCAAGATTAGTAAGAAATGTTGCATTCCTTATATTTGCACGTTCCACCACATCACGCATCATTATTGTTGTGTAGACTCCCTGTAAATAGTCAGAGACTTGCCGATTATCTTCTATGTCAAAATATCTGAGTCCGGGAAGGCCACCTATCCTCAGATAGGCATGAAGACTCTCTTCCGTGTCAGGCAAGTTATGAAACACAAGAAATTCAGAGTAAGAAAGGCTAAAAATTGGTATTTCAATGTAACGACCTCCGAGCCTTGTTCCTAATTCGGAAGAATATATATATGCGTTGCTACCGGTAACAATTATTTGACAGCGTTCCTCTGCATAAAGGCTTCGCAATGCATCTTGGTAATTATCTATGTTCTGTACCTCATCTAACAAAAGATAATTACGACCCCCAATTGGAAGTTTATCAGCAGCAACCCGATACAATGTCTCAGCATCCATCACTTCATCGCCAATCTTTTGCTCCTTGTCAATGTAGAGAATATTAGCAGTTGGAATATTCTCCTCAATCCATGCTTTTAGATCCAAAAGGATATAACTTTTACCCACACGACGCTGTCCCACCAAAACAAGCATCATATTCTTGTCCATTACTGAAACAATATGGTCTATGTATGTTTGTCTTCTAATAATTTCCATATTATGATTTTTTGCAAAAATAGGCATTTATATCTTCCTATCCAAACATATTGGTAAGAATCGGTAGGTATATCTTCCGATCCTAACATTTTTGCAATAATCGGCAGCTATATCTTCCGATCCTTCACTATTCTCAGCCTTGATTTTAAAGAGAATTTCTGCTACCGATGTCTCAGCATTGCAAATGGGAAGATTATAGCGTCACCACATCCGACCGAGCCATATACACAGTTCATCTCGAG
>CAMWIH010000111.1 GCA_947174305.1 uncultured Porphyromonadaceae bacterium | reverse complement strand
CCCCGCCTACCCTCGCCTACCCCGCCTACTTCGCCCATACTCGCCTACAATGCCTATTCTAAAAAGAAAAGGGTCCCGTCTCGAAAGCCGGAACCCCTTTTCATAAAATAAGCAAATGTTTTATTATTTTATGGAAATGTATGTCTTTGATCTATCTTAATCCGAATTAGGCTCTGATATTATCAATTCAAATTAGGCCCTGATATATCGAATTAGGCTTATTTCCCGATTCGCGCCTTCTCACGCTCTATATAAGCATCTATAGAGGCGTTCCCAAGCTGGAAGGAAGGATACTCATTTTTGATCTGCTCGTAGCATTCCAAAGCGTTGGCATATTTCTTCTGCTCGTCATACACATTGGCACACTTCAGGAGAGCGCGGGGAACAATCTGGTCGTTCTTATCGCCTTTCTTCACGGCATCCTTAAACTCATTAAGAGCCTTATCATATTGCTTGAGGTTCACGTAGCAGTCACCCTTAAGGATAGTGGCATTTGCCTTAAGCACCTTCTCATCGACGTTAGCCTTGTCGAGACATTCGAGAGCCTCCTTATATTTGCCCTGATCATAGAAATTTTCGGCAGCCTCAAGAGCAGCGAGATGACCGGCCGGAGTATGAGGATATTTCTCAGCAACCTTTTTATATTCCGCGGCTGAAATAGAATCATTTCCAACGGCTGTGATCTCAACCTGGTTATAAGCCTCGGCAGCCCCTTTCAAATGAGGGTTGCGATATATGAAGAAATAACTGAGGACAAATCCGGCCGCAACCACAATTGCCCCGAGAATCCAATAGATAATCTTCTTGTTGTTGGCGATTTTCTCGCTCGCAGAGCTAAGATTGCTGTTAAGCTTGTCAATTGCGTTCTGCTCGTTTTCGTTGTTAGATGCCATACTGTTATTAGTATTCTTGTCTGAGCGGTGAAAACCGCTGATAAAATATTGCTTTAATTAACACGCAAAATTAATAATTATTTTTGATTCAGCAAAATGTTAAAGAAAAAACCCTTAATTTTGCAGTATAAACAGCATTTTAAATACAAACATAAACAGAAAATGGAAAAGATAGCCAGTTTCACAATAGACCACCTTCGCCTACTTAGAGGAGTATATGTGTCGAGAATTGACACCACTCCATCGGGCGACAAGATAACCACTTTCGACATCCGGCTTACGGAACCAAACCGCGAACCGGCAATATCCCCTGAAGCATTGCATGCTATGGAACATCTGGCCGCAACCTACCTCCGGAATAATGAGGAATGGAAGAGCCGCGTGGTTTACTGGGGGCCAATGGGATGTTGCACGGGTAATTATCTCCTAATCCAAGGGACGCCAGCACCGGCCGATATCATCCCCCTCTTGAAAGACACTTTTCGGTTTATTGCCGAATTTGAAGGAGAAGTGCCGGGTGCAACTCCAAAAGACTGCGGCAACTACTCCTTTATGGATCTTCCCGAGGCAAAAAAGCAAGCGAAACGCTTCTTAGATGAGGTCTTGGAGAAAATTTCTCCTGAAAATCTCTCCTATCCACAATAATTTAGCACCTATTCACAATAATTTAACAGCCAACACTTGCAAAGTTAAAAAAAAGGGTGTAACTTTGCATACGATTCCGGTCGGCAATGCCGGCAGTGGAATGTGTTGCAGAAATGGTGGAATGGTAGACACGAGGGACTTAAAATCCCTTGGCCTTTATCGGCTGTGTGGGTTCGAGTCCCACTTTCTGTACCACGGTTGCCGGCACCTCCCTCCCGAGGTGCCGTTTTTTTATTATTATGTCGCAGAATCTCCATCTCGAACAGACACAGCGCCTTTCGCTTTCACCACAGCAGATTCGTTTCGTGAAACTGCTGGAGATGAACGCACCCGAACTTGAGGAGGCCGTGAAAAAAGAACTGGAAGAGAATGTGGCGCTTGAAGAGAAAGAGCCCCCCGTCGAGCATAGCGTGGAGCTGCCTCTGCATTACGGTTATCGTCCTAATGCCGGGGATGACGAGAGTCCCTCCTTCACCCCTGCCGACACAGAGGAATCACTCTACGACAATCTTAGCGCGCAGCTCTCAGAACGCAAGTTGCCGGAGAATGTTGAGGCCGGGGCAAGATACATAATTGGGAACCTCGATTCCAACGGATACCTTGACCGTTCGCTCCGCTCCATGGCCGACGACATGGCTTTCAACGAAGGGATCGAGCTTTCAGATGAAGAGGCGCGGCAGGCACTCGAAGCCGTGAGAAGCCTCGACCCACCCGGAATTGGCGCTTTCAATCTGCGTGACACGCTCACAATGCAGCTGGAGGCTTTACCCGAATCTCCGGTACGCGACAATGCCCTGAAAATTATTCGCGACGGCTATGAAGCGTTTACAATGAAACACAAGCACCGTCTGGTGTCGGCATTACATCTGACTATAAAGGAGGTGGATGAGGCTCTTGAGCTCATCCGTTCCCTCAATCCACGGCCCGGTGCAACTTTAGGGTCGAGCCGCAGCGACATGGCATCGGTAGTGGTGCCCGATTTCATTGTCAACAACGAAGAGGGGGAGATTACCGTCTCGCTCAACAGCCGCATACCGGAATTGAGGATCGACCAAAGCTTCGAGCAGGCGGTCGAGAATATGGAACGTTCAGCCAAAGGGAGGATAAAGAAAGGCTCCGAATCGGAATATATCATACGAAACTATAACGATGCACGCGAATTCATCGCCATACTTTCACAACGTCAGCGCACAATGATGGACGTGATGACAGCCATAGTGAAAATTCAGAAAGAGTATTTCCTCACTCAGGATGTCTATACCCTCCGACCGATGATGATAAAGAATGTGGCGGAACTCACAGGCCTCGATTTTTCGGTAATATCTCGCGCCACCAACGGGAAATATGTGGCAACTCCCTGGGGCATTTTCCCTTTGCGTTTCTTCTTCAGCGACTCGGTGGGAGATACTGCCGAAGGCACGGAAGCGCTCACCAACCGCAAGATTGAAGAGGAAATCAAAGGATTGGTTGAGGCCGAAGATAAACGGCATCCCTTGAGCGACCAGCACATAATGGAGGAGATGGCATCGCGCGGCTTCGACATTTCACGCCGCACGGTGGCTAAATATCGCGACCGGCTCAAGATACCTGTGGCTCGCCTGAGGAAAGAGATGTGATGGCGCATCTTTCTTACCTCTCACACCTGCATTTTACAATTTTACAGCAAACATATCCATAGATGCTCTCATAATCAAAAATTTTTATTAACTTTGTCAGCAAAATAGCAAATCTTAATGCAAATTTCTCATAAATTTGCATTAAAGGTCAAAATTATCCACTAATATACCCTGCTTATGCTGACAATCGCTATCCAGAATAAGGGAAGGCTTAACGAAGACACGGTAGAACTTATGCGTGATGCCGGCATCTCTGCTTCTGCGAGCCATCGGAAATTGCTCTCCGATGCCAAAGGATTTCCCCTTCATGTGCTCTACCTCCGCGACGACGACATACCCCAGGCCGTGGCTATGGGTGTGGCCGATATCGGCATTGTGGGCCTAAATGAAGTGCTTGAAAAAGAGCAGGACGTTGACGTGCGCATGAATCTTGGATTCGGAGCCTGCCGACTATCGCTTGCCGTGCCAAAGGGAGTTGACTATCCTGGCGTGAAATGGTTTGAAGGGAAGCGCGTGGCCACCTCCTATCCTGTGATTTTACGCAATTTCTTTGCGGAGAACAATATACAGGCTTTCGTACACGAAATTGCCGGATCGGTTGAGGTTGCGCCTGCCGTGGGTATGGCCGATGCCATTTTCGACATTGTTTCATCAGGAGGGACGCTTATCCAGAACGGCCTCAAAGAGGAGGAAACAGTGATCCGGTCGGAAGCAGTGCTGATTGCAAATCCGCATATAGAGGAGGAGAAGGAGAAAGAACTGTCCAAGCTTATGTTCCGCTTCCAGTCTATCATAGAGAGCAGAGGAATGAAATATGTTCTTTTCAATCTTCCGAAAACCCGCATAGAGGAAGCGGTTGGAATATTGCCCGGAATGAAGAGCCCCACCATCCTCCCCCTTGCCGATCCTGACTGGGTGTCATTACACGTGGTGATTCACGAAGAGAGCCTTTGGGAGAAGATAGAACAACTAAAAAATATAGGGGCCACCGACATACTTGTGCTCGCCCTGGAAAACGTTATAAAATGAGAATAATCAATTCCCCTTCGAAAAAGGAATGGAAAGCCCTTTGCGAGAGAAACATACCTGATGATTCTGAAATAGAGAAATCGGTTAAGGATATAATATCAAATGTCAAGGCTTATGGAGATTCAGCCATAAGGCATTATGCGAAGAGTTTCGACGGATTCACCGGCGATTCTTTCGAGCTGACTCCCGAAGAGATTGACGAGGCTGCCGTCGCTGTCTCCCCTGCAGTGGCCGAAGCAATCAGGAAAGCGGCGGAGAATATCTCAGTTTTTCACAAGGCCCAGATGCCGGCAAAGGTTGAAGTGGAGACATCACCGGGGGTGAGATGTGTGCAGAAAGCAGTTGCCATACGCCGGGTGGGCCTTTACATCCCCGGAGGTCGTGCCCCCCTCTTCTCCACGGTTCTGATGCTTGCCATCCCGGCCAAGATTGCAGGATGTGAAGAGATTGTGTTATGCACTCCCGAGAATGGCAATCACGGGATTGCCCCGGAAATACTCTTTACGGCCCGATTGTGCGGAATAACAAAAGTGTATCGTATTGGAGGGGCTCAGGCCATTGCCGGAATGGGATTAGGCACAAAAAGCATTCCCAAGGTTGACAAGATTTTCGGACCCGGCAACCGTTTCGTGACAAAGGCCAAACAGGAGATTAGCAAGTACACGGCTATTGATATGCCGGCCGGACCGAGCGAAGTGATGGTGCTGGCCGATGAAACCGCCAATCCATCTTTCGTGGCGGCAGACATGCTCTCACAAGCAGAACACGGGCCCGACAGTCAGGCCATCGCAGTATGTCCCTCTCTTGAAATCGCAGAGAAGATAAAGATGGAGGTGGAACGCTTGGCAGAGCTTCTGCCACGACGTGAATCTATCGAAGGGTCTCTTTCACATAGCCGTATAATCGTGCTTGATTCCAGGGAGGAGATAACTGCATTTGCCAATGAATATGCCCCGGAGCATCTAATCATATCAATGCAGAATCCATGGGAGATAGCCGAAAGGATTTATGCCGCCGGAAGTGTGTTCATAGGTAATTTTTCTCCCGAGAGTGCAGGCGACTACGCCTCCGGAACCAACCATACCCTCCCCACCTCAGGATGGGCACATTCTTTCAGCGGTGTCAACATCGACAGCTTCATGCATAAGATCACCTATCAGGAACTAACTCCCGAAGGGCTCAAGCTCCTCGCACCCGTGATCACATCCATGGCAAAGGCCGAAGGACTGGATGCTCATGCTCTTGCAGTGGATGTGAGGGTCAACGTAAGAACATTGGAATGAAGAAATATATACGGAAAAATATACTCGAACTGGAACCATATTCCACGGCCCGCGACGACTTTCAAGGCACCGGCATTTCCGCCTGGCTTGATGCAAATGAGTCGCCATACAACAATGGAGCGAACCGATACCCCGATCCTCACCAGAAAAAACTCAAGCAACGCGCATCGGAGCTGATGGGCGTGGTGCCTGAGTCAATATTCATTGGAGGAGCCGGGAGTGATGAAGCGATCGATGTGGCATTGCGCATATTCTGCGAACCGGGAATAGACAATACAGTTGCCATATCTCCAAGCTACGGCGTGTATAAGGTGGCAGCGGCCATAAATAACGTGGAGATGCGCGAAGTGCTGCTCAACGCTGATTTCTCACTCCCGGTGAACTGTATTCTCGACGCAACCGATGCGCACACTAAGATTATATGGATATGCTCTCCCAACAATCCCACAGGGAATGCTTTTCCAAAAGAGGATATAAAGGAGCTGGCATCCAGATTCAATGGCATAGTGGTAGTGGATGAAGCTTATGCCGATTTTTCAGCCAAAGGGTCGATGCTTGAGGAACTACCCCACACGCCCAACCTTATCGTGCTCCGAACCTTCTCCAAGGCTTGGGGAATGGCTGGTTTGCGTGCCGGAATGGCTTTTGCCTCTCCTGAGATTATCGGCTATTTCGACCGCGTGAAATATCCTTACAATATGAGCTCGCTCGTGCAGGAGGAATTGATACGCAGAATTGAGCAAGTCCCGGATGATCACATAGAGGAGATAATACGGCAACGCCAGAAAATGGAGAGGGAGCTTAAGGATATACCTTGCGTCGAGAAGGCTTATTCCTCGGATGCCAACTTTCTTCTGGTGAAGGTTACGGATGCCGATGCCATTTATAATCATCTTGTTGAGAATGGAGTGATTGTGCGCAATCGCTCGCGAATGCCTCTGTGTGAGCAAACACTACGCATCACCGTAGGCACCCCTGAAGAGAATGCACGCACCATCTCCTTGCTCAAAGGATTCAAAAACTGATATGCTGATGAAAAAAGCCATTTTCATAGATCGCGACGGAACAATAATCCGAGAACCCGACGATGAACAGATTGATTCCCTCGAGAAACTCTCGTTCGTGCCGGGGGCAATCTCCGCCCTTTGTTCCCTTATGAACCGGGGATATGAATTAGTGATGGTTTCAAACCAGGATGGCCTCGGTACCGACTCATTCCCGGAAGAGACGTTTCATCCGGCCCATAACAAGATGCTCGAGACCCTGCGAGGGGAAGGGATCGTGTTTGACGCTGAATTCATCGACCGCAGTTTTCCAGAAGATAACCTCCCGACACGCAAGCCCGGAACCGCCATGCTCACCTCCTATACGGATGGTTCTTACCACCTCCCCTCCTCTTTCGTGATAGGCGACCGCCTCTCCGACCTGCAGTTGGCAAAAAATCTCGGAGCTCAGGGTATCCTCCTTGTTTCAGAAGAAACTAAAACCACGAATCAGGAAAAGATGGAGACTCCCGATGCCGTGCTCGTCACCTCCGACTGGCACGAGATTGCAAAATTCATACTCTCTTCCGACAGGAAAGCGAGGGTTGAACGTAAAACTTCGGAGACCGATATCACGGTTGAGGTTGATCTGGAGGAAAACGGTGATTCACACATAGACACCGGTCTGAAGTTTTTCGACCACATGCTCTCCCAGATTCCCCATCATTCAGGCATTTCGCTTAACATCACATGCAATGGCGACCTCGAAGTGGATGAACATCACACCATGGAGGACGTGGCCATCGCATTAGGGGAAGCCTTAACAAAAGCTTTAGGCGACAAACGCGGAATTGAGCGTTACGGCTTCGTGCTTCCAATGGATGAATCGCAGGCCATGGTTCTCATTGACCTGGGAGGCAGGATAGATTTTCAATGGGATGTGACCTTCACCCGGGAATATGTTGGCGACACTCCAACCGAAATGTTCTCCCATTTCTTTAAGTCGCTTGCCTGCGCATTGAAAGCCAACCTGCACATCAGCGCACGGGGTGCGAACAATCATCATCTGATTGAGGGTGTGTTCAAGGCTTTTGCACGCGCACTTAAGATGGCAGTCCGTCGCGATCCTTTCAGTTATGATATTCCAACAAGCAAAGGTGTTTTATGATAGCAGTGATAGATTATGATATGGGCAATATCCAATCTCTTGGCTATGCCCTCCAGCGTCTCGGAGCCGAGTGGAAACTGACTTCCGATCCCGATGAAATCATGGCGGCGACCCATGTTATTCTCCCTGGCGTAGGCTATGCCTCGGAAGCCATGAATAACCTTAATCGCCTTCATCTCCCTGAGCTTATTTGGAAGATTCGTCGCCCGGTGCTCGGAATATGCGTCGGCATGCAGGTGATGTGTCGCCATTCGGAAGAAGGTGATGTGGAGTGTATGGGCATTTTCGATGCCAAGGTAAAGAGATTTCAGGAAGGGCCCGGAGTCAAGGTGCCCAATATGGGTTGGTCGCCGCTCGCTAATATGGAGTCGAAACTATTCAAGGGCATAAAGAGCGGCGAGTACGCCTACTTCGTTCACAGCTATTACGCTCCGCTCTGTCCCGACACCATAGCCACCTCCCGACACCCGGAGCTTTTCTCTGCTTCCCTGAAATATGAGAATTACTACGGCTGTCAGTTTCATCCTGAAAAAAGCGGAGAAGTGGGCGAACGCATTTTAGACAACTTCCTAAGGCTCTGAAAAGGGTGGAAGAGAATTTGAAAAGGAATATGATAGAGATAATACCGGCAATTGATATAATCAAGGGAGAATGCGTGCGACTTTCGCAGGGTGACTACTCACGCAAGACCATCTATCCCTCCACCCCTTTGGAGATGGCTCGCTTATATGCCGATGCGGGCGTGAAACGGTTGCATCTGGTGGATCTCGACGGCGCAAAGGATGGAGAGCCACGCAATCTGGCGACGCTCAGGGAAATATCCGGTGCCAACATTCTTAAGATAGAATGGGGAGGGGGAATAAAGGATCGGGCAGGTCTGGAAGCTGTGCTTGATGCCGGAGCCGACTACGCCATTATCGGTTCATTAGCCGTAAAGAATCCGGACCTTATGGAGGGATGGCTGCAGGAGTTTGGTGGAGAACGCATAATATTAGGTGCAGACATTCGCAATGGTAAAGTAGCCGTCAACGGATGGCTTGAAGACTCTCCACTTACCATAAATGAATTGATTGACCGATTCATTCCCTTCGGTCTCAAGGAGGTGATTTGCACCGACATATCGAAAGACGGAATGCTGCAAGGCCCATCCGTTCAGCTGTATCTGAATCTGGCAGAACGCTATCCCGATATGACATTCACTGTTTCAGGGGGGATCTCTTCAATGGCCGATATAAGGAATCTCGATGAATTAGGGTTACCGCGCGTGATTGTCGGCAAGGCCATATACGAGAACCGGATCTCTCTGGAGCAAATAAATGATTTTATTGCCGGTCAAGCTGACCTCTTCCCTAATCGTTAATATAAGAATTATGCCTGCAAAAAGAATAATCCCCTGTCTCGACGTAAAAGATGGACGCACAGTAAAAGGCATCAACTTTGAAGGGCTTGCCGACGTTGGCGACCCGGTTGAGTTAGGGGCCCGTTACGCCTCTGAAGGAGCCGATGAGCTGGTCTATCTCGACATATCCGCTTCAAGAGAGGGGCGAAACACTTTCACCGGTTTAGTTGGACGCATTGCCGAGCGTATCAATATTCCCTTCACGGTGGGAGGTGGCATTTCCTCCATTGAAGATGCCTCTCGCCTGCTCGATGCGGGAGCCGACAAAATCACGGTAAACAGTTCCGCTGTGGCCAATCCGGAACTCATCTCGCAAATATCATCACGCTATGGCCGACAATTTGTTGTGGTGGCCATCGATGCGAAACGCATTGACGGTGTCTGGCGAGTGACAACCCACGGAGGCTCGAAACTCACCGACCTTGAACTTTTCCGATGGGCGCAAGAGGTGGAGAGGCGTGGTGCCGGAGAGATAATGTTTACATCCATGGATCACGACGGCACGCGACACGGCTACCCCTGCGAGACATTCGCTCAACTTTGCGATTCTCTTTCAATTCCGGTCATAGCATCGGGAGGAGCAGGATCGGCCGAAGACATAGCAGAAGTCCTCTCCAGGGGGAAGGCTGACGCGGCCTTGGCCGCCAGCATCTTTCATTATGGGGAGATAACCATCCCTGAACTCAAGGGAAAACTACTTCGCGCCGGAATACCGGTGAGGCGCTAA
>CAMWIH010000110.1 GCA_947174305.1 uncultured Porphyromonadaceae bacterium | reverse complement strand
TATTCTTTTTCAGAAGGAGCAACCTTTGCGTTGCGACTGATGAAAAAGGATATTTGAGCCGGAAAGAGCCGGGCATAAGGTAACTATTTTATAGGAAAAACTAACATTTTAATAACTTTTAATAACTTTAATAATTTAAAGATACCATCCGTCTCGCAGCTGCACCTTGTCTATCGCTCTTTGATTCAGTTGCATAGCCCGCTATGCGTCTGAATCTGCATAGCGATATCCAAGGCACATCTGCGACCCTGGCATTAACAGATTTTATTGGATGGACTCTAAATATCACACCGCGTCTTTGGCAATGTCCCGGTCATATCATTTTCCGGCTTTTTCAGTCTTATCCCTCTTATTCGCGCCCGGCGGCTTAGGCATAAACGGATTCTCCTCAGCTTTCCCTTTTTTCTCTGACGGAGAGATCTCATTATATTGCAAGGCCACCTTATCTCCACGCTTGAGACCCGAATTGATTTCCTGCATTATGCTGTTGCTGACACCTAAATCTACTGCGGTCTCCACAAGTTTTCTGTCACGAAGAACCCAGACCGTGTTACCTCTATCAGCAGAATCTTTCAAGGCCACAATTTCAATTTTATTCTCATCTTCCTCCTCTTGTTGTGTGGGTTCAAATTTAAGTGCTTTCATCGGCACTGCCAATATATCCTTAAGTTCGAGGGTATAGATTGTAAGATTGGCAGTCATTCCCGGAATCAATTTATGATCCGGATTTGAGGTGGCCACAATCACCTCGTATGTCACCACGTTCGACGTAGTGGTTGGATTCAGCCTGACCTGAGTGACCGTTCCTTCAAACACATCGTCTGTATAGGCATCCACAGTAAATGTGACGTGTTGGCCCTCCTTCACCTGACCTATATCAGCCTCGTCAACATTTCCCACCACCTGCATATTGTCGAGGTCGGCAATCACATAGAGGTTAGCAACATTCATACTCGATACCACTGTCTGACCCACCTCCACTTCTCGGGAAACAATCACTCCATCAATAGGGGAATAGATTTCAGTATAGTTAAGGTTCTTGGCCGCCCTCACGCGGTCGGCCTGCGCCTTCTCATAACTCAACTTTGCCACTTCATATTCATGACGTGAGGTTTCGTAATCATAATCCGATATCAGTTTTTCGTTATGTAGCTTCCGGTCACGTTCATAATTGGCAAGGGTGTAATCGTAGGTTGACTTAGCCGAAGCCACATTTGCATCCGAACTTTTCAGCTCTGCATCGAGCGTGGTTTTTTCAAGTTCGGCCAAAAGTTGACCCTTCTTTACCACATCATTAAAATCGACATAAAGTTTGTCGATTATACCCGTCACCTGCGTACCAACATCCACCTGTGTCACCGATTCCATTGTTCCGGTGGCGGTGACTGTCTCCGACATTGAGCTCGGCACAACTGTATATGTCTCCAATTCAATCTTTTTCTGTTCGGAACATGAGGAAGCCCCAATAAGAAGAATGACGGAAGGAATTATCAAATGATATACTTTCATATAATTATCTTTATTGAATTTACAATTTATAATTAATTATCAAGGGAAGCTCACTTTCTGAGTGGCATAAAATCCTATTGTCTTGGAAGCCAAGATAGCCATATACTTGTTCTGAAGCTGTTCAAGACGGGCATTAAGGAGATTGTTATGTGCCGTAAGGAGCTCGAGGGGATTCACCAGGCCAAGTTCAAACTGGCGGTCCACAAGCCTGGCTGTCTCCTCCATGGCCTCCAATTGAACAATTCCGCTCTTATACTTGGCTTGTGCATTCTGCGCATCTATATAAAGGCTCTCTATTGTCTGCGACAGGTCATTGAGCAATTGTTCTCTTGAAATGTCGGCCTCCATTGAGGCCAACTTTGCTTTCGCCACCGCCCTCTTGGTTTTATTGCCATCGTATATGGGTAGCGAAAGCGACAATCCGATATTCTCATTCAGGCCGTGCCCCATCTGATAGCCCCAGTCACGTCCACCTGTGGTGTAGCCTGTGCCAACGCCCCCCTGCAGAGCTATGTTGGGCGCTGAATTGGCTTGGGCGATCTTCACATCATTTGCATAAATCTCCGCAGAGAGTGTGTTCGATTTCAATCCCGGCAGCCAGCGTGTGGCGGCAAGATAGGTTTCTCCCATAGGCAACAAGGGAGCCGTCACCTCACTGTCAGGGAAATCAACATGAACAACATTAAGGTCATAATCAAGACCGAGAACCAGAAGTTTTTTCAGGTTCATCTTGTTTGTGGCAAGGTCGCTTTCGGCCCTTATAAGGTTATACTGATCTTGCGCCATCTGACTCTCAATCTGAGCGAGATCCACCTTCGACTCCCTTCCGCTTTCCACAAGCTTACGCATCCGCTCTGTCTGCGAAGTGCTCACTTCAAGAGTCTTGGAGGCAATGTTAATCGCTTCCTCCGAATACAGGATGTTAAGATATGCCTGAAGGATGCCGAGCTGAAGATCTTTCACAATCTCTTCTCCGGCAAGTTGCTGTTGCCGCCGTACCAACTTGGCCGATTCAAGGCGATACTTCCTTGCATTCCCTTCCCATACAGTCCAGGAAGCATTCACGCCATAATTGCTGTTGTAGATATTCCCTTTCGCGCCTTTTCCAGGCACAGGATAATTGGTATAACCATGGTTAGTGGAGAAATCTACCGAAGGCAACCATGCATCCTTGGCGGAAGCAACATCCTCATCTGCCTGAAGAATAGAAAGCAATGTCTGACGTATATCGGTATTGGTGGCCACTGCCCTCTCAAGACATTCATCATAGCTCCATGCCGATGGTAAAAGGGTGTCTCTTCCCACTATCAGGTCAGACTCCACCACCTCCTCAAACATCTTTTTCTCAGAAGCTATCATCTCTGACACAAAGCCTGCCATTGAAATTGAAACAAGACAGGCTTGCAGTATTCCTTTATTTGTCAAATATTTCATCCTAACATTTTTTAAAAAAAGAAGAACCGGAGAACTCCTAACCTCCCGGTCAAGACGAAATCCGATTCTTCCATCAATCACACTACAATATGTTTTCTTATTCTATCCTGTATCGGGGATTACGATGCAAATTTATATAATCATATTTTTTTCTTCAACTGTTTCCGATAAATTGCCTTTAATTCACCCTACAAACCCCTTTTTTTACTATTAACCCTTAAAGATTGCACGCTGTGTTAACGAATGTTAACACAGCATGCAATCTTCTATCACCAGACCGGCCAGCGTAAGACCGAAAATGGCAGTGATATGCATCAACGATCCATTGATCTGAGCCTTCCTTTTATCCATGGAGCTTCTCTCTCCACCCGGCTCAGGACCGAGGTTGGGAAGAACTTCATCGCTATACACCACCTTAAATTTCTTGCCAGGGAAATATCCCATTTTCTTAAACCTGTTCCTCAATGCCCTCGCCAACGGACATCCTATGGCTTTCCGAAATTCCGCGACCTTTATTTTTGTAGGATCCATCTTCAGTGCCGCACCCATTGAAGAGAAGAACCGGGCTTTGGTGCGGGTTGCCATGTCGATAAGCGCCACCTTATCCTTTAAGGAGTCTATGGCATCAATAATATAATCATAACTGTCAAGATTAAATTCAGATGCCTCTTCCTCAGAGAAATTTTTATGCAAAGCCACCACCTCTGCATCCGGAGCCACGGTGAGCAGATGTTTCTTCAAAGCCTCCACTTTCACCTCGCCAACAGTCTCGGTGGTGGCCATCAATTGGCGGTTAATGTTGGAGACAGCCACGCAATCCCCATCGACAATCGTTATTCTCCTGACTCCGCTTCTGACAAGCGCTTCAACACACCAGGAACCGACTCCTCCGACCCCGAAAACTATAACACGCGCTTCCTTAAGTTTTCCCAGTCTTTCAGGCCCTAAAAGCCTTTCAGACCGGGAAAGAATCTCACTATCTGTAATTTTGGTATCTATCATAATAGTTAAACCGCCTGAAATGATTATCAGTCCACATCAACATCGCCTTTCGTCACAGCCTCAGCAGTGGCTTCCAAAGATGAAGCCGCACCGGTTTTGCCGGCATTGGGATCTTTGAAAAGACCCGTAAGGTATTTTTCATTAATACGCTGCATCAATTCCCAGAAATTGGGAACGAAAAGTGTGCCGACAAGCGCGTTCATCGCCATTCCGAACACCACGGCGGTGCCGAGCTCTATACGGCTGTTGGCTCCTGCTCCTGAGGCAAACATCATTGGCATCACGCCGAACACAAATGCAAGCGCAGTCATCATAATCGGACGGAAGCGGATAACACCCGCATCGTGGGCACTCTTCCTTATCGGCAAACCTGCCTTACGGAAGTCCATGGCATACTCCACAATCAATATGGCATTCTTCGCCGACATTCCCAACAGAAGGATAAGGCCTATCTGAGTGTAAATGCTGATGCTCTGACTCATCACTATGCACCCAAGCACTGTTCCCAAAATGGCTATCGGCATGCTCAACACAACAGCAATCGGATCAGTCCAGCTTTCATACTGAGCGGCCAATACAAGGATTGTCATTATGATTGCAAAAATGAATACAAAACTGATGGTGGTGCCTGCCTGTGTCTCCTGATATGCAATTCCGGTCCAGGCGTACGAATAGTTTCTGCCAACGGCTTTATCCACTATCTCCTCCATCGCCTTTATCCCCTCTGATGAACTTACGCCGTGGGCCGGAGTGGCGGTCATGGATGCCGATTCATACATATTATATCTCGACACGGAAGGCTCGCCCAAAACCTGATTCACTGTGGTAAATGATGAGAATGGCACCATCTCTCCGTTGGCATTGCTTACACTCAGCGCCAAAATATCATCGGGATTGCGACGTGAACTCCCTTCCCCTTCAAGCTTCACCTGATAGGTGCGTCCGAAATCTACGAAATCATTTACATAACTTCCTCCCATATATGATGAAAGCACTGAATACACATCCTCCATAGTGATGTTCATCATCTTTATTCGGTCGCGGTCGAAATTCACCTCATATTGCGGCACTTCACCCTGATACATTGAAGTGACACTTGCAATTCTCGGATCCTTCACCGCTTCTGCTTTCACTGCGTTTATGGCCTGAAGGAGTTCCTGCGCGCCGAGATTATTGATATCAAGAAGCTGCATCTCCAGACCCGACGACATTCCGAGTCCGGGTATGGCCGGAGGATTGGCTGAGAAGATAACAGCTTCCTGAAATTGTGATGACACGCTGTCAACGTATGCCATAACCTTATCGATCCCCCCCTTTTTCCCTCTCTCTTTCCAAGGTTTCAATATCACATTAATTGATCCGACATTTGATGAGGAGCCACCTCCCATCATAGAGAACCCTCCAATCACCATCACATCTTTCACGTATGGATTCTTGCGAATCTCGGCAGAGAGACGGTCAAGCACTTTTTCAGTGCGGTCAAGCGACGCACCGGTTGGCAACTGCACTGAGGTCATAAAATAACCCATATCTTCCGAAGGAATATAGCTGGTGGGCCAGGAAACGAAACCATATATCGCCACTCCCGAGATTGCAAGGAAGATAATCATCGAGAGCAAGGGACGCTCAAGCATTGATGAAATCACTTTCTCATATAAAGAAAGTGTCTTGTCGAAAACTTTGTTGAATCCTTTGTATATAAAATTCTTCGCGGGTTTGCGCGGTGTGAGGAAAAGGGCGCACAATGCCGGAGTCAATGTTAGTGCATTGAAGCCTGAAAAGGCGGTTGAGACAGCAATGGTGAGCGCAAATTGCTTATAAAGCTCTCCTGTGATTCCGCTTATGAATGCCGTGGGTATGAAAACCGACAGTAGCACCAATACCTCGCCTACGACAGGCCCTGTAAGTTCTTTCATTGCCTTCGTGGCTGCCGCCTTCCGCGATATGTCTCCCTTATCCACAAGTCGCGAACAGTCTTCCACCACCACTATCGCGTCATCTACCACAATGGCAATGGCAAGCACCATTCCGAAAAGTGACAAGGTGTTCAGTGAAAAGCCCATCAGCTTCATCACTGCGAAAGTGGCAATAAGGGAGACCGGGATGGTTATCATCGGGATAATCACGGCGCGCCAGTTCTGCAAGAAGAGCAGGATAACAACCATCACGATGAGGGAGGTTTCCACAAAGGTCACAACCACATCATCAATCGACTCGTGAACGTAGTCGGTTGAATTGAGCACAACTTCATAATGCACCCCCTCAGGGAAATACTGAGATAGCGCATCCATCTCCTTCAATGCTCCGTCGGCCACCTCAAGAGCATTGGCACCGGGAAGTTGCTCCACACCTATCAGTGCCGCGCCCTGACCGTTAACTTTCGATACAGCCGAATAGGAGGTGCTTCCTAATTCCACTTTGGCCACATCGCGCAGCCGCAGGAAGCCATCGCCCGAACGGATCACGATATTTTCAAACTCCTCCACCGACGAAAGGCGCCCCTTGCTCGTGAGGGTGAAGGTAAATTCAGCATCATCACCATTCCCCGAGTCTCCCACCGATCCAGCTCCGACCTCCATATTTTGCGATTGAATTGCAGCCCTTACGTCGTCGGGGGTCAGACCTCGTGCCTGCATAGCCTGCGGGTCAAGCCAAACGCGCATACTGTATTCACCTCCGCCGAACGACTGAACGCCTCCCACACCCTTGACACGTGAAAGGGGTTCTGTAATATGGAGCTGTGCATAATTGGTCAGGTAAAGTGCATCATATCTTGTGGAATCTCCTTTCAAGGCCAGGAATAGCACGTTATTGCTCGACTCCTTATTCACCTGCACTCCCTCTTGCGTCACCGTGGTTGGAAGCTGAGCATCGGCCAAGGATATCCGGTTCTGCACCTCCACAGCGGCCTCATCTATGTCTGTGCCATTCTCAAAAGTGATGGTCAGGCTGTAACTACCGTCGGAGCCACAGCTTGAGCTCATGTATAACATCCCTTCCACACCATTCACCTGCTCCTCTATGGGAACTGCCACTGTGCGGGCCACGGTCTCCGCATTTGCTCCGGGATAAGAGGCATTGACCATGACAGTTGGTGGGGTGATGTCGGGATATTGCGCAATCGGAAGCGTATCAACAGCCAAAAGGCCGGCAAAAACCATAATCAACGCAATGACCGTCGCAAAAATAGGTCGGTCGATAAAGAATTTTGAAAACATCGGCTATGGCTTTTATTTTGTTAACACGGGATTTATTCTCTCTCCTCTCTGCACTGTCAGTAATGCTTTGGTGACATATTTCTGCCCGGGACGAATACCCGATTTGATCACCCTCAAGGAGTCTTGATATACCGAACCAACCTCCACGGGAGTATATACCACCTTATTGGAGTCGTTCACCACATAAAGATATTTTCCGAGCTGATCACTTCCTATCGAAGCATCCTTCACCATTACTGCTTTTGGCTCTGTTCCATAGGGCAGCGACACGGTGACATACATTCCATCCTTAAGTTCATTATTCCTGTTTTCGAGCCTTCCCTGAAGCAGGAGCGCGCCTGTTGACTCGCTTACTGTCGGAGCAACATAGTAAAGGTCGGTGGTATAGTCATGGCCTATCGATTCCTTGAACTTCAAGGGCACATCGCGATATATCGAGGAACTGATGCCACCGTTGCGACCCAATAATTCTTCATACTGAGTATCGCTAAGATAGAACTTGGCAATCATTTGTGAATTATCATAGATGGAACAAAGCCTTACGGGTGCGCCCTGACCGTTAACATAGTTCCCGGGATCAGGAGCGCCGTTGCTGATATATCCTGAGATCGGAGCCACCACTGTGCATCGGGCAAGATTCTGCCGAGCCGTTGAAAGCGCCGCCTCCGCCTCACGTATGGAAGCAGCCGCCTGTTCCATATTGCTCTTTGCCTGAAGCACCTCCATCTGCGACACAGCATCTGCCTCGAGAGCCTTCTGCATGGCCTGATGCTGGCGGATATAGTATTCATATTGGCTTCTTGCCGTGGATAATGCTGACTCCGCTTTTGTCACCGCATCTCGATAGGTGGTTGATTCAATTGTGAAAAGTGCCTGGCCTTTCCTCACATAGTCGCCGGATTTATAATGAGTGGAGAGGATCCGTCCGCTCACTTCAGCCACCACATCGGCAGTGGTGCCGGCCACCAGAGTTCCGGGATAAGTCTTGAACAAGGTAATGGAATCGGTGAAGGCTTCTGCCACATCAATATTGAGAATTTCGTTTCCTTCAGAACCTTTTTTTTCGCCCTTCTTGCATCCACCCATTACAACCATTCCGATTGCTACCACTAAAAGATATATCTTTTTCATAATTTCCTTTTTTACAAATTAAAAACCTCCACCTAAAGCCTGATACAGATTCACAAGCTGAGAAAGGGCATCGCCCCTTGCCGCAACAAGTGAATTCTGATTCTCGAGATATGACTGCTGGGCATCAACCACATTGCTGAACGCAGTGAGACCCTGCTTGTAAAGGTCGAGGGATAATTCAAGCGACTTTCGGCTTTGTTCTATGAGCATATTCAGACACTCTATCTCCTGCAATGATGAATTATAACGGCTAATGGCGTTCTCAACCTCTTCAACTGCATTCAACACAGTGAGGTTATAGTTATCGGTCGCCTCCTCAAGTTGAATCTTTGCCTCGGCTGTCTTATGGTTTCTTGCAAGACCGTCAAATATGGTCCACGACAATGTAGGGGCTATCGAATAGTCAAGGCTATGGGCACCGAACATATTCCCTATTTTATGTGCAGAAGTTCCAATTGAACCGTCAAGCGACAACACCGGCAGGAAATCATTTTTTGCCACGCCTATCATGGCGGCATATTGAGCCAACTGAGCTTCGGCCTCTACGATATCGGGGCGCCGACGCAATAAATCCACAGGCACACCGACGGCCGGCATACCCATATCTTTGGGAAGGACACCGGGCACGAGCAGTTGAGGCACTATTTCAGCAGGATACACCCCGGTGAGCACGGCAAGCGCATTCGCGGTGGTCCGTATGCTCGATTCGAGTCCCGGAAGAGAGGATTGGGTTGAATATAGAACTATCTTTGCCTGAGTCACCTCCAGCATATCCCCTATTCCTGCTTCCTGACGCGCCTCCGCTATCTTCAAAACTTTCTCTTGCGATTTGATGTGATCGATTGCCACCTGGTGCTGCATCTGGTAGGTTCGGAGCTGAAGGTAAGTTTTCGCCACATTTGCGCATAACGACACCATCACCGCATCATAATCGGCACGGCTCACATCAACCGATGCCCTGTTTGCCTTGAGCTGTCGTTTGATTTTTCCGAAGACATCTATCTCCCACGACATATTGACCCCTGCGGAAAAATAACTTGACCGAACTGAAGGACCGACATTCTTGGAGACTGCTCCCGACTGCTGACTTCCATTCCATCCGGCCGACGCACCCAAAACAGGATAGTAACACGCACGGGTTATCTCCATCTCCTTATTAGCCAACTCCACACGCTTCAGAGCGGAAGCTACGTTGTAATTGTTTGTCTCGGCTTTTGCAATGAGCATATTGAGAGTGGTGTCGCCAAACTCTTTCCACCATTTATCTTCTGAAGGGGATGTCTGCAGATGATCAGGCACATATAGCCATCTTTCGGGCAATGGCGACCTGAGTTTATCATAGGGGTTTTCCACGGGCTCCCCGGCTAATATTTTAGGAGCGATTCCCATCATTCCCAACCATATAAGCAGGAGCATTTTTCTCACATTTTTATGTATCTTCATAGAAGAATAGTTTATAGTGAAGCCGATGCCAAAAAA
>CAMWIH010000109.1 GCA_947174305.1 uncultured Porphyromonadaceae bacterium | reverse complement strand
GTCTCGGTATCCAGGCTTTCCAGCCCAAGATGATCGAGGGTAAGGCAATCCAGCTTCATCCGCTTGCTTGTACGGCCTTCAACGCCGACTTCGACGGTGACCAGATGGCTGTGCACCTTCCTTTGAGCAATGAGGCTGTGCTTGAGGCTCAGATGCTTATGCTTGGTGCCCACAACATCCTTAACCCCGCCAATGGTGCTCCTATTACAGTGCCTTCGCAGGATATGGTTCTCGGCCTTTACTACATTACCAAGCTCCGTAAAGGAGATATGGGTGAAGGTACTGTTTTCTATGGCCCTGAAGAAGCAGAGATTGCATACAACGAAGGACGTGTAACACTTCATGCCCCTGTCAGCGTATATGTTGATGATGTTGACGAGAATGGCAATGCAGTTAAGCGCATCGTGAAGGATACCTCAGTAGGCCGTGTGCTCTTTAACCAGTACGTGCCTAAAGAAATTGGATATGTAAATGAGATTATATCCAAGAAATCACTCCGTACTATCATTACCAAGGTTATCAAGACTTGTGGTGTGACTCGTTCGGCCCAGTTCCTTGATGATATCAAGAACCTTGGATACAAGATGGCATTCCGTGGCGGTCTTTCCTTCAACTTGGGAGATGTGATTATCCCGAAGGAGAAGGAGGAATATGTGGCAGAAGGTCACCGTCAGGTGGAGGAGGTGCTTGGTCAGTTCAACATGGGTATGATCACGGCCAACGACCGTTACAACCACGTGATTGATATCTGGACTCACGTAAATGATAAGCTTGCTTCAACACTTATGAAGCAGATGAAGGAAGACCAGCAGGGCTTCAACTCAGTTTACATGATGCTTGATTCAGGTGCCCGTGGTTCTAAGGACCAGATTCGTCAGCTGTCAGGTATGCGTGGTCTTATGGCAAAACCGCAGAAAGCAGGTGCTGAGGGTGGTCAGATCATCGAGAACCCGATTCTTGCAAACTTCAAGGAGGGTCTTTCGGTGCTTGAGTACTTCATCTCTACCCATGGTGCCCGTAAGGGTCTTGCTGATACCGCGTTGAAGACTGCCGATGCAGGATATCTTACCCGTCGTCTTGTCGATGTGGCACATGATGTCATTATCAACGAAGAGGACTGTGGCACACTGCGTGGTCTCGTGTGTACCGAAGTTAAGAATAATGAAGAGGTTGTTGCCACTCTGTCAGAGCGTATTCTCGGTCGAGTTTCCGTTCATGACATTGTGGATCCCTATAATCCGGACGATATCATCGTTCATGCAGGCGAGGAGATTACAGATGCAATTGCAGAACGTATCGAGAAATCGCCTATAGAATCAGTTGAAATCCGTTCGGTTCTTACCTGTGAATCTAAGAAGGGTGTTTGCGCAAAATGTTATGGCCGTAACCTTTCAACTCACAGAATGGTTCAGAAGGGTGAAGCTGTCGGCGTGATTGCCGCACAGTCAATCGGTGAGCCGGGTACTCAGCTTACACTCCGTACGTTCCACGTCGGTGGTGTCGCCGGTAACGTGGCCGTGATCAAGGATCGTACCGCTCGTCATGAGGGTCGCCTTGAATTCGAGGAATTACGCACCATCAAGGATGAGAAGGGAACTGATATCGTTGTAGGACGTATGGGTGAACTCCGAATCGTTGAGCCTAAGAGCGGCATAGTGCTTGCCACTGCCGATATTCCATACGGATCCAAGCTCTTCTTCCACGAAGGCGATATGGTTAAGCCCGGCGATATGATCTGCGAATGGGATCCGTTCAATGCCGTGATTATCGCAGAAGAGGGTGGTACTGTGCGCTTTGAAAATGTAGAGGAAGGTGTTACATACCGTGTTGATGCTGATGAGGCCACCGGTCTCCGCGACAAGATTATGATCGAGTCGAAGGATCGTACAAAAGTTCCGGCCGCCCAGATTTACAATGAAAAGGGTGAGCTTATCAGAAGCTATTCGCTCCCTGTGGGTGCCCACCTCCTTATTGACGATAACGCAACCATCAAGCCGGGTGAGATTCTTGTTAAGATTCCGCGTGCATCCAACTCTGCGGGTGACATCACCGGTGGTCTTCCCCGTGTCACTGAGCTCTTCGAGGCTCGCAACCCGTCTAACCCTGCCGTGGTCAGTGAGATTGACGGTGAGGTTAAGTTCGGTAAGATCAAGCGCGGTAACCGTGAGATCAGCGTGACCAGCAAATTGGGTGAGGAGAAGAAATATCTTGTTCCTCTCTCCAAGCAGCTCCTTGTTCAGGAGAACGACTATGTGCGCGCAGGCACACCGCTGTCTGATGGTGCCATCACTCCCTCCGATATCTTGAATATAATGGGTCCGACGGCCGTTCAGGAATATATCGTGAATGAGGTTCAGGATGTGTATCGTATGCAGGGTGTGAAGATCAACGATAAGCACTTTGAGGTTATCGTTCGTCAGATGATGCGTAAGGTCAATATCCTTGATCCGGGTGATACCCGCTTCCTTGAGCAGCAGATTGTTGACAAGCGAGATTTCATGGAGGAGAACGACAGCATCTGGGGTAAGAAGGTTATCACCGATGCCGGTGATTCGCAGACATACCTTGCAGGCCAGATCATCACTCAGCGCAAGCTTCGTGACGAGAACTCTGCCCTTAAGCGTAAGGATTTGAAGATAATGACTGTACGCGATGCGGTGCCTGCTACTTCAGAGCAGATACTTCAAGGTATCACGCGTGCCGCCCTTCAGACTTCAAGCTTCATGTCGGCAGCATCCTTCCAGGAAACTACCAAGGTGCTTAATGAGGCTGCCATCAATGGCAAGACCGATACTCTCGAGGGTATGAAGGAGAACGTTATCTGCGGTCACCTTATCCCTGCCGGAACCGGCCTGCGTGAGTATAACCGTCTTGTAGTTGCCAACAAAGATGAGTATGCAGCCCTCCAGCTTACTGATGACCCTGAAGCTATCGTAATGGCCGAAGCCGAATCAATAGCTGAAACAGGCAAGATCTGATAAACGGAATATAACTATATTATAAAAGGCCGTCCGCGCAAATATTTGAGCGGACGGCCTTTTTATTTGAAACAAGGATTGGGATGTTATTCAGGTTTTAAAAATTTTATGTGGTTAAAGCAAAGCTTCAATGAAGAGCATGGTCATTACTCCTGCTACAAGTGCATAGGTGGCTCCTTTCTGAAATCCGTGGGAATGGGTTTCGGGAATCATTTCATCGCTGATCACATATAGCATTGCTCCTCCGGCCATTGCCAGAAGGAAGGGAAGGAATAATGCAGAAATATCTCCAATAAAATAACCGGCGAACACTCCTATAATTTCAAGCATTGATATTGCAATGGCCAATATCAACGTTCGAGAAAAGCTTATGCCATTCATTAATAGAGGAGTCACAACCACCATACCTTCCGGAATGTTTTGTAATGCGATTGTTATCGACATGGCAATAGCGTTTCCTTCCTCGCCATTGAATGTAACGCCTGTGGCAAGTCCTTCAGGAAGTTTATGCAGAGCGATAGCAAGTACGAAAAGGAGGGTGCTGTTGAGGGAGGCGTTATTAAGGTGTTTCTCTTCGTCAAGTCCGGAAAGATGGTGAAGGTGAGGAGTGAACTTATCCATCACCCCTATAAGCATGACTCCGGCGACAACACCTAATGCAGTTTGCCACCATCCTGAGGGAGGTAAGGCTTCCACAGATGGCAGAAGAAGGCACACCAGAGATGCGGCCAACATCATGCCTGCACAAAATCCCATAAAGATGTCATTCCATTTATGTGGGATTTTCTTAATTGCCAATCCTATTGCCGATCCGATTATAGAAGATAGCCCCAGTCCGAGGGCTGAAATCAATACTTGCTTTAACATAACTATATAACAAATTTTGATAAGGAAGTTATGCCCGATCAGGAATAGATTTACTATAAATATCGGGAATAAAAATTTTTTGTAATAAAAAAAATTATTACCTTTGTGGCGAGGTGGCATGAGAACCGCCGAAATTTTATTGTTTAGAAGCGTTTTTTGCTTTATCCTTTTCAAGGAAATCGCCAATTTCATAACACAGAAGGAGAGAGCAGTCAAGAGAACGCTCATGCTTGTCGTTTATCCACTCCCCCGACAAGGGGAATCGATATCCGATGAGGCGTGGGAGTGGACTGTTTATTCTGTGTTAGGCGTTTGGCGATGCCTCCTTGAAGATAGACAAGAACATCGTTCCACGTCTTCTTTTTTTATACCCTGATGAGAGAGGGAACGCTTTCATCGCCATTCAAGAACCAATATGCGTTATCTTATCCCCCTCTTGTTCTATATGTCAATCACTTTTGCTGTCGGCGCAGAAGATCTCCTTATAACACGTACAGGCGACGAATATAAAGGCAAGCTCGAGCTATTAAGTGATAAAGATGTTAGTTTCAATGTAAAATCAGGTGGACTTATTGGCTCTCGTTCAGCTCAGAAAGTGTTTCCTACCGGCGAGGTCTATATGATCAAAAGTGATAAGAGAGGTTATACCTTCTTCAATAGGAAAAGAGAACGGGTAATACTGCCGTCTCAGCCTATTGGGAAAAAAGCAGACCTGATCTATCTTGCCGATGGGGGAGAGGTACCAGCGTGGAACATCAGCTTGAAAGATGGCGTGATTAGTTATCAAAAGTCTCCTAAACAAATGCGTGCCCTCTCTAATAACGATGCAATTCCAGTGCAGGATGTGTTCATGATTAAATATAATGACGGCTCTAAAGATATCTTCACCGATATCACCGTAGATTTAGAAAGTGAAAAAAATAGTGCCAAAGCCGGAGAGAAGAAATTAAAAGTCATATTCTATAAGATTTTGAGGGGAGAAACCCTTGAATCTATTGCTCGTAAATATGATGTAGGTGTGGAAGATTTGAGAGAGTGGAATGAATTTCCTGCCTCGGTTAAAAACGATTCCAAGCTCACTCCCGGCGACCAGATAATGATTCAAGTAGAGACTGAATAAATATTTGTCATAATATTACACCGCATCATAAATTTTAATAACAACCTGATATTTATGAATATAAAATCTATTTCCTTTTTATTGACCGGTTTTCTGTTTCTTCTTGCAGGATGCAATCAGTCAGCGAAAGAGATAGCTGAGATTGTGTCTGAAAGAGATTCGCTCAGAACTGTGGTGAAGACTCAGACCCGTCAGATAGATAATCTTGATGATATAATTGAGATTGTGAACGGTAGTCTTGATTCAATAGCCACGCAGGAGGGTAGCCTGTTCATCTCCACAAATGTGGAGGGTGGCACAGCATCCCGAGAGGATGTGTTGCAGAATATTTCACGTCTTGAACGACTTCTTGCAAGTCAGAAGAGAAAGATTTCAGAACTCGAGGACCGTTTGGGTAAGGAAACAAGGACACAAGAGGGGGATGACTCAAAATCAGATGCCAACCTGTTGCAATTGATACAGAACCTCAAGACACAGCTTGAAAATAAGGATAATCAGGTGGCGAAACTGAAAGCCGAGTTGCAGAAGAAAGATGTTGACCTTTCTCAGTTGAGAATAAAGACAGAACAGCAGTCGAGGACAATTGTGGAGCTCGACAAACGTGCAAACATGCAGCAGGAGGCTCTCAAGCGACAGGATGCCATGCTTAACCAGTGCTATATGATTATAGCAACCAAGAAGGAGTTGGAGAAACGAGGCATAATTAAGAAAGGGAAGGTGGTGGCTCAGAATGCTCTTGACAGGAGTATGTTCAGCAAGGTTGATATACGTAAGCTCACTGAAATATCCTTTACGGCGAAAAAGCCAAAGCTGATAACGGCCATGCCTGAGAGTGCATACGAGATGATCACTGACGGCAAACATAACTACACTCTCAGCATCACCAACCCGAATACCTTTTGGAGTGTGTCAAACTATCTGATAATTCAAACTGACTGACATGATATCAGATTATTGTGGTGACGAAGTATAATAAATGAATTTATAGAAGTTGTTTAAACAATTTCATACTTAAGTGTAATTTAAATTAAACGTTATAAAATGAATTTACGAGTAATTATTTTAATCCTAACGGTTCAGATTGGATGTCTCCTTTCCTTTGCAGACGTGGAGCATATCATAGAACGGGGCGAGACAATAGAGAGCATAGCAAAATTATATGGCATAACCCCTGATGACATACTTAAAGCTAATCCCACAGCCAAAGATATGTTGTATGCAGGGATGGTGCTGACAATCATCACTGATGATAAAGAGAATAAAATTGCTGATAACCAGCCTATATATGATCGGCCTTCTGAAAAAGCATCATTATCGGATATGACTCAATCCTCAACTAACGTCCTGGAGGGGAAAAGAGAGATCCCGTCAGCTTGGGAGGAGAAACATGTAATAGAAAATGAAGAGGAAAGTCTGTTTGCAAAAGGGAGAAATTTCTACGGTTTTCAGATAGCATACTATTTCCCGAAGGATAAAAAGTCTTCTGATGGTGATGTGAGGACTTATTCTTACGGATTCTCTATGATGTATAGTTTAAGAGCCGGAAGATATTTTCTCGATAATCTTTTCGGAGACATTAATGCAGGATTTGCCTTAAGTTCCTCTTCTACAATGCAGTATAACACACATGGTGGAAAAGGTGAAAAATGGGAGTATGAGAATTATTCTATACCTGTCAACTTTCACTTGGGATATACTTTCCCTTTCAACCGTCGCTCCGGCTTGAGTATTTATACTGGCCCAATGATCTGTTTCCCGGTCGGATTTAAACATAAGGTGAATGGCGAAAAACAGGAATCAGACATCAAAGCTAAAACAACTTTCGATTGGGACTTTGGTGTGGAGGCTAATCTCGCATCCTATATTATAGGAGGTCGATACTCCATTGCCATGAATTCAGTAGCAGGCAATCCAAGCGCTCCCAATGGAATGTGGATGGTGTATATAGGCTTTGTTTTCTAAACGAAGAATAAGTGAAAATCAAGTAAAAAGTTTTATTCAATTAGAAACTATTATAGCATTTGAGTAGAGGAATGGAGAGGCAATTAATGGAAATATATTAAACAAATAAAGACATGATAAAACGGTTTTTACTTCTGTTTTCAATTGTGTTTGGTAGCATAATTGAAACAAATGCAAAGGATTGGTTCCTCATAGGAGAATTTAATGGATGGTATCTGGAAACCTCATTAAAGATAAAAGAATTAGCAGATGGAAGATTTAGAATCACAATGCCATCTTTGGAGGGAGAATTTAAATTTGTTGCGGATCAAGATTGGAACAGTGGCTCTTTGGGGGCAGCCGATTTCCAAAATAGTACAATAACAGGAAATGGGATTGTTGATCTTAGTAGTGAGTACGGTGATAATTTTGTAGCTCCAAAGGCACTTGAAAATGTCACCATAACATTAGATGTTGAGGCGTTGAAAGTGGAGTTTTCCGGTCTCCCGAATAATATGAATGAAGAGCCGATCCCCGATCCTGAACCTCAAGAAAAAAAAGTCTATATCTGTGGTGATGTAATCTGTGCCGAGGGGGTGGAAAATAATTTCTTGCCTCCGACACAGAAAAACAAGGACACTTATGATAAGTATTTTCGTCTGTCAGGAAGTGAAGACATTTATAAGGGTACTTATTTTATAACGCCTTCAAAAGAGAATATGGATTTTAGGGATAGTTTGCCTCAATTCAGGTTTTTTACTGATCTGTTGGGTTGGGTGGACACTGCGTCGCTCGGTTCTGCAGTTTTGGATTTCTATTGTGAACCTATTGATATGACAGGCGGTGAAGCTGTTTCCGGCATTGTTGAGAAAGGACTGGGCAACTGGGGATTATATATTGGTGACTCTTGGAGCGGTCACTGGGTTGACATTACAGTTGATTTAGGCTTAATGACTGTTTCTTTTAAGATTACAGACAGTGGAGTCGAAGATATTGAGCAAAGCAGCGAAGACAAAGGAGTCTGGTTCAATATGCAGGGTTTAAAGGTTGATAAGCCAACCAAAGGACTTTACTTCAAAGTCAAAGGTCATAATGTTAAAAAAGTTATGCTCTAAAGGATAGTCGGATAAAGTATTCAATAAAACTACTATTGTTATAGTACATTTAATGTTTCATTTAAACAATAACAACACATGAAATTTAGATTTTTTTCTACTATGTTTGTTATGGGCATCTTGACAATCGGTTTCACCGGATGTTCAAAAGATGAACCTAATGGGGGCGGATCAAATGTGCCTGGATCAGACAAACATACCGGCAACTATGGATCACTTGACGGTAATCTTATTACCATCGGATCTACACGTGATGTAACCTATACAAGCTGTGTCCTTTTAGGAACTGTGGATTTTTCCAAAATGAGTTCTGATCACACTTATGGTGTGGTTTATATGGAGGGTGTAAAGGATCCGGAATTCGATTACGATATGAAGCTCCATTATGGTGGCCACAGCGACCGTACAGACAAGGAGAGCTACGATTGCATCGACCTCCCCGTTTCTCAGTCCACTCTTGAAGGAAAATTTGAGAAACAGCTCGTAAATTTGAAGCCAGCCACCACCTACTATTATCGTGCCTTTGTAAAGATAGGTAACAACGTGAACTACTCTAAGGTTGAGGCTGTGACCACACAGGATCCAACGCCGGAAATTTCAATGGCAACCCTTGAACCATCTGATATTTATGCTGTGAAAGGGACCTTGAATGGTGTGGTCAATATCGGTAATCTTCAGGATGTGAATGAAGATCAGCAATTCGGCTTTATTATCTCTGAGGAATCGATGTTAAACGATCCGGAAAAATTGACTTATGAGTATTACGAGACTTGGCAGAAAAATCATTTCGAGACCGAAGATGACTTGAAGAGACCGGAGGAATATACTACAAATACAAACCTTAACGGACGTGTAAACTTTGTATATCAGAATAAGAAACCGGGAACTGAATATTATTACAGAACTTTCTTCAAATGGAAGGGAAAGTATTTCTATAGCCCTGAGGTAAAGACTATAAAGACACTTGGAACAGATGTAATTACTGTTGGAACTGAGAAGGCAGACTATATAACATCTTATTCTGCAATTTTGGGCGGAAACTTCCCTTACGATTTAGTTGGAAAAGAAAATGTTGAAGTAGGTTTCCTTATTTCCAAGGTTTATTCTAATTCCTCAGAATTTATTGCAGAAGAAGCAGAAGACTGGAAGAATCATTTGGTTAAACCAAAGGCCAATGTATTTGCAATTTGGGAGACTGCAACAGAAAAAGATTTCGAGACCTATATTGACGGGTTGACACCTGAGACAACTTATTACTATTGTGCAGTAATCTGCTTATACAGATGGAAAGATGAGAAAGGAAAAAATAAGGCAATCTATTCTTATGGACCTATTCAGCATTTTGTTACAGGGAAAGAACTGAAAATTACTTCATCAGGGTTGTATCCATGGACACATTATACTAATGATGGTGATTATTGGAAATCAGGAAATGCTGGACGCAACAATTCTACCTCAACGTTAAAGATTGTTATGCCTCCTGCTCCCGGACAGAAACTTGTACTTGAACTGGAAGTAAGTTCTGAACCGAACCATGATTACGTAGAAATTTCTTATGATGATCAAACACTTCCTCAGATAAGTGGAGAGCAGGTAAGAACTATTGAGGTTCCAGTGAGTGCTACCAATGAGACAACAATATATGTAAAATATATTAAGGATGGAGATGAAAACCAAGGTGATGACTGTGCAATTGTGAGTCTCCCCCGCCTTGTATCATCTAAGTAGCACCTCATCATATATTTAAATTTCATCCTATGAGTTTAAATGATGTTTTATCGATAAACTCATAGGATGAAATT
>CAMWIH010000108.1 GCA_947174305.1 uncultured Porphyromonadaceae bacterium | reverse complement strand
AACCCTCAAACTCAATATCCTTAAGATTTTATTACTTGCCAATACAGAAGCGGCTGAAAATAGAGTGGAGGAGGGTGGAGGAGGTGATGGTGCCGGTTATTTCTCCGAGGTGGTGGAGAGCTTCGCGTACATCCTGGGCTATGAAGTCGGCGGAGAGGTTGTCGGCTAAGAGCTGGCGGGCGCGTCGGAGCGCCTCAGCCCCTTTTACAATGGCTTCGTAGTGGCGAGCGTTCGTCACCATTATGTCGCCTCCGGCTGTCTGCATTTCGCGCGCATCGGATATTAGTTGGGATATGAGGGCTTCAATGCCATCTCCTGATTTGGCGGAGATACAGATCTTGTCTGATATGCCGGTATCAGAACCGCAAGCATCCATCTTGTTGAAGATTAGATGTTGGATTACTTCACTGTCAATGCTTTCCTGTTTCTCTTTTATGTATTCGAGTTGGGAATGAATGTCGGCTGTGGCATCAACAATCCAGAGGATTATAGCGGAGCGTCGCAGGCGATCATTCGCACGGTCAATTCCCATCTGTTCTACGGTGTCGTCGGTGCGCCGCAGTCCGGCTGTGTCAACGAAACGGAAAAGGATGCCATCGATTTCGCGCGTGTCTTCTATTATGTCGCGTGTGGTGCCCGGTATGTCGCTCACAATAGCCTTATCCTCTTCGAGTAGGAGATTGAGCAGGGTGGATTTCCCTGCATTTGGTTGTCCGGCTATCACCACGGGTATTCCTTCCTTGAAAGCTTTTCCGGCTGAGTAGGAGGAGGCAAGGCGATCCAGTTCTGCAATGATACGGTCAGCAAGTTCGGAAAGGCGATGCCGGTCGGCAAACTCCACATCCTCTTCTGAAAAGTCGAGTTCAAGTTCGAGCAGGGATGCAAACTCTATGAGCCTTTCGCGCAATTCGTCAAGACGGCGAGAGAATTGCCCATTGGCCTGCATCATCGCCAGCCGATGGGCGGCGCGCGAGGAGGATGCTATCAGGTCAACAATCCCTTCGGCCTGTGCAAGGTCGATACGTCCGTTTATGAATGCTCTTTGGGAGAACTCGCCGGGGCCGGCGCTCCTGGCTCCGGAGCGGATGAGGAGGTTGACGATTTCACGTTGAATCCAGCGTGAACCGTGACAGGCAAGCTCTATGGTGTCGTCGCCTGTGTATGAGTTGGGCGCCAAAAAGAGAGTGGCCACAACTTCATCAAGGGTGTTGCCGTGTTCATCAACAATCTTTCCGAGATGGGCAGTATGTGAGTCACGTCCCTTGAGTGGGCGCCCGCGCCACACGCTTCCCGTGATGTCGAGTGCTTCAGGACCGGATATGCGTATCACTGCAATTCCTCCTGTTCCCGGAGGGGTGGATACGGCTGCAATTGTATCTTTTGAGAAAGAAATAGGGGAATTGTTCATCTGCGGTTCCATTCTTTGAAAGAGGATTTGGATTCAATTTCGTTTTCGATATCATCGGGGAGTGCGGAGAGAAAATCAAAGCCGGTGAGCTGTTCCACCTCGTCTATGGTGGTCACATAGTTCTCCATATTTCCGGGAGCCGTCATGTTGGGATACACGAAAGCAATTCCGCGCGGATTGTCGAGATGAGGGGCTGCCAAAATCTTGAAGAATGCGCCCGGCACGCGTACCCCGGCATTCCCTATGCGTTTCCTGTCGGTGTCTGAATAGATAGGCCCGCTGATTATTATAAGGGCGGAATCCCGCTGAGCCCAGATGCGTTCCTTCCCTTCAAGAGTTTTCCACGCACCGGTATTGAGGGAATGATCCTGAGGACATATATTGGCAAGCGAGAAACAATGTTCCATTGCCTGCTGACTCCATTTCTGGTCGGCCGCCGGGCATAGATGTCCCCGGTCATATCCAGAATTGCGGTAATCATAAGTGGAGGGACAGCCGTCAATATCGGGATCAGTCCAGAATGTATTGTATCGTCCCACATCGCCGTCTGTTTCGGAAGCGAGCAATTCCCAAGCCACCCAGTTTGGCGTCCGGTTATCGCGGTTGAAGGAAACGCGGAAGCCGTCATAATCCTTAATCTGGGAAGGAAGGGAGGAGGGGATGGTCACAGATAGCAATTCTTCAGCATTATAACGAGCTCCGGGAGTGGAGGCGCTTACCCCTGTTATCGGGTTATCAGCTTTTTCATTCGATTTCCTTGAGCAGGTGAGGCCGTAAACTCCAACCGAGATAAGCACTGCAGCGGCTACCAATATTAGTATGATATATATTTTCTTCATGGGTATTATCCGAAAGAATATGGGAATGCTACAAAAATAGTGAAAAAAAGTGAAATAACCCACTTCTGTTTAATATATCTTATATTTTTCAGCTAAGATAAGGTTATTTTAGGATTTTATTGTTAATTTTGGGGTGAGAAAGTTTTTCCGTGCCGATAAAAGAGTTGAAAGTGCGGATTAAGACGTTTCCACAAGCATAATCTAAAACTATACCGGAATGACTGTAACAGAAAGATTTCTCGACTTTGTGAAATTCGACACACAAAGCGATGAGTTGACCAATATGACTCCCTCCACCCCGGGACAGATGGAGTTTGCAAAATATCTCAAAGGGGTGGTAGAAAATATGGGCCTTGAAGAAGTGAGCCTTGACGACAACGGCTATCTCTTTGCCACATTGCCATCCAACACTGAAGAAGATGTGCCGGTGATTGGATTCATAGCCCACATGGACACAAGCCCGGATATGTCGGGAAGGAATGTGAAGCCGCGTATCGTGAAGGATTATGACGGTCGTGACATAGTTCTCAATGAAAAGGAGGAGGTAGTATTATCGCCCGAACAATTTCCCGAGCTCCTCGGCTACTTGGGCCAGGATCTGATCGTGACCGACGGCACCACTCTTCTCGGAGCAGATGATAAGGCCGGAATAGCGGAGATACTTTCTGCAGTGGCCTATCTCCAGGCGCATCCTGAAATTAAGCACGGCAAGGTTCGCATAGGCTTCAATCCCGACGAAGAGATAGGCCTTGGCGCTCATAAGTTTGACGTAGAGCGTTTCGGATGTGAATTTGCCTATACTATGGACGGCGGTGCGCTCGGAGAACTCGAGTATGAGAACTTCAACGCCGCTTCGGCTAAAGTGACCATCAAAGGACGCAATGTGCATCCGGGCTATGCAAAGCACAAGATGATCAACTCCATCCGCGTGGCCAACAACTTCATCACGATGCTTCCGCGCTGGGAAACTCCCGAACACACCGAAGGCTACGAAGGTTTCTATCATCTTGTAGGAATCAACGGCACCGTGGAGGAAACGACCCTTTCATATATAATCCGCGATCACGACCGCGACCGCTTCGAACGCAGGAAACGCGAGATAGAGCATCTTGTCAACAAGACCAACAGCGAGTTCCCCGGATGCTGTTCCGTGGAGATAAAGGATCAGTATTACAACATGCGTGAAAAGATCGAGCCGGTGATCCACGTGATTGAGATTGCCGAGCAGGCCATGCGCGATGCGGGTGTCACTCCCAAGGTGCAGCCAATCCGCGGCGGCACAGATGGCGCGCAGCTCTCATTCAAAGGTCTTCCGTGCCCCAACATATTCGCCGGAGGTGAGAATTTCCACGGACGTTTCGAATATGTAAGCATCCAGTCGATGGAGAAAGCCACAGAGGTGATAGTAAATATCTGCAAGATTGTGGCCGGCGCGTAAGGCGTTCAAAACTTGCAGGAGCGGTGTAAATGTCAGGAAATATGATAGAGAAACCGACAATGTATGTCATAACAGGGCCGACTGCCTCCGGGAAGTCGGCCCTTGCCGTTGAGCTTGCCCAACGCCTTGGCACAGAGATAATCTCGGCCGACAGTCGCCAGATATATCAGGGGATTCCCATTGTGACTGCCATGCCTACAGCCGAAGAGAGGGATGCAGTGAGGCATCATCTCATTGACATGCTCCCGTTGGATGCCTATTACAGTGCGTCTCAATTCGAGGAAGATGCCCTCAAGATAGCGAGTGAGGTTATGGAGCGTCATGGGTCGGTGGTGGTCTGCGGAGGGTCGATGATGTATGTCGATGCCCTCTGCAACGGAATAGACCTGCTTCCGACCGTGCCCGAGAGCATCAGGAAGGGGCTTGCGGAAGAACATGCTGAGAAAGGGGATGAATGGCTCCTGGCAGAACTTCTCCTCCTTGATCCGGAATATTATGAAAAAGTGGATAAGAGGAACATCAAGAGGGTGTTTCACGCTGTGGAGATAATCCGTTCCGCAGGAAAAAGTTACACCGAGTTGCGCACGGGAGAACGCCGGGTGCGTCCCTTCGCAATCAGGAAATATATGATTGAGATGCCTCGCGAGATGCTTTTCAATCGCATCAACAGCAGGGTCGATTCAATGATAGCGGAGGGATTGGAAGAGGAAGCGCGCCGCGTCTATCCGCAGCGCGCTTTAAATTCATTGAATACGGTAGGGCTTAAGGAGATGTTCGCCATGTTCGACGGCACCATGACCCGCGAAGAGGCCATCAGCCGAATAAAGAAGAACACCCGGGTCTATGCCAAGAAACAGATGACATGGTGGGCACGCGACCGCGAGATCATTCCTCTTTGTTGGAACGCCTCACCTGACGCATTTCTTTAGACTCGCCCGCAACTACCGCTTCAATCGCCTTTTGAGCTTTGGGCTTCTTCATGCGGATCTTCACCTTGTCGAACCCTTTTCCATAAACCCCGTTCACGGCTCCCTGAGTGACGAAAGCATTCTCATCCACGCTCTTGATGATTCGGAAAATGGTCACGGCTTCAATTTTTCTTGAGAAAACGAGGAGTATCTTTATATTCTGTTTGCTATACCATCCCTCTCCGTCGAGCACAGTGCAGCCGCGGTGAGCCTCACTGTTGATTCTGTCGGCAATCTCCTCCCATTTAGGAGAAAAGATGATGAACTGCGCCGCCTGACGGTTGGTGTTAATGAGCATGTCGCACACGTATGATACAATCAGGGTGACCATGAAACCATAGACCATTGTCGGCACGCGGGCCTCCACTCGCTGTTCGAACGTGCCGTCGAACGGGAGAAGGAGTGAGGAGCTTACGATACACATGTCAACATATATCATTGTGCGACCGATACTCACGTTGCTCACTTTCGAAACCATGGCGGCAATGATATCCGTTCCTCCCGACGATCCATTATGGTTGAATGCAGTGCCCACGCCGATGCCGCAGAGCATTGCGCCGAGAACAACACTCACCACGCGGTCCGGGATGATGGGATGGCCTAAGCCCATAAACACGCTTTCGAGGAATCCGATTCCAAATGAAACGATTGTCACGCCGAAGATTGTGCGCAACACAAATTTGCGTCCCACTATCTTATAAGCCATGGCCAGAAGCACAAGATTGAGCACATAGGATGTGACACCGACCGATATCAACCCGTTGGTGGCGAAATACACCAGCGTTCCAACACCGGCCATGCCCCCGATCACAATCTCGTGAGGGAGAATGAAGGCCGTGAAGCCGAAAGCATAAAGCATCAGTCCGAAAATGATAAAGATGTAATCTTTAGAGTTAGTCATCAGACTGTTATACTTACCTTTGTCCATTATAATAGGTTTAACAAATGAATATATTAGGTTTAACTACTTGCTTATTTACTTCAAATGCGACTGCAAAATTAGATAAAAATTTTCGATATAGAAGAGTTTTTTATAATTTTGCTTTCTAAACTTATCAAAGTCTTTTCTCACCGGAGCGGTGGTAGTGTAACGGAGGTTGCATCACACTCCCCGGGGAGTAGAAATTACAGCAGATTATGAAACGCATAGCATTAGCCATATTGTTTGTTTTGGTTGCCATGAACGCAACGGCAGCAGATTTCTTTTCCACGGAAAAGAGTGACGACCTGTTCACCTTCGGGGTGCGTGCCGGAATCAACACATCGAACCGCACGGTGAATAAAGATGCCACCGGTAGTTATAATTTCCAAAGCTGGGGCACGGGTTTCACGGCAGGTGTGACAGCATCGCTCAACATTCGCGATTATCTCTCAATAGAGCCGGGATTGTTCTTTGAATCGCGCAGTGGGCATTCCACCTTCACTTCCGATGCCATTCCCACGGCTGAAGGTCTTTGTTATGTTACCCAATCGGCTCATCGACACACGTATAACCTTATCATTCCCGTATTAGCCTCCATCCGCTTCAATGTGACCAAAGATCTACGCTGGCATGTTGACTTCGGCCCCTATGTAGGCTTTACATTGAAATCGAAGCTGGAAAACAAGGAATTGCTTTCCACGCGCCCCGACCTGGATAATGAAGCCCCGTTCTCGGCAAAAGTGGCGCCGGTTGATTTCGGCTTCAAGATGGGTACGGCCTTCGAGCTTTACCGGAAGTATTATGTCGGCATCCACTATGAGGCCGGAGCGGTGAAAGCCTATAGCGACCAGAGTCTTGGAGGGGGAATGGAGAGAATTTACGGAGGGCGCACCAAGGCCTGGAACTTTACGGTAGGCCTTAACTTTTAACAAACCCAAGCAGGCAAGCTGATGTATAGAATGGAACACGAGGCTTGCGAAACAAATAAAATTGAAATATCTGATGGAAAATAATGAAAAAGATACAGAGAAGAAAAAGGTGGTGTTAAGTGGTATCCGTGCCACAGGTAATCTTCATCTCGGAAACTACTTCGGCGCATTGAGTAAATTTGTCAGGATGCAAGATGATTACGATTGCCGTTATTTTGTGGCCGATCTTCATGCGCTCACCACGCACCCTGACCCCAAGATGCTTCACGAGAATGTGAAGGATATCCTTGCAGAATATTTGGCGGCCGGCCTCGACCCCGAAAAGAACACTATCTATGTGCAGAGCGATGTGCCGGAAATCTCGGAGATGTATCTTCTTATGAATATGCATGTGGGGATAGGAGAGCTTATGCGCACAGCATCATTTAAGGATAAGGCGAGAAAAGCGCTTGGCATCCATTCCGATGGCGATGAGATAGAGAAGGAGATTATTGGAAACCAGACCAATCAGCGAGTTAATGCCGGTCTCCTCACATATCCCACCCTTATGGCTGTCGATATCCTAATCCATCACGCCGACCTTGTGCCTGTAGGAAAAGATCAGGAACAGCATCTTGAACTCACGCGTCGTTTTGCACGCCGTTTCAATTCCTTCTATAAGACTCCCTATTTCAGCGAGCCCTACAACTTCAATTTCGGAGGAGAGGCAGTGAAGGTGCCCGGACTTGACGGCTCCGGAAAGATGGGGAAGAGCGAAGGTAACTGCATCTACCTCATAGATGATGAAAAGACCCTCCGCAAGAAAGTGATGCGTGCCGTTACGGATGAAGGTCCCAAGGAACCCAATTCTCCGGTGAGCGAGCCGATAAAGAATCTCTTCACACTGATGGAGCTTGTTTCCGAGCCCTCCACACTCGAGCATTTCAAGAATGCCTACGCCGATTGCTCAATCCGTTATGGCGACCTCAAGAAACAGCTTGCAGAAGATATCCTGAAAACAACATTGCCAATTCGCGAACGCATTCTCGATATCCGTAGCAACGACGAATACATTTCGAAAGTGGTGCGCCAGGGAGCGGAACGAGCAAGGGAAACTGCCGCCAAGACACTTGCCGATGTGCGTGAAATAATGGGTATCCGCCGTTTCTGATTATGGTTTTAAACTGGATTTGGATTGCCTTCTTTGCCATAGCATTCCTCATGGCCTTGGGTCGCACGGTCTTCACCGGCGACCTTCAGGTGTGGAGCGACATAATGAATGCCTCCTTTGATCAGGCCGCGTTTGCTTTTGAAATCTCGTTGGGGCTCACAGGTGTGCTCACACTCTGGCTCGGTATAATGAAGGTAGGGGAGCGCAGCGGGGTGGTGGAAGGTTTCGGGAGGCTCATATCGCCATTCTTTTCCCGTCTCTTCCCCGGCATCCCCAAAGGGCATGCCGCCATGGGAGCCATCTTTATGAATATCTCGGCCAATATGCTGGGGCTTGACAATGCGGCCACACCTATGGGGTTGCGTGCGATGCAGGAGATGCAGAGCCTGAACCAAAAGAAAGACACCGCTACCGATGCAATGATTATGTTCCTTGTGCTCAACAGTAGCGGACTCTGCCTCATACCGATCAGCATAATGATGTATCGGGCTCAAGGGGGTGCATCCAATCCAACTGATATATTCATACCGATTCTTATTGCCACAGCTGTAGCCACTCTGGTTGGCCTTGGTGCCCTCTGCATAAAGCAACACATCAGGCTTGACAGGGTGTTATGTTCCTGGCTTGTAGGAATAGCGGCGTTCGTTGCGCTCGTCACTTGGTTTTTCTCATCCTTGCCCGCTGACAAAGTTCAGCTTTACAGCACATTCGGAGCAAATCTAATCTTGTTTTGTGTCATAATATCCTTCCTTATAGCCGGAGTTAGAAAAAAGCTGAGGGTTTATGATGTGTTTATTGAAGGAGCCAAAGATGGATTTAAGACGGCCGTGATGATTATTCCCTATCTGGTTGCAATCCTTGTGGCCATCGGCATGTTCCGGGCTTCAGGAGCGTTGGATGTAGTTACGGGCTGGGTGGAGAGTTTTGTGGCGTGGCTCGGTTTTGACACACGCTGGGTGGGAGCGTTGCCGACAATGCTCATGAAGCCGTTGAGCGGAAGCGGAAGTTGCGCAATGATGCTTGATGTGATGAAAACCCATGGTGCTGATGCTTTTGTAAGCAAATTGGCGGCCGCAGTGAGAGGGAGCACCGACACCACTTTCTATATCCTTGCTGTATATTTTGGATCTGTCGGCGTTTCAAAGACCCGTTACGCGGCCGGATATGCTCTATTGGCAGATATCACAGGAGCGGTGGCTGCCGTGATAATTGCTTATTTCTTCTTTGTGTAAAATTTATTTCTCCGCGTTATGGTTTTTTCTTAACATTAGCATTTTAGTCGCCCTCATTCCATACTCCCTCAAACGATTAATAACCTCTTTACCTTATATTTTCAGTTATTATGTCGAAAGCCCAATTGAAAAAGACACTTGCCTCGATGGATGTGCCATCCATTACGGAGATGCTGTGCGAGCTTTATGATGCGCGTCCGGAGGCGAAGGAATATCTTGAATTTTGGCTAAACCCCGACCTGAAAGCGGAATTGGAAAAATATAAGGTTAAGGTTCATCGCCTTTTCTTCACGACATCCGGCAAGCCTCGCAAACGGCCCACGATCACATCCATAAAAAAGGAATTGAAATATTTTTCCTCCCTCTGTTTTGATCCGGAGATAATGGCGCAGCTTTACATTTATCTTTGCGAAATCGACATTCAATGGCTTCGCGAAAAAAGAAACCCTGCCACCTCTATAAAGAGCGCGCAGGGAAATCTTGAGATGTGTCGTAAATATATAGAAGCGTCCGGTTTGGAAGAGAACTTTGCGATCAAGCTCGAACGCCTTGAAGATGACCTGAAGGAGGAAGAGAAGAGAGGGGAGAAACGGCGAGGCTATGGCTGGCGCCGTTGGGGATGGTGATTATCCTAATGCTTTCTCCAACTCCGATGAGAGTTGCTCGGCAGTCAGTTCACCGGCAGTGCGCCACACCGGTTCACCCTTATCGAAAATTATGAAAGTCGGGATTGACTGCACATCCAGGGAATCTGCAAACTCCGTGTTCTTATCAATGTCGAATTGATACACGGGTGCCTTCCCTTCAAATTTCTCTTTGACTTCAGCCACAATAGGCATCATTCTTTGGCAATGAGGGCACCATGTGGCGTAGAATTCAACAAGCACCACTCCTTTTTCTTCTTTGAGCTGTTTGATTTTTTCTGTGTCCATAATATTAAATTTATATAG
>CAMWIH010000107.1 GCA_947174305.1 uncultured Porphyromonadaceae bacterium | reverse complement strand
GGATAGGCAGGATGGACTGGAAGCTATAATATGATAATTAAATTAATAACAAGATATAGATTTATAATATGGAAAAACAGTTAGGGATTCTCCGCGATGATCCGTGGCTTGAGCCATTTGCCGCGGCCATCGAGGGACGCCATCAGGATGTGATAAGAAAAAAAGAGGAACTCACGGCCAATACCCGCGGTTCGCTCAAACGATTTGCCAACGCCTATAACTATTTCGGACTCCATAAGGAGAAGGAGGGCTGGGTGTTCCGTGAATTTGCCCCTAATGCCACGGCAATTCATCTGATGGGTACGTTCAACGACTGGAAAAACGATGATCCGGCATACGCACTCACCCGACTTGAAGATGGTACCTGGGAAGGTAAATTCCCGGCTGATGCACTGAAAAATGGCGACCTGTTCAAGATGTTTGTGGAGTGGAACGGCGGGTGCGGTGAACGCATACCTGCATACGCACGCCGTGTGGTGCAGGATGAAACCACCCATATCTTCTCTGCAGAAGTGTATGACCCGGAGCATCCATACGAATTCAAGGTCAAGAAATTCTCGCCCGATACGAAGCCGCTCCTTATCTATGAATGCCATATCGGTATGGCACAAAATGAGGAAGGAGTCGGCACATACGACGAATTCCGCCGGCTCACCCTTCCGCGAATTGCCAAGGATGGTTACAATGCAATTCAGATTATGGCAATCCAGGAACATCCATATTATGGTTCCTTCGGCTACCATGTGAGCAGTTTCTATGCCGCATCTTCACGTTTCGGCACTCCCGACGACCTCAAACGCCTGATCGACGAGGCCCACGAGATGGGTATTGCCGTCATCATGGATATAGTTCATTCTCACGCAGTGAAGAATGAGATCGAAGGGCTTGGCAGGCTTGACGGATCTTACGACCTATACTTTTACGGTGACCATCGGCGTGAGCATCCGGCATGGGATTCGCTCTGCTTCGACTACGGAAAAAATTCCGTGCTGCATTTCCTACTCTCCAACTGCAAGTTCTGGCTCGAGGAATATAAGTTTGACGGTTTCCGTTTCGATGGCGTGACCTCCATGCTCTATTATGATCACGGTCTTGGCAAGGCGTTCGGCAGCTATGGAGATTATTACGACGGCGGTCAGGACACCAATGCATTGGTATATCTCTCGCTGGCCAATATCCTGATTCATGAGGTGAATCCGAAGGCCATAACAATTGCCGAAGAGATGAGCGGCATGCCGGGTCTCGCGCTCAAATTCGATGAAGGAGGTATCGGTTTCGACTACCGAATGGCCATGGGCATTCCCGACTACTGGATCAAGATGATCAAGGAGAAGAAGGATGAGGACTGGCATCCGACCTCCATTTTCTGGGAACTCACCAACCGACGCGCAGATGAAAAGACAGTATCTTATTGCGAGAGCCACGACCAGGCACTCGTGGGCGACAAGACAATAATCTTCCGCCTCATAGACAAAGAGATGTACTGGCACATGATGGTTGACGACAACAACTTCACCGTTGAGCGCGGCATGGCCCTTCACAAGATGATTCGTCTCGTGACCCTCGCCACGATCAATGGAGGTTACCTCAACTTCATGGGCAACGAGTTCGGTCATCCGGAATGGATCGACTTCCCGCGCGAGGGTAACGGCTGGAGCTACAAGTATGCCCGCCGTCAGTGGGATCTAGTAGATAGGGAGGACTTGAAATATAAGTTCCTGAATGCCTTCGACAACGCCATGGTGGAGGTTGTATCTTCCAAATATAATTTCCAGGCACTTCCCGTTGAAAAGCTTTGGGAGAAAGATGATGACCAGGTGCTTGCATTCCGTCGTGGCGACCTCGTGTTCGTGTTCAACTGGAGCCCGAACAAATCGTTCACCGATTATGGCTTCCTGGCCCCGGCCGGAGAGTATGAGGTGGTTCTCGACAGCGACCGTCCGGAGTTTGGAGGATTCGGAAACATTGACGACAGTGTGCGTCATTTCACCTCGCCCGACCCATTGTATTCACCGGCAGGGAAAGGATGGCTCAAGCTTTACATCCCGGCACGCACGGCAATGGTGCTCAGGTTTGTGAAACCCGCGCCCAAGAAGGCAACGGCAAAGAAAGCTTCCGACACTAAGAAAACAACTGCAAAGAAAACAGCAGCGAAGAAATGAAAAAGATAATAATAGCCATTGACGGCTACTCTTCATCGGGGAAATCAACAATGGCTCGCGACCTTGCGCGCCGGATCGGCTATGTGTATGTCGATTCGGGCGCAATGTATCGCGCCGTAACACTCTATGCCCTCCGCAACGGCATGACTTCTGCCGGCAACGTGGATAAAGAAGTTTTGGTCAGGGCTCTCCCTGATATTTCGGTATCCTTCATGGCGGCCGGAGAGGACGGTGTTCAACACACGCTTCTCAATGGTGAGGATGTGGAGAAAGAGATACGTTCTATGGAGGTGAGCGGAATGGTTTCGCCGGTGGCAGTGATTCCTGAAGTGAGGCATCATCTTGTGGCTCTTCAACGAAAGTTTGGAGAAGAACGCGGCATAGTGATGGACGGGCGCGATATCGGAACCACCGTTTTCCCCGATGCGGAGATGAAAGTGTTTGTTGATGCCACCCCGGAAGTGAGGGCCGAACGACGGGTCAAGGAACTTCTTGAAAAGGGTGAGGAGGTTGACTACGATTCCGTATTGAAGAATATCCGCGAACGCGACTATATCGACACGCACCGCGAGGAATCACCGCTCACAAAGGCTTCTGACGCTGTGGTGCTGGATAATGACAACATGACTATCCCGCAACAGATGGATTGGCTTCTTGATCTTTACCGGGAGAGGGTGAAGTGATCAGGAAGAAGTTGGAATAACCTAAGTTATAATATGGCAATCATAGAGATTGATGAAAATTCCGGATTCTGCTTCGGGGTTGTGACTGCAATTGAGAAAGCCGAGGCGGAGCTTGACCGCTCCGGCTCCCTTTATTGCCTTGGCGACATTGTGCATAACGCGTCGGAGGTTGAGAGGCTGAGACTGAAGGGTCTCGACACGATAACCCACTCTGACCTGAAGGAACTGCATGATGCCACCGTGCTCCTTCGGGCACACGGGGAGCCTCCTTCGACCTACCAATGCGCCGAGCGCAACAATATCACCGTGATTGATGCCACCTGTCCGGTTGTGCTGCAGCTCCAGAAAAGAATCAAGACGGCATACGACCTTAACCGGAAGAAACTTGAAGCCGGAGAGATTGCGCGGATGCCCTTTATACTCATTTACGGAAAGGAGGGGCATGCCGAAGTGAACGGCCTCGTAGGCCAGACCGAAGGTGAGGCTAAGGTGATTCAGAAAGTGGAGGACCTCGATTCGCTCGACCTGTCGTGCGACATACTCCTATACTCCCAAACCACCAAATCTCTTGACGGGTTCAGGCGTATCGTGGCGGAGATAAACAAGCGAAAAAAGGAGGGTAACTTTCAGTTTTTCGATACTATATGCCGCCAGGTGGCCAACCGGCTCGACGGTCTCCGGGAATTTGCCGGGTCGCACGATGCAGTGGTGTTTGTGTGCGGAGCAAAGAGCTCTAATGGAAAGGTGCTTTTTGAAGAATGCAAAAAAGTGAATCCCCGAACCATTCTTGTCAGCGACGAGAGCGATCTTGACATTAAAATGCTCGAGGGAGCGGAGCGCATCGGCATTTGCGGTGCAACCTCCACTCCACGCTGGCTTATGCAGAAAATAGCCGATGTTATTAAGGAGTCATGAATGATGAAAGATGAACGATTCATGCGGATGGCACTTGCAGAAGCAATGGAAGCCGCAGCACAGGGAGAGATTCCTGTAGGAGCCGTAATAACGGTTAATGATAAAGTCATAGCCCGAGGGCATAACCTTACAGAAACCTTGAAAGATGTGACAGCCCACGCGGAAATGATTGCCATAACCGCAGCCGCGGAAAATTTAGGCGGGAAATATCTCCCCGATTGCACTATATATGTCACGGTTGAACCGTGCGCAATGTGTGCCGGGGCATTGGGCTGGAGCCAGATCGGAAGGATTGTTTATGGAGCCTCCGACCCAAAACGCGGGTTCTTTTCATACTATTCCCCCACGCGCTCACCCATTCATCCGAAAACGGTAATCACGTCGGGAGTGCTGGAAGAGGAGTGCAGGGAACTGATGCAGGATTTTTTCCGGAAATTAAGGAGATAACGGATAGATAAAGAATATTTAGGCCCTAATGGACATTTCCATTCTTTTGACTCCGGAATAAGTGAAAATCTTTTTGATAAATCTTTTTTTTTTTGTATTTTTGTGGATGTTGTCGGAAACAGCAACATCCATTTTTCTTTCTTTTCAAAATACCGCCTGATATGACTATCGACGAAAAAATCAAAGGAGCCATTTACGGCATGGCGTTAGGCGATGCCCTCGGCCTTGGCACTGAATTCATGACTCGCCAGGAGATTAAATCATATTATCCTGAAGGCCTTACATCTTTCAATCAGTTCATCCGCGACATGCACCGCTCGATGCATACTCCGGGGAGCTGGACCAATGACACGGAGGTGATTCTTCGCATTCTTGAGCCGGTGATTGAAGATGAGGGTGTGGATATCGTAAAGATTGCCCACAAGCTTCTTGAATGGTATAAGGAAGCTCCTGATGACCTTGAGGCTCCCTATCGAATCGTGATACCTTCCGAGGGTTGGGCAGACAACCCTATAGTTATAAGCCATCGTGCATGGAGAAGCAACAAGATGCTTGACGCTTCCAACGAGGCGCTGAACCGTTCGCTCATCATCGGCATTTTTGCCGATGAGGACACCTCAATTTCAGAACTTACACGACGCTTGGTGAACATCACTCACGATGACACCCGGTGCGTCGCAACGACAGCTGTGGCGGCATTTTACGTAAACAGTTATCTTTACAACGATAAGGAACCGGATTTCGGCAAGATGTGGGAACTATGCCGCAACATTGACGACCGCGCCCTACACTTCCTCCGAATGGCTCATGAAGGTAACCTTGAAGATTTCCACATCGATGATGAAGAGACCTGGTGGTACACGCGCAAATCTTTGGGAGTTGCGCTTTGGGCTCTATGGAATTGCAAGACCCCGGAAGAGATTCTTCACTGTCTTGTGAATGCAGGAGGTGATTCCGACACCAATGCCTCTTTGGCCATGATGCTTGCAGGCCTCAAGTTTGGATATGAAGCTTTGCCTCCGCTTAAGGAGAAGATTATTGGGAAAGAACGTCTTGATGAACTTTCCTCCCGCCTTACAGAGGTTGTAAAGAAGAGAATTAAGTAATATATGATAAAAGCTTGGATCGAGGCCATGCGCCTTCGCACCCTCCCGGTGTCGGGAGCAGGAGTAATAGCCGGCACGGCATGTGCAATATACGATGGAGGGTTTAACACCCTCCCGTTTATTATATGCTTGCTATTTGCTCTTTTCGCACAGATTGTATCGAATTTCGCAAACGAATATTTCGATTTCAAGAAGGGACTCGACAGAAAAGGACGCGAAGGATTCCGGCGAGGTGTGACAGAGGGCGATATCTCCCCCAAGGCAATGCTCGCTGCAACAGTTGGTCTTTTATGCATTGATTGCCTTATCGGTCTATCACTTATAATCTGGGGTGGCTGGTGGATGCTGCCGGTGGGGATTGCTATTGCGCTATTTGCCCTTGGTTATTCGGCCGGTCCGTACCCCCTTTCTCATCATGGATTGGGCGAAATTGCAGTTATCATCTTTTTCGGTATCGTTCCAGTGTGTTTCACCTGCTACGTGCAGACCGGTGGATGGGAAAACTTCCTCTCCCTTTCTCTTCCGGTCGGGATGGCGATAGGATTGATGGCAGCAAATGTACTTATCGTGAATAATTACAGGGATGCAGAAGAGGATCGCGCTGTCGGTAAACGCACATCGGTCGTAATCTTCGGACCACGCACAATGGCCGGTGTTTATTTCTTCAATGGAGTCATTGGGTGTCTCCTCCTTGTGTGGGTGACCATCGGCCGTTTCAATATCTTATGGCAGGCAGGGACGCTGCTATACCTGAATTGTCACTATATGTTGTGGCAAAAGATACGCCGTTCGGAGGGGAAGGCTCTTAATCCTTTGCTTGGCAAGACAGCTATGCTGATGTTTGCCCTCTCCATCTGGCTGATCGTAATGATGTGGATTGGATAATTATAGCGATTACTGCTATCGTAAATGAACTAATTAGGACCGATTGCCAATCAGCTGCATTGGAAAAGATTTTAATATTATGGCAGAAAATAATACATACAAACCTCGCAAACCTAAAGTGCAACCTATAATGCAGGATCCTACCGGCAAGCTTCCTCCCCACGATACGGAGCTCGAGGAGGTGGTGCTCGGTGCTTTGATGCTTGAAAAGGATGCATACATGAATGTGAGCGATATCCTCACACCGGATGCCTTTTACGATCCGCGCAACCAGAAGATTTACGAGGCCATCTCAACCCTTGGTTTCAATCAAAGGCCTATCGATATGATGACCGTGACGGAACAGCTCCGCCAGAATGGCACACTCCAGGAAGTGGGAGGAGCGATACATATCACGGAATTAACCGGACGGGTGTATTCGGCGGCCAATGTGGAATTTCATGCCAAGATTATCGCCCAAAAATATCTTGCCCGGCGCCTCATATCTTTCGCAACAAAGATTGAAACCGATGCCTACGATGAACGCAACGATGTGGACGACCTTCTTCAAGCCGCAGAAGGACAGATATTCGAGATTTCTCAGATGCATCTCAAGAGGGAGGTGACGCAGATCGACCCTGTGCTGAATCTTGCGTTGGAACAGATTCAGACTGCGGCCAACACAGAAACCGGTCTTTCGGGTCTCCAGACCGGTTATACCGATCTTGACAAGATGACTTCCGGATGGCAAAATTCCGATCTTATCATCATTGCGGCTCGTCCGGCAATGGGTAAGACGGCCTTCGTGCTATCCATGGCTAAGAATATGGCTGTCGATTTCAACACTCCGATTGCAATTTTCACGCTTGAGATGGCGAATGTTCAGCTGGCGAAACGTCTCATCTCAAATGTGGCCGACCTAAACGGAGAACAGATCAAGAGCGGTAAGCTCACGCCTGAGGAGTGGGACCGTCTTAACAGCCGTATCCGTAACGTATTCAGCGCCCCTCTCTACCTTGACGAGACTCCAGGCTTATCCATTACCGAATTGCGAACAAAGGCGCGCCGTTTGGTGCGCGAACGTGGTGTGAGGATGATTATGATCGATTACCTCCAGCTGATGACGGCTTCAGGCATGAAACTTGGTTCGCGTGAGCAGGAGGTTTCAACGATATCGCGTTCGCTGAAAGGCTTGGCCAAGGAACTTAACATTCCAATCATTGCATTGTCGCAGTTAAACCGTTCTACGGAAACGAGAGAGGATAAGCGGCCGGTGCTATCCGATCTGCGTGAATCAGGAGCCATAGAGCAGGATGCCGATATTGTATGCTTTATTCATCGTCCTGAATATTACACCAAGAGTACTGAAGATGAACATGGCAACGACATCCGGGGGTTGGCAGAGCTTATTGTGGCGAAGCACAGGTCGGGTGCAGTGGGAGATGTGAAGTTACGCTTCGTGTCGAAATATGCAAGATTTGAGAACTGGGACGAGGGTTACAAGATGATGCAGGAGGCATTTGAAAATGTCGAGACACGACGTGTGACAAGCGCCTCCAATTCCGGATCCAATACGGGCTCGGGAGGCCCGTCGGAAGGATTCACGTTCTCTTCCGGGCTCCCCTCCTCGGGGCCTGACCTCATGCCCGGACCGGGGGAATCACCGGTCCCATTTTAAAGGGTTTAGGAAGGTTATAAGGATAGGGTTAGAACGGTGTGTCAAAAGGAGAAATTTGACACACCGTCTCTTATTTTGCGATGAATTTTGAAACTTTGTCGCCCCGCTTCATAATTACAATTTGACCGGGAGCCGGAGAATCAATCTGCAAGCCTTGCAGGTTATAATATCTCAGCGAGTCATCGTGAGCTATTTTAAATTCACTCACATCGCTTGGACGCCATAAGGATTCCTCAAACCTTATTGTTCCATCTTTTACGTATGCTGTATATGAGGCAGGCACATCCTCCGGGAAATAGACATCAATCCATCCATCCTCATAGGTTGGTGCATTGTCAACCGAATCCGAACGGGGTGGCTCATTAGGAGCATCGGGACGAGCATACATTTTATTTCCAGCATTTGAATTAGCGTATGACTCGGAATAATAGGAAAGGGTCACTCTGTAGGTTCCTTCAGGAATATCTTCAGGCAAAGGCAAGGTAAACGATGAAAATCCATAATACAGGGCTACAGGCTCACCGACAGCCGCTGGATATATGTAAATTTCTCCGTTATCCTCCGAACGGAATAACAGTCCGAAAATCATATCGGCCGGAAGGTCCCCCGGCCCATAATTATATACGCCATTTTCACACAATTCCCCCGTCTCTTCGCCTATAGAATATACATCGCCGGTTTTAATGCCTAACTCTCCATTTGAATACATCTGTCCTATCCAGCTATCTTCACCGTTTTTCTCAGGATCTTTAGCCGGAGTAATGCCGATAATGGCATCCTGCATATAGTTGAACCCGGAGTTATCGCCCGATCCGCCTATACCTTGATTGTATGGATCAAGCACATTGAGTAGAAAATAGCCGTCGCTTATGCCATTCCAACCCCAGTTAATATGGAAATAGCCATCCTTATCATATCCGTCACAGACAAAACTGTGCCCCCCTTCATTGCTCTGCCCATTTAAAATGACAGGGCCATCATTATTCAATGAGGAATATATTATCTGCTCCCATTCTTCAAGCGAGAAACAGTCGCGGAGCATATAACGCAACTTTGACTTGTCATATTTAAAATATTCGCCTAAGGCATATCCGATCCGCGGGGAAGATGCCCCACTTCCTGAAGTTGAATAATTCATCTGCACAGAAAATCCACAACTCTTCATTAAGGTGGCAACAGCATTTGCCTCTGTATCCGTATATTCTCCGGGAACATAGGTATCAAGCATATTATCCCAATCATAAAACTTAGTAGAAAAATTCAATCTAAGGGTTATATTCCCAGTTCCTATATCTGTTGTGTAGCTTACTGAACCCTCTCCCGACGTAGGCCAGTTATGATATTTCATCACTTGTGCCATTGACGTAGCCACACAACCGGTATAACACCTCTTGTCTTCTCTTACATTTTTAGGACAAAGGTTGTAATATGGTTCATCCTGACTCCACTCTGTCTTGCACAAGGGAGCGATTGGAGGGAAATCCTCTGCTCTATCCGATTTATTAAACTCCTGATGATTGCTTACTATTGATACCTCCTTTGAAATATCATTTAACCATGATTTAAAAGCGGGTGGAAGATCTTCAATGTCACACGCAGTATCGGTATAACCTAACATGGGGGGAAGTGCATCGTCAGCACTGAGACACACGGTACTGTTTTTAAATTTAACTAAATATATGGTAGGTAAATTCTCCTCGGAAAGAGTGAGCATAAGGGTTGGAGAAGTGTTAATTTGAGATGACAACCTATGCGAAGAGTTTCTTACTCTTTGGATGGCCTGTTCAGGCGAAATCGGTGATCCCATGGCTATAAAGAGGCTACAAGACAGTAGCGTTGCCACAAGAATCTTTTTAAGTTTTAAAATCATGGTAAATATAGATTTTTATAGCTATTTTAGTTACGAATTTGTTGGGCTTTTCTGTAATATTCTCAAATTTGTTTAAACACCTTCAATGATATATTCATCAAGTCCTCTTTCCTTTGTTGAGAAATTGGCGCCTATCAAGTAAACCTTTCGCTTGTCAACGGCAAACCTGCCGGGGTAGTCACGATCGTGAATCTGTGCCATCGCTTCCTCTGCCGTGCCGTTATATTTAAATTCGAAAATATAGATATATTTTTCCGTGCGCACCACGATGTCGGGACGCCCCT
>CAMWIH010000106.1 GCA_947174305.1 uncultured Porphyromonadaceae bacterium | reverse complement strand
AGGGTTAGCTATAAAATAAATAACAAAAGATATTGTTGATTAGAATATAATACTTACCTTTGCAAAAATACTAAGAATTTTTTGATAGGTGCGATTTTTTTATAAACATTAGTGAATAAAGAATCTACAAACTTATTCATACCTTTAACATTATAGATAAAAAAATGAACGTCATACTGAAAAGTATGGAGAAATTCCCCATACTTAAGGTGATTGCACTCTTTATTGCTCTTGTGTTTGCCGTTCCATCGGTGAAGGCGCAGTTCGCGATAAAGACCAACCTGCTCTACGATGCTGCCACCACGCCTAACATAGGAGCCGAGATCGGCGTTGGCTCCCGAAGCACCATAAGTCTGGTTTATGGGTTGAATCCTTGGAAATTCAGCAGTGAAAAAGGACAGAGGAAGGCTATGCACTGGGTCGCCATGCCGGAATACCGGTGGTGGCTCTGCTCCAAATTCGACGGACACTTCATCGGTGTCCACGCTTTGGGTGGGCAATATAATGCCGTCAACATCAACATTCCCCTTCCCGGTGTCTTCTTCGGAGGAGATAATCTTTCAAAAGGTGTGCGCGACTTCCGGTATGAAGGATGGTATGCAGGCGGCGGCTTCACATACGGTTATCAGTGGGTGTTGGGGAAACATTGGAATCTTGAGGCCGAGATTGGGGCTGGATATGTTTATGCAGATTACAAGAAATTCAAATGTGCCGAGTGCGGAGCCAAATTAGGAGAAGGGAAAACCAACTATCTGGGCATCACAAAGCTCGGACTCTCATTCATTTATCTATTTTAAGACAATAAGAGATGAAACGATACTTACACATCATAATGCTGGCCATAGCCACCCTTATTGTTTTGCCGGCTGCAGCAGCCTCCTATCCGATTGCTGCGGATAACGTTGTCTTGAACAGGATAAACGGAGGGAAGTCGTTGCATTTGTCGGCCGGTATTGTGCTCGATTCATTGAAGCTGAAGGGAAACGAACAGATTTTCGTGACTCCTGTTGTGGAAGGCGAGAAAGGCGAGTCGGTCATTCTCCCTACGGTTCTGGTGACGGGACGCGGCATGCACTATGCATACGAGCGCGGAACGATGCGCGGACTGAAGAAATATCGCAAGGAATATGACATAATGAAGGAGGTGCGCCGCGATAACGGCCATCCTCAGACAGTTGATTATTCGGCAAGTGTGGAGATGCAACCCTGGATGATGACACGCAATGTCAGGGTTAGCTTCAGGTTTGACAATTGCGGTTGCGGTGTGCTTGCCGGAACTTCTTCAGGGGAACCCACCGATACTCTCCTGAACCCTGCCGGAAATATGTATGTGGCCTACATCACACCGCGCGTCACGGAGTTGCCCGTCTCAATCCACGAAGGACGCGCCCGGGTGCAGTTTGAGGTGGATCGCACGGAGCTTCACGATAATGTGTATCAATGCCGCAACGGACAGAAAATTGACAACCGCCAGCAGTTGAAAGTGATTTATGATTCTATAGAATATGCCCTTACCGATCCCAATGTGGAGATTGCGAAGATTGAGATAATAGGTTACGCCTCCCCTGAGTCGCCCTACGAACACAATAAGGAACTGGCCACCGGACGTTCGCGCGCTTTGGCGGAATATATCGGCAAATATGTGGGAAATAAGTATAACATTTCTCAGGATGTGACCGATTTCGATGCTGTGGCCGAGAACTGGGGCGAATTTCGCGACCAGGTTGTGAATGCAAAGGATATAACAGATGCGCAACGCACTGCGCTTCTTGGACTGATTGACCGTCCGGCTTTCTCTCCTGCCGACTACGATGCCAAGGAGAGGGAACTGAAGACCGATCCGCGTTTCAGTGACTTATATAAAAACAAGATACTACCTGAGTGGTTCCCGCATCTCAGGGCCACAAAGTTCAGGATAAGCACACGCCTGAAACCGATGAGCGACCAACAACTGTCGGAGATAATAATGGTGTCGCCCGAAAAGATGTCGCTCAACCAGATGATGCGCGTGGCACGCCTTTATCCCGAAGGATCGGCCGACTTCGACAAGGTGATAGAGGCAGCCTTGAAGTATTATCCTGATAGCGAAGAGGCCAATCTTAACGCCGCCGCTTCGGCATTGCGTAGGCAAGACTTGAAGAGAGCTTCAGCATTGCTGGAAAAAGCCGGCGACTCGCCCGAGGCTGTGAATGCGCGCGCAGTGCTTCTTGCCAAGGAAGGAGACCTTGAGGGTGCGCGTAAGCTCCTCGATACAATAGAATCACTCCCCGAGGCGCAGAAGAACCGTGCCCTCTTGGGTGAGGATTGAAAAGGATATATAGTGAAATGTCCTTCTTTGGTGAGATCTGAGAAGGATAGGAAATCAATAAGTAAACAGCAAAACATCTATAACAATGAAACTGAAACAAATCTTATTAGGAAGCCTTTGCGGAGGCCTACTTCTTTCTTGTTCAAATGACTTGCCCGAGCAACCCGGCAAAGTGATGGAGAACGAAACCACCACATACGTTCGCGTTTCGTTGGTTAGCGACGGTTTTACGCGTGCTGAGCAGTATGAGAATGGCAGCGACGACGAGAATCGTGTGAACCAGATACTCCTTATCTTCTTCGACGCCGGACGCAACTACGTGGGTAGGACCAACCTTACCGTTACCGATGAGAATACGGTGAGCACTCCTGGCACATCGAACACTGTTGAAAGGATGCTTACAATGGTTGCTCCTGTCAATCTTCCGGAAAATATCAACTATCCGAAATATGTGGTTGCATTCGTGAACCCCACCGCCAAATACGGAGACCTTGCGGTTGATAAACTTGAAGAACTGATGACATTCATCAGAAACCGTGCGGATATCTCATATAATGGCTATCGCACTATGAACAACTCCCTATATTTCAGTCAGGAGAGTGGTAATAATGTGTTTGCTACCGAGGTTGATTTCAAATCGCAGTTCTTCGAGACTATGGAAGATGCGCGTGATGCCGAGGACGCTACAATCGACATAACCGTGGAGCGTATGGAAGCCAAAGTGCGTCTATCAACACCTCTTGATGCAATTCCACAGGAGAAGCCCTACCAGAGCAATTCAGGTGTGAGCGCTGACACCTATACTCTGGAGTTTGTGCCTGAGGCATGGTTTGTGAACGGAACAGAGAAAAGGTCGTTCCTTTTGAAAAACTTCCGTCAGGTAAGAGACAATTATCTATCCGGTAATATGCCCGATGTTGACTATGGCATGAAGTTGAACGAGGTGCAGAATGCTTTCAAGGCCAATAACCAGAACAACGACGGTCGCTGGAACTATGTGAACGATGTCACTAATCTCCGTTCCTACTGGGCGATAGATCCAACCTATTTCATCATTGCTGACGATGCCGACACCTTCTATCCCGACGTGAGCTACGACGTGAAATACTTGGAGAGCATCAACCCCGAAGGACGAACTTTCCCCCTCACCTACCGTTCTTACGCCAATGTGCTTGAAGAGCAGCGCAACCACACGAGCACAAGCTACGTTAAGTTTAACAGCACAGTCAAGACTCACGAGTATGTACTGGAGAACACTCTGAGCTATGCCACAATGAACTCCATCAATGCCAAGGCCGCAATGGCTTCCGTGGTTCTTCTCGGCCATTACGTGGTCAAGAATGGAGCGGGGACCGTTGTGTTCGACGGAACCACAACCGATAAGAGTAAATCCTTCTATGTGCGTCATGAGGCGGAGGCCAACCGTCTTGTCATGATTTCTGATAACGAGGCAATTGATTTTATGCTTGAAAGAGGTGGAAGCACACTCTTCGTGCAAAGTGTGGATAAAGAAGGGAAACTTATCCCTAACTCTTACGAACCTCTCCGCGCCGCCCACCTTAAAAACAATCTGTATGGTGTGGGATACGAAGACTTTGAATTGAGATATCCGGCATCGACAGCCACAGGAGGGAAGAAGCTTTCCGAACAGTGGCGCACATTGAATATCAAGAAGAATGCCGACGGAGCTTATAGCAACAAGATATTCATCTATGATCCAACCCAAAATAATGGTGCGGGCGGATATAAGAATATAACTGATGCCGATGCAACCGATCTTGAAAAGAAACTCTATGCCACTTACGGTGTGCTTGAGAAATTCCAGACCGGGAAAGCATATTTCAACGTGCCTCTGAAGCATATCTGGGGTGTCGGCACGACGAGCAACAAGTTTGACCCCAAGAGCGTGGTGCTTGGAGATTATGGTGTGGTTCGTAACCACGTCTATGACCTTTCAATCAATAAGATTGAGGGTCTCGGAACCGGTATCGGCGACATCGAACAGCCTATCGTTCCTCCCACAGAGAACGAACAGTATTATATCAGCACCCGCATCCGAGTTCTGCAATGGCGTCTGGTGGGTCAGTCTGTGGATCTTTGATAATCCGTGAATCCTTAAAACAGATGACACTCACGGGATAGGAAATTTGAGGAAAACATTTTATGAGATTGAGTAAAAGTATATATAAGCGTGTATTTCTGAGTATAGTTGCTATACTCACTCTCTCCTCTTGCAGTATGATGACCGAAGAGGAGCCGGACTGTAATCCATATTACAAAGTCCGGTTCCGATTCAATCGGAATATGCAATATGCCGAAGCATTCTCCACTCAGGTTGGCGAAGTGGATCTCTATGTTTTTGATACCGACGGGAAACTGGTGTGGAAAGGTCATGATGAAGGAGCCACTCTCACCGAGGAGGGTTACCTGATGGATCTCCCCGTGGCTCCAGGCAAGTATGACATAGTGGCGTGGTGCCGTAAGCGCCATGAGAATGCAGCAGGTTTCAATCTGGCCGGAGGCGACCACCCGCTCTCGTTTGCAGATCTACGTATGACGATGGATCGCGAACATGACGGAGAGACAGCCCATTCCACTACCGATCTCGACGCACTATTCCACGGAATGGTGTCGGAGGTGGAGCTGCCCGATGAATGGGGCACCCATATTGTCAATCTTCCACTCACCAAAGACACCAACTCCATCCGCATAATGCTCGTGCATCTCAGCGGCAAGGAGATAAAGAAAGGGGATTTCGAATTCAAGATCACCGACCAAAACGGTTATCTTGACCACGACAATACCATTCTTGATGATGAATCGATTGAATATCGTCCGTGGGCCGTTCATGAAGGGCTCGCACAGACCCTACCTCCCCTCGTGCCTGATAACGGAGATGAAAATATGGTGGAGAGAAGCCGTGCGGCTGTAACCGAAATACATTCGCTCGTGGCAGAGATGACAACGTCAAGACTTCAGATGTGCCGCAAGCCGGTACTCACCGTCACCCGTACATACGACCGTGACAAAGTGATCGAAATCCCTATCATCGATTATTTCATGATGGTGAAAGGGGAGTATTACCGACAGATGGAGGATGATGAATTTCTCGATCGTCAGGATGATTACAGCATGACCTTCTTCATGAACGATGACGGCTCGTGGTATAAGGCGGTTGTTGATATCTTGTCGTGGCGAATGGTGCTTCAGAACACCGACCTATAATTATTGGAAAAAAGTCAGGAATGAAACCATATAGTTACCGACATATTCTGCCTTATCTTATGGCGGCATTGCTCTTGATGCCCGTCACGATGAGCTGTTCCTCTTCGGGAGAGCCGGATGGAACGGAGCCGGAACCGGACGATATCACTGTCAGTTTCCGCGTCGTTGCCGGTGGCGCCGCCGCGTCGCGTGCCGTTGATTTCTTTGGCACTCCCGAGGAGTCGTACATAGATTTGGAAAACCTGAAGATATTCATTTTCGATAAAGATCAGAAGCTAAAAGAGGTGCTTTATGACGATGGCTGGATAGCCCCATCGGCAAGCTTGACCAATATAGGCCCGGGGATGTATCTCCTCACCACCAAGCTCGATCCGGCCATTTACAATATCTCTTCCGAATTTGCCATAGTGGCCCTTGCCAACTGGCGTGGCGCGGAAGGGAACGAAAAGCTTAAGACCGACTGGAAAGGCCATAAGCTTGATGACTCTGAAATCGGAACTCTCTCTATCGCCGACCTCAAGGATATGGTGTTAACCCTCAATCCGTTGGTTGATGATGAACAGCCTGATTCCTGGATTCCTGGTGAAGGGAGCTGGATTCCGATGTTCGGCAGCCGGTATGCCTCCTTGACGGGGTATGACCATTCAGTTTTCAGCGAAGGAAACCCTATGCCGATTCCCGACCTCTTTTTAGTGAGAGCCTTGTCGAAGATTGAGGTTATCAATCTCGATACAGAAAGTGGCCCCACAATCGAGAGTATGACCCTTGGTTCCCGAAACTGCATCGGAAACCTTATGCAGAACTGGGAATATAAGGGTGCAACCGGAAATGTGGAAGCCACCACAATAAGGGGTGACGCAGGCTTTACAGATACCCCGCTCCCTTTTCATAAGGATGGAAATACCTACACCGCCTATGTGCCGGAATTGGATTTTCCCAGCACCGACTGGCGCAAGGCTATCTGCATTAATCTGGATATGAACGGGGTGAAACATCAGAAGTGGATCTATCTTACGCCTTACGGGGCAGACGGAAATCCGGTGATTCAGGATGCATATACCGGCGATTGGGATTCGATAAAAAGAAACCACATATATCAGTATCGTATAAATTCACTTGCATTTGAGTTCCTCATCGATGTGGAGGCGTGGAAATTCGGGGGGAAGCATCATATTCAATTAGAATGAAATATTCAGCAATCAAATATATATCAATACTTCCGGGACTCCTGATTCCGCTGCTGTCGGCTTGCACCGATGAAATGATGCATGAGGATAACACCGACTGGAATAACAGCGATATGGTGACCTTCTCCCCCGGGGTGGAGGCCGCGGATGCCTATTCCACACGAGGAGGAGGCCCACTTTATGAGCCATTGGAGCTGAACGGTGAAGAGGAGTTTCCGGTATATCTGCATACATGGGAGCATCCCATTAGTGAACAGCCAAATGGAGAAGCTTCAATTGAGACTCGTGGCCTTCAGGTGGAATCTGCCGCGAAATTGGAAGAGATTCATAAGTCATTCGGGGTCTGTGCAAATGTGGAGGCCTCCGGCTCTACCTATATCCCGATGTCGAAGACAAAGCCGTTGCCCACGGGCGACAGCCGGGTGTGGGTCACAGAGTCAGCTAACCATTGGCCCGGAACCGAAAGGCTCTGTTTCAATGCTGTTGCTCCTCACTCTGAGACGTCAAATCTAAAGGATGCAAGCTACACTAAAAACAGCATCTCCTTCTCCTACGAGGCTTTGAAGGGTGACGGCACCAACGATGCAGAGAAACAGGTGGATCTCCTCACGGCTGTCGGAACGTATAACCGGGAAGCGACAAAGCCAACCAATTATCGTGTCCCCTTAAAATTCAATCATGCGCTCTCTGCAATTAAATTTGCCGTGCGCGATGTCTTGAAGGGGAAGGTGATAAGCGTCTCCATCAAAGGCGTTAAAGGGAAAGGCGACTGTGTCTATACCGCTGACGATAACAGTGGCAATGGTCATTTTGAATGGTCGAACCATAGTGGCAACGCAACATATACCCAGGTTTTCAACCATGAGATTGAAAACGGCAACTTCGATCCCGAAGACGATTCCAAAGATGTCGTTCTCAACACTCTTATGCCTGAGAAAACCTTCATGCTCATCCCGCAGGAGATTCCCGATGAAGCGGAGATTGAAGTGGAAATAGAGCGTTACAACGTGGTGAGCCCCTTAGCGTCCAAGATAAAGGTGAAAGGGAAGATCAAGGCCAATGAGCTCAAGGAGTGGAAAGCGGGATATGAATATGTATATACTATCTCCACATCCAAGGATAATTGGGTCTATGTGTTCGATGCAGAGGGGAACACGGCCGGAGGGAAGGAGAATATTTACGTTTATAATCCCAACGACGCGAGATTTGATAATTCAGGCAATATAGCAGAATATTATGTGAAGAGCTATCGCTACAAGGCCAACGACCAGAACTTTATCGAGCCTCTCCCCTGGAAGGCCTCTCATGGAGGGTCATATTCCTACGTGGTAAACGGTTCGGAGGATACGGCGTTTCCTGCCGGGAATCCTGATCAGAAATTTGTCAGCGCCGCTGATTGGCTCACCGACACTTTTGCAACCCCTTTGAGCGGGAAGGGTTCAGTGGAGAAGGAGGAACATTGTGTCGATTTCCTCCCTCACTATGTGGTGACCGACTGGATCGGTGATGAAACGATGCAGGGGCGCGCCCCTTACGGCACCAAGGCTGCTCCCTACGATCTCTCGAAATTCGGAGGAGCCCATTCGCGCACCACAGCCAACTGTTATATCGTTGACCGCGGAGGATGGTACATGTTCCCCCTCGTGTATGGTAACGCAATAAAGAATGGCAGCACGAATGCAAGTGCCTACACATGTCAGAACACCTCTACCTCTAACTCTTCCGGAGTAAACCTTTATATCCTTAAAACATTGACTGATTATAATGATAAACCTATCTCCGGACCGAATATCAGCACCCCGCCGGCAGCTTGCGCCAATCTTATCTGGGAGGATGCCTACAGTCTGATCGAGGAGGTGGAGCTTGTCTCTATAGGAGGGGAGCAGATGATCCGATTCTACATAGAGCCGAATGATATCCAGCAGGGAAACGCGATTATCGCTCTTCTCGACAAAACTGACGGCAATGTGATGTGGAGCTGGCATATCTGGGCAACCGAGCATTGGAATGATCCCACAAGCCGTTTGCCACATGCCTATGACACCGGCAACTCCAGATTCAACACCTACTTATCGTCTGAAGCTCTCAATGAGAACGGAGCCAAGATCGGTCTTCGTGAATGTGGCGACGTTGAGGTGACATACAATCAGAAGAACCGCTCTTTCTGGATGGCCGCATATAATCTCGGATGGTGCGACCCGAAGAAAGTGATCTATCTCAAGCGCAAGAATAAGATGGATTATGTCCAGTATCTCCCCGACGGCACAACGCCGAGCGGACACACAGATAAACTGGATGTAATTCAGGATGGAGTCACCATTGATTATAAGTATGCCAACAACACCTATTATCAATGGGGGCGCAAGGATCCGATCAGAGGATACTTCAACCATGAGCATGAAGAGAAACGCGTGTTCGGTCCGCGTCAGTCGGAGATGAAATATCTGGAGGAGATAGGAGGTGTAACTATCGGCACAGCCATTCAGCATCCGGAAATCTTCTATGCCAGCAATGCAGGCGCCGGCACGGTCAACGAAGACTGGCTGGGCAGCAAAAAGACCTCGAATCTCTGGAACAATCATAAGGACAGCAATGTCACCTCCTGGAATAACGATAATGATCATGAGGATATGTGGTGTCATCTCAAGACTGTCTATGACCCCTCTCCAGCCGGTTATATGGTTCCGAATGCGGGAGTGTGGCATGTGGTTCAAAAGAATTTCAGTAACGCATATACCTTTTCCGATGGCTCGGCAGGTAGCAAGGACGCTAAAAAAGAAATAAATAGCGACGAGGAAACGGCTGCTCAAAGAGACACATGGTCGGGCGGTAACTGGGCTATCGCTCAATTCCGGAATAAAGTAAACGGTGCCAGATTCGACGATTATAACTTCCGCGTCTGGGGTAAAGGAAACGCCAATAATCTTCAGGAAGCACTCTTCTTCTCTTCGACAGGAAACAAATGGTGGACGAGTGCTTGGAAACCGGGTAAGTATAACGGTACCGCAGGGGGTAACTTTGGAAGAAATTGTTCCTACGCTTGGAGCAATAGATTTTTCACAGGGAACCAATCCTATGGTATGGCTTTAGGTCTCGATACCGACCGCGAACTTGAAGGCGATGCCGCGGAACTGCGATATTATGTAGGTGGTCAGTTCATCGGCCGACGCACTATGGGTCGCCCTGTCAGGGCGATAAGGGAGCCATAAGAGAAAAAATATGCGATACATTGAAATCTGTAATTTCCATCGTATATTGAGATCTTAATCATCTATATGAAGTTGATACTATCATGGAACGAACAGGTTGATTCCTTGGAATCAACC
>CAMWIH010000105.1 GCA_947174305.1 uncultured Porphyromonadaceae bacterium | reverse complement strand
GGCGGCAGCGTCTGATGTGTATAAGAGAGAGCGCGGATCCGGTGTGTTATCCTCCAGTCCTCATAGACCGAAGCCTCGATCACCTCGATAAGGTCAGAATCCATATCCTCACGGTAATGGAGGAACCAGGATCCCTTCTGCGTCTGAGGCATATCTGATAGCACCATCATGGAGTTCCAGCAGGAATGCTTCCCGAAATGCGACTTGATGCCGCCCATGGCGGGGAGAGTCTCATGCTTTAGCTTGGCATAATCGATGAAACGGGCCTCATCAACCAGGAGAGAAGAGAGGGTGAGGGAGTTTGCCGAATAAGAGCGGTCCTGTGATAGTATGTAAGCAAAAGAACCGTTCACGAACCGCAGGAGATGTTCATTCTCCTTCGGGTCGATGATCGGCTTCTTAAAATGTTTCGGTGCCTGTCGGCCGATAACCCAATGGATACCCTCGCGATAACCCCATCTTTCCCAGGCAGCGAGCATCCCGGGGATTGTGTTGGTAAGGCCATGCTTGAAAGTAGGCACGACAATACCGTTGCCGGAACCCGGCATGCGCTGAAAATTCCGGAGCAGGAAAGGGGAAGCGATGGAATCGGTCTTTCCCGTGCGTCGTCCGGCCACTATGACGGTGGTTCTGGCGCCTATGAGCTGGACCCGGCGCTGGACATCGTTGAAGTATATTTTTTTGGAGGGGGTAGGCATTGGCGAATTTTTTTATTTTTTCTTCTTCAGGAAGAATATCAGGATAGCGATGCCGGCAATAATCAGGATTGCGAAAAGGAAAACTGCCAGCAGAGCGAAGCTTTTTATCTCCCCGGAGTCCTTGGCTACCGACTTTGCAAGAGCCTTGGATGGTTCGGAGATCCTGACAGTGTCGGCCTTAGCCTGATACACCGTATCATGAACTGTTTCGGTCCGATAAATGAAATGATACTCCTTGATAAGTGTGGTATCACCCTTGAGAAGCACGAAAACGGAATCAGATTTCTGCACAGTGTCCGACCTGAGAGAAACGAGCCTCACGGTATCAGACCTGACAGTTTCATGTTCGGTAGGGACATATATAGTTTTCGTGCAAGCCGAAGCGAGCAGGAGGATCATCAGAACGACAACCGCGACAAACTTAGCCGGCGACCGGCTGACATCTTTATCTTTACAAGTCGGCATATTCTTTACAGGCGTTGAACCCCGGGCAGGGCTTGTTAGCAAATTCATTATGGCCGTGGACCGTAGCCCCCGGATATCTCCCCTTGAGTTCACGGATCAGAGACAACAGGGCCTTCTTCTGAGCCTCGGTGCGTGTGTCGCGACCGATATTCTGCCATCCCTTTACCGACCTCGGAGGGCAACCGCCCACATAGCAGACACCGACAGAGCGTGAGTTATGGCCTGTGCAATGTGCCCCGGCAATGGCTTCAGGGCGTCCCGGGCGGATCTCGCCATCAAGGCCAATTACATAATGATACCCGATATCAGAGAAGCCACGTGCAAGATGGGAGGCCTTGATCTGAGCGTTAGAGAACTCCTCGCCCTGGGGCGTGGCCGTGTAATGGATTATGATCTCATCCACGAAACGGGAGGTCTTGGAGGCGGAAGCAAGAGTCGGCACCAGTGCCGTCCATGTCTTAGGCCCCACGATACCATCTGCAGATAGGCCGTGAGCGGATTGGAACTGCTTGACCGCCTCTTCGGTTAGAGGCCCGAAAATTCCGTCAGGGAGCAGGGCGAGTCTCTTCTGCAGATCCTTGACATCCTCGCCACGAGAACCGCGTTTAAGAGTTGGTTTCATTTTTTTTACCCTTTATAAATTCAGTTATGTTATCCTTGAACTTCTGTAGCTCTGAAGAATAATGAGCCGAGATGCCGAAAAGCAGAGATGTGAACATACATGCCTCGGCATAAAAATAGAGCACGGAGGAATGGATCTGTCCCTTAGGCTCGAACACCATGGCCATGAACACGAGCACAATTGCGGCAATCTGGCCGACGGCGGCAATGGTGTACATCACGAACTCCTTCAGAGTAAGTTTATCAAATTCCTGTTTGAGATGTTTCATTTGTAAGTTGGTGGTTTAAGTTAAGAAATAGTAGCCTGTTCCCTGAGAGTACGGTCAGAGAAGGCGTTAGAGAATATTGCGAGACACTGCTGAGCAAACGAATCTGTGATCACATCACGGAGTTTATAAACGGATCCGAAATACTTGCGGTCGAACCAATGGCGCGGTTTACGCACCTTTGCCCTCCCGATATCGCCGGGGTTGCCTCGTGGCGTTTCCTTACCCACGCCGTAGTTTTGCCAGAGTCCGTAAGTGCGGAAAGCCTGTTCAAGCTTGAAATCCGAGACATCCGCATTCATGTCAGAAGAGAGCTGCCTTACAGAATGGTATAATCCTCCTGAGTCGAACACCTCAAGGAGAGCAATCCTCTCAGTCCAGATCTTCACCATGGTGCTGTTGAACCCTGAGACAAACTTTCTTCTTGATTCAATCCTGTCCTGTTCGGTATGATTATTATTGCTGTTCATCATCATCTATCCATTCATCAGGGTTATCCCTAAGATCCAGTCCTGTATCCACGGCAATCTGGAAGTATGCACACGCGGCACCGGTGAAGAAGTAAGATTCAATCTCGTTGAACTGTATCCTGGGGTCGATCGTGATGTTATTCTCCTCGAGCTTCACCCTCTCCTTTATCAGGATGGTCATGAACTGGCGGAAGATCTCGCGCATCAGCGACATTGCATCTTCCCTGAGTTTCATGTTGCCGGCCTTGTGTCTCATGGCGATGAACAGGGTCTTTACAGTGCGAACGTAAGGGGAGTTATGCAACGAGACATAGCCTTCGGAACTGTCATCGATGGCTATGAAGTTCGGTGAGCTTCCGGCCTGTGCCAAAGCATCGTACAATCCCTGCAGTCCCGCACAGGAACCGAATGTGAAACCGAGCTTCCGGCATAGCTTGTTCCTGGAGTGAAGCTTCCGAAAGAAAGCCTCTGCATCCCACTGCGAGGCGCAGACCCGATAGGAGTCCGTTCCGGGGTCCGGGCCGGAGGCCGGCTGACTTTTTATAGGCGGAGCCGGAATCTTGATACTTGGGTACATATTAAGCAAAGGCATAGCGGTATCATTTAATGGTTGAAGTCTTGGCATCCTTATGCTCGTCGAGTGTCGTCAGCTGAATGAAAGGGCACTCAGGGAAAGCCCCTTTCCATCCGTTGAAGCGGATGATCAGCTTATGGGGCCTGAAGATTGCATCCCGGTACATCTTCTGAGAAGCCTGGGAGATAGTGTAGAGCTCCCGTTTGTCAGAGCCAGAATTATTGGTCTGCGACTTCCCCGGCACCGAGCCGACGAGGTTAGAATGTATGCGCATCACGAAGCAGATCATGTTCACCGCCTCCTGAATGTCCGACTCCCAATCGCCCCCCTCCTTTGAATTGTCAATCTTCGTGATCTTGACATCATGCTGTTCCTTGCCGTCCGGGGTAACGAAATATTGCGAGAACCAGGCTTTCCCGGAGTTTTCGACCCCCGAAAGGAAATCAATAATCTCCTCCTTTGCCTGCACCATCCGCTCCTGCTTCTTTTTCGGATCGGTGATCTTCTCGGCCTGAAATAGCTTATCCCAGTACTTATCAGCAATCTCGATATGGTAGCGGATAGGAGCTGAGTTGCGGAGTTTGGAATGTTTTGCAATCCCGATATCGCGCTTGATCTTATACCATGATCCCTTGAAAAGTGAGGCATAGTAGGGGATAGGGTAGTAGGTAGAATCGACAGTAGGGAGCTTGGCGAGCACGGCGAACTTCCGGCACCCTGACCCCCTTGAGATACGGTCCTTCAGGTCGTGGAAAGGATCCCGGCGGTCGAGAAGCTCGATAGTCTCCACGTCATCCGGGCATGACGACTTGCGCCAGTTTGCATAATGCACATGCTCAATACGGCCATCCTTCCCGACAGGTGAGAACCGGCAATAGAGAGCCTCGCGCCTTGCCACCGAAACAATCCTGTCACCCTTCTCATTGAGGATGATCACCGCCACCGAGAAGCCGAAAGTCTTGATATCGAAGCATTGCCCCATATACATCTCCTCGATTGAATTGCAGTCGGTGAAATCCTCGATCTCCTCGGCCATATCCTCTCTCCTGACTCTTACGGACGAAGCGAGCTTATCCGTGTTATATCGAAGTCCGGCCCCATAGCAGATCTCGGCATTGAAGATATTGCAAGTCGAAACCGTCTCATCATCCTCGATCAGCTTGAGGATATCGTACGGCCTCTCGTTGTCCGAGCCCCAGGGGATATAACTCCTTAGGTCGTCGATCTGACGCGGCACGATATCGCAGTCATCGCGGAACACCCGCGAAGTGTCGGGGGTGAAGATTGCCGAAGCACAGGCATTGGGGATTATGTGAACAGAAGGTTTCATATCAACATATTTTAAGCGTCATCAGAGAAAAGCTCATCCTCCCGCAGGTCGATCTCCTCAAAAGAGATATCCTCGATATCGGAAGTCTCCTTACGGTACTTCTCGAGCAGGGCGCGCTGACGTTCACGCAGGTTCTTAACAGGCGTGATGCCGAGCACTGAAGGATCATCAGTAGCCACGAAAGGTTGCGGTATCAGCTCATCAACCGGGAATTCCATCTGGTCCTGCCTATCCACGCCGAGCATTTTTGCGAACGTAGCCGAAGCACGTTCCATGGTCCGTGCGTCCTTGCGTTTCTCGGCCATTTCGAAGGTCTTAAGGATCATCTCATTGAAACGCCAGCGGTCGAAATCGCGCGACGATTTACCGATCAGAGGGAGAAGCGCCTTGATGATAGCGAGATCAGAATATGCAGTCGGTCTTGAGACCCCGTGGCGCGCCACATCCTCAGCAATGAAGAGGGCATCCTTGGAAGCCGGATTAGCCAGCATCCACTGATGCATGGCCCGGCACCTTATGACCTTATCGGCCACGAGCGCCGGGTATTTCTTCCTGAGTTCATCCTCGGCCGTGTAAAGGTCGAGCTTGCAAGCCTCCAATCCGCTGTCGTACATAGTGAGATCCTGGTTTTAAGTTATGAGGTATTAGCTGTAAGAAATCAAGCACATCATTCATCATCCTCCATATCGAGGAGATTGCGCCTTGCATTCTCCAGGGCGAGAGGGGAACCGATTGAAGCCAGCTTCACCTCCTGAGAATATAAGGCAACCTTTGTTTCAAGCTTACCCTTCCGGTAAGCCACAGAAGCCGGATGGTCCTTAATTCGGATATCCTCGCGCAACGCGTCGGCATCCACCCCAATCATGATTGCGATATCCTTCAACGGCAGGTAGAAGGAAGCATAATCATGAATCGCCTTGATCTGATTTTCTGAGTAAATCATCGAGAATAATAGATTGTCCGGCCAGCTCCTCCCAGTCGGAGATCAAGGAAGAGAACACGTCCGGATCGGTTGTAATCATAGAGGACTCATAGCGGTTACCCCTTGTGAGGTTCTGCGAAGTCACCACGGCCACAGTACGGCCGGAATATCTGCCCTTGGCAAGAATAATCTTAGAATGATTATCAGCCATGAAAGAAGAATCAAACACATTCTCGATGAATCCCCAGAGCTTCATGATCTTCTGACCACCCTTGTAATCGAAAATCACGTTAGCCGAAAGGATCTTGCCACGGGCACGGATATAATACATGCGCCTCAGGAACTCCTCGGATATGGAAAATGTGGTCTGCCAGAGGTCAGAAGGTCCGAGCCAGTCGAGAATATGCTCGAGGATATCGGCCACCTGAAGCCGGTTAGTGAGCAGAACCTGTTGCGGGCACTCAGAAAGCGGACGCAACAGCGACTTATCCTTCACGGCCATATCTGTCGTATTTTTTCCAATTAGCCCGGTAGGTCACATCAGCTTCCTTGAGGAGCGTAACCAGAGCCTTTAGGTCAGCCGAGGCACAATCCTTGGTTGACTTCAGGAGGTTCCGGATCTCGAGATGATACTGGCTCATCCTTCTCTTCAGGGCCATGTTCTGCTCGAAGATGAGCTGAACGTGCTCCGGGAGGGAATCATGGTCGGCACGTTTGCCGGCCTTGAATTCCTTAGCAGAGACGGAGTCCGTGCCGGGATCCGGCTGACTATTTTTCTTCCCCTTGGATGAATTGAGAAGAGTCCTTGCCTCCTTCCGGATCTGCACGGCTTCCTCCCTGGAGGGGATAGCATCGCGCCTCTGTATGTATTGGCGCAATTCATCCTCTATAGCCTGGGCGTTGCCCTGGAGGTTGCGCATCATGGCATTGTAGCGTAGCTCATTACCATTGATGCGCAGACAGAGCAGGGCACCCTCCTTAAGGGACCGGTCGGCTGGGTGCTCACGGAGGTAAGACCTGACGAGATTGGAGAAATCAGACATATCGCGGATTAATCATTTGCATCCTCACCGGCCTCTGCAGGGATTAGCTCGGAAGTAAGATCCACCTCACCCTCATCAGTCATGATCGTGCCCGAGAAGTAGGGTGCAGAGATGATATTGGGAGCCTCAACCGAAATGGTTGTTGACGTAGAGCCGGCGGAACCCTGGCCGAGATCCTGAGCCACGGAATTCTTCATGTCGTCATAATCGGGAGTGCCAACCATACGCCACCGGCCCTTCTTATCCTGGAAGAGGAACACATTCTTGGTGTTGTTGATGGAAGCCATGGCATTCACGGCCTCGGGCCCCACACCGGGATGAAGGAGGGTGAGCTTATCGAGCTGAGACTGCGAAGGGTATTCCCCCTGAGCATCGGAAGTGAAAGTGGATTTTTCCGGAAGGAAAACAATCTTGTGGAAAACCGCATCACCGCGCATCACGAAAGCCCCCTTGAGGATTGAGGAAACCGGTCGGGCCTTGTCATCGACAGGGACTTTGGGATATTTCACGAGATTAGAGAAAGCTGTATAGTAAGCCACGCGACGGATACCGGCAGGTTCCGGGGTTCCCTCGCACCAGTCGAGCGACTGCTGGAGTATAGAGCAAGCGTCTTTAGCCATAATAAAAGAGATTAAAAGTTAGCAATTCAGGATTACTGGACCTCTTCAGGATCCTCGCCTCCGTTACCTTCCTCCGGCTTCTCGACAGAAGGATCTTCATCAGCCTCCTTCTTAGCCACACGCGTACTGTGACGCACAACAAGTAACATAGAAGGGTCAACGGTCTGGAACTGCACGCCCAAGAAGAGATCCATGAGGAAAGTGAGCATACGCGGATCGTACTCCTTCACCTTCACATTCTCCAGATCCGACTCCTGGTCGCATCCCACACGCATCACAGACTTAGGCGCGATATGGAAGAACTCAGAGCCATCCTTCCCCTCGCAGGGAGCAAGAGTGAGCTTGCGGTTTGTACCCTCGATGTAAGTCTGCTCATACTGTTCATTGTAGCTGATGCCGGCCGACTCCTTCTTGTATGCGCGGTTATACATATCGGCGAACCACTGAGGGCAGTAGAGGAAGCAATTCTGCTTGCGGAGCTTTTGGCTCATATTATCGACGATACGTTCGGTGATCTGCATTACGTTCTCGGTAGTTATGGTCTCATCGATAACGAGAAGATTACCCTTCTCCTCTGAGATCTCGCCATCTTCTATGCCCTGAAGCGTGATAGTGTCAAAGCCGTCGAAGAGTGCGAAAGGATCGTCACTGTCCGGGTCACGCTCGCCGAACCAGATCACATAAACACGATCCTCAGCCGCGTCCTTGGCAATCAGGCCGAGCACCTCCTTAGCGGAAGGCACCTCCTTCAGTTCATCGCCCGAAGCCTGAGAAGCCTTGTGTCCGATCAAGAGCTGAATGGCGGTGTTCGGATCAAATTCAGCGGTAAGCTCTCCCTTGTGGGTCTTGAGCTTACGGAGGATAAGGTTCAGATCGACCTGGTCAGCCTTTTTCTTTTTCGAGGCACCCGAAGGCCGGAACTTGGCATTGGTAGATTTAGTGCCGGTCAGTTCCTCATAGCGGACACCGGTGACCACGGTCATGAATTTTGTAGTGTCAGAAAGGGAGAGGACCGGGATAGCCACGAGATCATTCTTGAACGTCACGGCTGCCTTCTGGAAATCCTCTTCCGTGTAATTAACTTGTCCCATTGTAAGTGATATAAAATTTGTAAGTGAGCAAAAAAGTGAGAAAAGAAAGAATCAAGTCAAGCGAAATTGTCAGGGGAGGGAGTTGAAAAGTTCGCGAGCCGACTTTCTTGTGAGATTGGATCGGAGAACGTTCTTAGCCTCCGGCTTGTCATCGACCACCGACTTATGCTGCTCAGCCGGCTTCTTGTCGAGCTTAGCCATCAGCTCCTCCTTCTCCTTCATGAGCGCATCGCGTTCAGCCCTCAAAGCCTTCAGCTCCTCGGATTCATTTGAAGGATTCTGTTCCCCGTCCGGGACAGTCACATTCTGCGGATCCTTCTTGTCAGGATCATTTTTTTCATTTCTGTTCATATCGATTTTATCATTAGGTGAGAAAGCGGATTTGATAGAAGCAACGATACGGTCAACGAACGACTCCTTAGCCGGCATATACTTCATGAGAGCCTGAGGTATGGCAATGCCGTTATCGTTGCAATATTTTGCAGTAGCCTCATCGAGTACCGGCTTGCTGTCCTCCTCATAGTCGGTGATCTCATCGATGAAACCCCATTCGAGGGCTTCCTTGGCAGAGAGGAAAGTCTCCTGCTTCATGAGCTCGTAAAGTTCCTCCGGGGATTTCTTGCAACGCCTTGCGTAAGCCTCAGCAATTCCCAGATCATATTTGAGGAGCTGAGCCTTCGCCTTTTCGAGATCCTTGATGAAGGCCTCTATATCGTCAGAATTCATGTCTGCGTACTCGCAGATATTGAAAGAAGCCTTATGCACGAGATACCATGCATCGCGATCCATGGTAACCTTCTTGGCTCCGAGCGATGCAATCGTAGCCGCCGAGGCATTCATGGCGACATAATGCACGGTGACATCACCGTGTGCCTTGAACGCTGCGGAGATAGACAGGGCAGTGTTTAGCTTGCCCCCCATAGAGTCAATGCAGACAGCCACAGGCTGGCCGGCGTGCTTGTCGAGAATATACTGAGTGTAATCGGAGTCGAAATCCCAACCCCCGACGAATCCTTTAAGTCTAAGCTGATAGTCCATTTGTATAGTGATTGATGGAAGAACGACACAAATTTAAAGTATCGGATTTACAGGATAAAAGACAGCCGGGAGCGTGGCCACAGCCACACCCCCGGTAAAAAAAGAGCCTAAAATGTCATCTTAACGGCAAGGAAATGTCGGAAGGGAACCTGCAATTGCAGATAATCGGAGTACCCTCCCATTCCACCTTATACAGTATAGCTCTCGAGTCGGCAGAACCCTTCCCTGAGGATGCCGACACCGACACCTTCGGGAAAGGAGGCTCCATGGCGCCGACCAGCCAGCGGTTCCCCATCCTGTCCTCTGCCACGAAAGCAAAATGGCCGTTCGGTAAAATTTCAAGCGAATAGAAAGATAGGGAAGCCGATCTACGGCCGTCGGCATCAATTTCCCACTCAATGGAAGAATCACCGAAAATATTCATCATCGCCGGTATGGCGGCCACATGGGCAGTCATTCCGGCAATCCTCATTCTCCGGATATCGTGAGGGAGGGCGTCAAAAGAGATGGCGGCCACCTGACGAAGACCCGGTATAGAAATCTGTTCCATAGTTACGAGCGTTACAAGCGTTACATGTCTGAAAAAACCGCATCGAAATCACAGCAATTTTTCCGATTTTTTTCTTGATCTGTAATTTTTCACACGGCTTTTGGTATTGAGTCGGTCGAGCATCCTCTTGAGCCGTTTCTCCACGGCAAACCAATTCTTCTCGAGCGGTTCAATGCCGTGTGCCTCCATCCATGCTGAGATAAGTTCATCGCGACGGTCAACGGCATGGAGTATGGGAGCGAGATCATTGAAAAGCTGAAGGTCGAAACGCTTTCTGAGCGTATCGATGAAAACCTTCTCCGCATTTGGAGAGATATAGTTATAGATTTCAGGAGGCATCCCTTTGAAATAAGGGATAATGATGCACAGGGATGATGCTTTATCCGCCATCCCGGGCTTTCCTGACCCGGCAGATGATTTGGAGGCAAGGAGGCAACGCAGAAGGTGCTGTTCAGGCGAATTCTTCCTCAGCTTCACAGGAGAGGATCCCCCGGACTCGTTGACATACCAT
>CAMWIH010000104.1 GCA_947174305.1 uncultured Porphyromonadaceae bacterium | reverse complement strand
GGGAGAGATTTCCTTTGGCTTCTTATAAATCACTTTCTTCTTTACAAATTTAGCGAAAAAAGATGAAAATTAAAAAGATTTGCTGTCAGATTAAACTTTTATTATTCTTTAGGAGTCTTATAAGTAAAATTCAGTTGATAAAATTAGTTAATGTCAGTTGATGGAATTAGTTAATATCAGTTGATTATTTTTAATGAAGGAGCTCTAAAATTCGTATAACTATAACTCTTAAATTCTACGGATATGAAAAAAATTATACTCCCCATACTTCTCTCCGCTTTTTTAATGGTACCCTTCAATATGTCGGGTGAATCTCGGTCGAACTATCATCGCGGACAGAATAAAACTGAAAGGACGTCAGGTGGTTCTCACCAAGGCGGGGGTGCCCGACCGGGAAATTCGGGTAATCATCGTCCGGGTAACAACAATGGTAATAACAATCGGCCGGGCAATAAGAATGACAAGAAAGGTTATGATCAAGGACATGGCAATAATCATAATAACGGAAACCATTGGAACGGCAACTCCAATCATCGTCCCGGGGGAAATCATGGGAATTCGGCTGTGAAACCGGGCAAGCCTAATCATCATCCCGGCAATAAACCCGGGCATAATGGGTCTTCATGGAGACCCGGAAATTCAGTGAACGCCCCCGGACATAATTATCGTCCGCATCATCATCCTCCAAAATTGGGATATATGGTGAATCACGCAATCAGGGGAGGACGCTATGACAATGTATGGATGGTAGGACCCGGTCAGTATGCCGTCAGATTTTTCCGTAACGGTCGCCACTATATGCAGTATATATGGCCTGAGACCGGAAGATACGGCACTCCTTTCCGCGTTGTGATGGCGGCGCCAGGTCAGTGGTATGCCTACGATAACTGTAACCAGTGGTATTATGACGACGGTAATTCTCTTCGTATATCGCTTAATGGATCTTATCTTACTCCTTGGACTTTGGTGCCTTCAATAGAATTGAATATTAATTTATAGGCGGAATAGGCGGAATATGCGATATAGGCAAAATAGGCGAGATAGGAAATTTAGGCAAAATAGGCGAAATGGGCAATGAATGCCTATCTCGCCTATTTTGCCTATAAAAGCCTATCCTGCCTAAAAGCCTATCCTGCCTATAAAAGCCTATCCCGCCTAATCCAGATTATTCATTCCGGTGCGGTCTAATTCCTCCACCACTTTCATCAGGTATTTGCCATATTCGTTTTTAATCATCGGCTGTGCAACCTCTTGGAGGCGTTCCTTGGAAATCCATCCCTGACGGTAGGCAATCCCTTCAAGACATCCTATCTTCAATCCCTGGCGTTTCTCCAATACCTCAACATAGATCGAAGCCTCGGCTAATGAGTCGTGGGTGCCGGTGTCGAGCCATGCAAAACCACGTGGAAGTGTCTGAACCTTTAGCTCACCATCCTTTAGAAATTCCTGATTCACAGTAGTAATTTCCAACTCTCCACGCGCAGAGGGCTTGATTGTGGAAGCCACGTTAACAACTTTGTTAGGATAGAAGTATAATCCGACAACAGCATAGTTGCTCTTTGGCTTTTCCGGTTTCTCTTCAATGGAAAGGCAATTGCCGTTGGAATCAAATTCCGCCACTCCATACCTTTCAGGGTCATCAACCCAGTATCCGAAAACCGTGGCTTTACCATCTTTCTCCGCGCTCGATACAGCTTCCTGCAGGATCTTTGAGAATCCGGCTCCGTGAAAAATATTATCGCCCAATACAAGACAAGCTGAATCGTCACCAATAAAATCGCGACCTATTATGAAAGCCTGGGCGAGCCCGTCGGGCGAAGGTTGTTCGGCATAGCTTAAGTTTACCCCGAAATCAGAGCCGTCTCCGAGAAGTCGCTTGAACCCCGGAAGATCCTGAGGTGTGGAAATGAGTAGGATATCGCGAATCCCGGCAAGCATAAGGGTAGAGATGGGATAATAAACCATCGGCTTGTCATAGATTGGAAGCAATTGCTTGCTCACTCCTTTTGTGATGGGATAGAGGCGGGTGCCTGATCCGCCGGCGAGTACTATACCTTTCATAGATTTGATTTATCGGTTGTTATACATATTCTCATAATATTTCTGGTAGTCTCCGGAGGTGACGTTATCCATCCAATCCTCATTTTCAAGATACCATTTCACGGTGCGTTCAATCCCCTCCTCGAACTGCAATGAAGGTTCCCATCCGAGTTCCTTTTGAAGTTTGCGCGAATCGATGGCGTAACGCATATCGTGGCCTTTTCGGTCGGTGACGTATGTAATAAGGTCGAGCGAAGACCCTTCGGGATTGCCTAATAAGCGATCTACGGTGTTTATGATAACCTTGATAATGTCGATATTTTTCCACTCGTTGAAGCCACCTATATTATATGTTTCAGCAACCTTGCCGTTATGGAAAATCAAATCGATTGCACGGGCGTGATCCTCAACAAACAGCCAGTCGCGTACATTCTCTCCTTTGCCATAGACGGGTAGTGGTTTGCGTTTGCGGATGTTGTTGATAAATAGGGGTATCAATTTTTCCGGAAACTGGTAAGGACCATAATTGTTTGAACAGTTAGTCACGAGGGTAGGCATGCCGTAGGTGTCATGATATGCTCTCACAAAGTGATCGCTCGATGCTTTAGATGCGGAATATGGGGAATGGGGATTATACTTTGTTGTCTCCAGGAAGAAATCCTTTCCGTATGCGTGATGATGGTCTGAAGAGGCTTTAGTAGTGAAAGGAGACTCAACCCCTTCAGGATTTGTAAGCTCGAGTGCGCCATACACTTCATCAGTGGATATGTGGTAGAAGAGTTTTCCTTCATAGCCCTCCGGAAGGCTTTCCCAATATTCACGCGCGGCCTGAAGAAGTGAAAGCGTTCCCATCACATTTGTGCGTGCAAAAGTAAAAGGATCCTTAATCGACCGGTCCACGTGGCTTTCCGCGGCCAGGTGAATGATGCCGTTGATTTCATTATCGCGTATCACCCGACGCATTTCTTCAATATCTGCGATATCGGCCTTCACAAACTTATAGTTAGGTTTATCCTCAATGTCCTTTAGGTTGGCCAGATTACCTGCGTAGGTAAGTTTATCGAGGTTGATGATGTTATAGTCGGGATACTTATTTACGAAGAGTCTTACGACGTGAGATCCGATAAAGCCGGCACCTCCTGTGATCAGTATATTCTTCTTTGTCATTTTTTCTCTTTTTGAAAGCCTTTCCTTTACGTTGTTTTGGGTTGGGAAGAGACCTTGGAATGATTATCTGCAAATATACAATCTATTTGTATAATATCCAAATTAGAATGGACTTGTGAAGTCGGCAAACATAGAATGATTCTTATCTTTCTCTGAAAGGATTGCCTTTTCAAGGTCGATTCCCCAGTCAATGCCCAATGAGTCATCCACAATGGAGATCCCTCCATCGGCTTCAGGTGCATAAAAGTTGTCGCATTTATATTGGAAAACAGCCACATCGCTCAGCACAACAAACCCGTGAGCGAAACCGCGAGGAATGAAAAACTGAAGCATATTCTCCTCAGTTAGTTCCACGGCCACGTGCTTACCATAGGTAGGGGAACCTTTGCGGATGTCAACAGCCACGTCGAACACACGACCTTTGATGCACCTCACGAGTTTAGCCTGAGCGTGAGGCGGACGCTGGAAATGCAGACCACGCATCACTCCGAAAGTTGACATGGACTGATTGTCCTGCACAAAATCTACAGGATAGACCAAACGGTCAAAGACTTCCTTGTTGTAGCTTTCATAAAAGTAACCTCTGGCATCATTAAACACTTTGGGCTTGAGAATAACCGGGCCTTCAATTTCTGTTTTTATAATTTCCATTGTATGATCTGTTTTTTCGTAATTATTTGCTTTTCTTCTTTACTCCTGTGACGCAGATACAGTGAAAAGTGAGGGTCGAGATTTCCCTAATTTTAGAAAGGGCTATCTTGGCTTTTGGTGCTGATCCTGCTACTCCGGTTTCCTTAAGATGTCGTAGCAGTTCACCTGGGGATTTGAAATTTAATTTAAAAACGGATGTAGATATCGCTATATTGTCAAAATATTGCATCATCCATTCTGTTATCTCACTTTGCGAATGGTAGTGTAGGGGAGTGGGCCGGAGGGGGTCAAGTTCTTCGAGATTTCCCGGCAGAAAGGTCGAGAATCCGAATATACCCTCGTTGTTGAGCCTTCCGGCAACATTTTTAATAAATAGAGGGAGGTTGATAAACCATTGAATCGTGGCCGACGACACCACTGCATCATAGCTCTTTGTGGTCGTTGCAATCCACTCTTCGGCATCTGCCTGATAGAATGAGAACGGAACGTCGGCAATTTCGGGCTTTACGTCTGATATGTCAACCAAGTCAAGAATATTAGGTGAAAATTCCTTGACCAATTCCTTTGTCAGTAAACCTGTTCCGGATCCAACCTCAAGCAGGTCACACCCTTTTTTTAAACCGCTTTCTTTAAGAAGTTCGCAAAGACACAGAGCCAATTTCTTCTGGGCAATTGCCTGGCTGTCGTATGAACTTTTCGCACCCGTGAATCTCTCAGATAATTTTTTTGTATCGGGGATGGAAATGCGGATAATCTCTTCCATTGGGAAGAAATGCGCGCCCTCCAGATTGACGATGTCTATATTGTTTTCACCTCTTTTCTCCTCCCAGAATCTTCTGAGATTCTCAAAAGGGAAAATTGCATCATTTTCTGACAAAAACACTTTCCTCCAGGGGAGAGCAAAACGGGGCTTCTCCTCCTGCCATTCCAGAATAGAGAATAACTGACGTTTCAACAAACCAGTTTCATCGTCATTGTGTGCTTGTTTGAAAAGTTCGTTGAAAACATTTGCAGATCCGGCCATTCTCCTTCGGAACTTAAGGAGTGATGCGGGAGTCAGACTGTCAGCGGTTTTTTTGAAAATGCTTACAGAAATGCCGTGCTCATCATTGGCCGGCATTTCAGTTCCATTGAGGGCAAAGGCAGAGGTGATGAGTCCTTTGAAATCTGCGATTGAGGCCATAAAAACTCCTAATGACCATGCAAAAAGATATATAGTGGAGTATTGGGCCAGTGGGGAAATATCCAAACCGGCATCTTCATAATTCTCCACAATGGCGATATCCCAGCCATCAAAATGGAAATCATCATACAGTTCCCTGCCACAACTCCATCCCGGAAAAACCAGGATAAGCTTATCGTCGGACCCGTTTTTTTCAAGAAAACTGATTTTCATTTTTCAAAAGCACTTTCCTGATAGCTTTCTTTATTTTATTCAATTCATCGGCTGATAGCGAGGCATTCAAGGAGAATCGTATTCTTTCCCCACCCGGCGGAACGGTAGGACGCCTTATTGCTAACGCGTCTATACCCTCCTTATCGAGATCACGGGCTATTTTGAGTGCCTTTTCCGCATCACCCACCAACAACGGCACAATCTGCGACTGCGATGGGTTTGCGGTTCCGGTGATTTCGGATATAAAGTTACGAAAATCTTTTGAAATTTCATTTAATTTCTGCCGTTCGCCAGTCATTTTATAAATTTTCTCAATCATATATCGGGTCCAGGATGCATTGGCCGGCGGAATGGCAGTTGAAAAAATAAAGGAGCGCGCTGTGTTGATCAGATATGAACGGATGAGAGGAGAGGCTATTACAAATGCTCCCGAGGAGTGACAGGCTTTTCCAAAAGTTCCGATCAGGAGGTCAACCTCGGATATGAGGTCAAATTCCTCAGCCATCCCTAAGCCATGCTCTCCCCGCACTCCGAAAGCATGAGCCTCATCAAGATATAGAATCATTGAGGGGAATTCCCTTTTCAATTCTATCAATCCTTCAAGAGGGACTATGTCGCCATCCATGCTATATATTGATTCTGCAACGACAATCATTCTTTCCGAACTCTTCTCGTGTTTCTGAAGTAGTCGCCGCAGATGAGAGAGGTCATTATGCTTCCAGCGCGCACATTCCGCTTTACACATCGACAGGCCATCTATTATGGAGGCGTGAATAAGTTTGTCGGTTAAAAATATTGTGCCGGGGATATTGAGAGCTGAAATGGTTCCTGTGTTTGCATGATAACCTGAGTTAAAGAGCAAGGCCGGCTTACCATACAGTTCTTCCAATAGCTTTTCAAGAGCCGAATGCTCACTTTGCTTGGAGGCAAGGAGGCGCGAAGCAGACGACGACATGGAGGCGCCATTTTGAGCCCAAAAGTCATTGTAAAGTTCCGTTGCAATGGAATCCAGGCCGAGGTAGTCGTTGCTTGAAAGGTCTATCCGACCGCCCTCCGTTCTATCGGGAGGAATTGACCTAAGCCTTTTCTCCGCTTCAAATTTCTCAAGAATTTGCCTGTAACCCTCAAATTTATTCTCCATACATTCTCTTTATTATGTTAAGAAGCGCATGGCAAAGTTTCCTCACCTGTTCATCGGAAACGGCAAGATAGGGTGGCATTATGTAGGCATTGTGTCCGAAAGGCCTGATCCAGACTCCTTCACGGATGCAATGTTGCTGGAAAATACCAACATCAACATTATCCTTTAACTCCACAACCCCGATGCCGCCAAGCACGCGCACATCCTCGACACACTTCCATGTTCGGGCCTCATCGAGTTCCTCTTTCATGATCTGTTCAATCTCCTGAATCCGTTTCTGCCATGGCGATTTGAGCAAGAGCTTTGTTGAAGCCAGCGCGACGGCACAGGCAAGAGGGTTGCCCATAAATGTGGGACCATGCATCATCACCCCTGATTGTGAATCAGCAACCATCTCAGCCACTTTTTTCGAACAAGCCACGGCCGAGAATGTCATATATCCTCCTGTCAATGCTTTCCCAATCAGCATTATGTCCGGCTCAACACCTGCATGCTCCCAAGCAAACAGTTTGCCGGTGCGACCAAATCCTGTGGCTATTTCATCGAAGATGAGGAGAACATTATTACGGGTGCAACACTCGCGAAGTTCGCGTAAATACTGCGGATGATAGAATCTCATTCCTCCCGCTCCCTGCACCACCGGCTCCAAAATCACTCCGGCAAGCGAGGCGGCATTATCCTCTATCATCTTTCGCATCGGTTCAAAATCTTCCGGCTCCCATTCCTCTCCGAAACGGCATTGAGGCTCCGGTGCAAAGAAGCGTATGGGCAATGAGGGACCGAATGCACCGTGCATCCCGGTGACAGGATCGCACACCGACATAGCATTCCAGGTGTCGCCGTGATAACCTCTTCTGATGGTAGCGAAGTTTGTTTTTTCGGGATTATCGAATGCCTGAACAGCCATCTTCATTGCAACCTCGGTTGCCACAGATCCAGAGTCGGCATAAAAAATGTGGTTCATCGAGGGAGGGAGGATGGTAAGGAGAAGTTTTCCCAATTCAATCGCCGGGTCGTGAGTGAGGCCACCGAACATCACATGGCTCATATTCTTCGATTGTTCCCTGATTGCCTCATTAAGCACGGGATGGTTATAACCGTGTATGACACACCACCACGATGACATTCCGTCAATCAGTTTTGTGCCATCAGAAAGAATGATTTCAGCCCCTTCACAGTGATCGACTTTGTAGGTGGGCAGTGGATTGCGTGTGGAGGTATATGGGTGCCAGAGATGTTCTCTGTCGAATGTGTCGTGTATTTCCTGGTTCATCTTATCTTTTGAATGGTTGTGTTTCTTATTAATATTTATACTGGGTCAACATCATAATATATGATACTACCCTTAATATTTTTATCATGGGCGATTGATGCGTATGCTCCTCTGAGGAGATCCTTAACTTTCTTCATGGAAGCGGCCGCCTCAACCTTCAGCATGATCGATTGGAGATACCATAATGCCACACGGCTCACAAATGGTTTCTCTGGTCCCAACACCCTTTCCCCGAAAACCTCCTTAAGGCGCGTGGCCAACATGACGGCCGCCACATCTGCCGCGCGGGCATCCTTATTCTTTATATATATGTTAATAACTTTAGTGAATGGAGGATAACTAAATCTTTTGCGTTCTTCTATTTCTTCGTTATAAAAAGCGTTGTAGTTGTGGCTCTTCACATATTTCAACACCGGACTGGAGGTCTGTGTGGTCTGGATAATTACAGTTCCCTTTTCCTCTCTTCGTCCGGCGCGACCGGCCACTTGCTCCAGCATATTGAATGCTCGCTCATTGCTTCGGAAATCAGGGAAATTAAGTAAAGTATCGGCATTCACAACTCCCACCACCTTCACTTTCCCGAAATCGAGGCCTTTGCTCACCATCTGCGTTCCCACAAGGATATCGGTTTCGTGATTGGCGAACTCCTCGATTATCTCCTGATAAGCATCTTTGTTCCTTGTAGTATCGAGATCCATACGGGCAACCCTGAATCCCTCATATTCTTTGTGAAGCTCTTCAGCAATGCGTTCGGTGCCATATCCATATATCTCGAGGCTGTTCTGTCCGCAAGCCGGACATAGTTTAGGCAATTCTCGTGAAAAACCACAATAATGACATCTGAGCTGTCCTATATTCTTGTGATAGACCATCGATACGTCACAGTTAACACACTTCGGGGTCCATCCGCACTGACTGCAGACCACGACCGGTGCAAATCCCCTTCGGTTCTGGAACACAATTGCCTGCATCCCTTCTTCAAGAGTGTGACGTAAGGTTTTACGGAAAGGTGCCGACAGGATCCCTTTGGTCAGTTTCCTTTTCCGCTGATCCTTCATATCCACTATTTCCACCTCGGGGAGAGAGGCACCCTTGAATCTTTCAAGAAGGGATACCAACCTGTATTTGCCGGTCAGGGCTTTATAGTAAGTTTCTATAGAAGGGGTTGCGGAGCCGAGCAGTATCTTGGCTCCGTGCATTGTGGCAAGCACTATGGCGGCATCGCGTGCGTTATATCTTGGGGCCGGATCATACTGCTTGTAAGAGGCTTCATGCTCTTCATCCACTATCACAAGACCCAATTTGCTGAAAGGTAGAAAGACAGATGATCTTACTCCAAGAATAATCAAGGGTTCGGAAGAGTTTAGCAACCGCTTCCATATATCGACCCTCTCGTTATCTGAGAATTTTGAGTGATATACAAGGAGTCGGTCTCCAAAAATCTTTCTGAGACGGTCGGTGAGTTGTGTGGTGAGTGATATTTCTGGCACAAGATAGAGCACCTGATTTCCATCGGCCAAGGAGGCGGCCATGAGATGTGAATATATCTCTGTCTTCCCGCTTCCGGTCACTCCATGGAGAAGAGAAACCTTTGAGTTGCGGAAGCCGTCACGAATCTCATCTGCGGCTTTCTGCTGTGCATCGCTCAGTGCCGATAGCGTGGGCGCAACGGAGTATGATTCGGAGTTAAAACGGTTCACGCTTTTTCTTACCACCCGAAAAATACCCTTATCAACCATTGCTTTCAACACTCCCGGAGAGGTGCCTGCAACCGTTGAGAGGCTATCTCTGGTGACAGGTTTCAAATCAGTGCCCGGTTTCATCCATCCGGAAAGATCAAGCCATGCTATCAAGGTCTTTTCCTGTAAACGGGATCTCCCTACGTGGTCGAAAAATGCGTGCAACCGGTCATTATCTTCGCGGTCGCAACATAGCTCGACATACGCTATCTTTTTAGGCTTATATCTTTCCACCACTTTTTCATCTATCTCGAGTGCCCCCAACTCGAGAAGCCGGTTGATTATGCGGGCTGAGGCTTTCAACTTCAGCATATTCTCTATTTCGGAGATTCGCAGTCGTTTCTTCTCCTCCATAAGTTGAATAATCAAGGCCTCATGTTCAGTGAGTGACCTGTTTTCGGGTAGTTCCCAGTCCTTGTTATAAGAAATATAGGTTTCGCTTTCAGGTTTTAATCCGGATGGCACGGCAGCCTTGAAAACTTCTCCCACCGAACAAAGGTAGTAGTCGGCAATCCATCTCCACATCTTGAGTTGAGGATACCTTACGATAGGGGCGGCGTCAAGTATCGCCATTATCGGCTTTATTTCAAAATCGGTGGTTGCTGTGGTGTTGATATGTTCTATTATGCCGGTGTAATATTTCTTTTTCCCAAACTGTACCAATACGCGCGACCCGGCCTGAACCATAGATTCAAACTCTTCCGGAACCTCGTATGTGAAGGTGGAATAAAGCGGTAAGGGGAGTATAACTTCGGCAAACATATAATATTTTCAATAATCTTATTACAAAGTTAGCAATAGTTTAAGAATATTTTTCTAAATTTGTAACT
>CAMWIH010000103.1 GCA_947174305.1 uncultured Porphyromonadaceae bacterium | reverse complement strand
AAAATATTTAAAATGGGCAATATAGGTTGAAAAAATATGTATGGAATATTTGAATAATAGAGACAAATGAATTAATTTCGCATCGTAAAATTAGAGAAATCTATAATCCGTTTTACGGAAGTTAAATAGGTACAGAAAATAAAAGAGAAGAAGATTTATATGGTTTACAGATTCAAATTGGTTAGCGATGAAGTCAACAACTTCTCGCGAGAAATTGAAATTGATTCGGAGAACACATTCCTTCAATTCAGAAATGCCATTCTTGACAGTGTAGATTTCACTAAGGATGAACTTGATTCATTCTTTCTCTGCGATGATGAATGGAATAAGCAGGAGGAAATCACACTTGAAGATATGGGCCAGTCGTCGAGCGATACGGATCTATGGCTGATGGAAGACACACCTCTCAGTGAGCTTATAGAAGAGGAGGGACAGCGATTGATATTTGAGTTTGATTACCTGACTCAGCGATGCTTCTTCATGGAATTGAAGGAGATTATCCCATCTCGTCATCTCACAGATCCAATGTGCACAATGAAGCGTGGCAAAGGACCCAAACAATTTATAGATCTTGATTCTTTCGAGAAAAAGGTTGACGCTTCAGCTCAAAAGAAGGTAGAAGAATTTGAGGATATAGATATCTATCCTGCTGACGAATTTAATGATGAGGAACTGTCAGAAGGATTCGACATCATGGATCTCAACTAATTTAAGATCCATATAATTGACTAAATTCAATTGCAAATAAAGAAAAATATTCATTTAATAACAAATAAAATGAGTAAGGCTGCAAATTTTGCAGCCTTACTTATTTTATTCTTAATCATAGTTAAATTTAGAATTCATCGTCACCTCCAAATATCGAATCCCAGATTGAGCGTTTCTTCTCAGGACGCATGTGGACTTGAAGGGAAGGTTCCTCTTTGCCGAAGAAAAGGATATGTCCTTGGAAAACAAAAGCGACGTATCTGTCGAATTCAATGACAGCATGAAGGCCACGGATAAGGAATCTTCTGAATGGATTAAATTCTTCCAGATTCTCGACAATAATCTCGTCATCGTCAACAATTGAAAGTTTATGAAATTCGCTTAGGAGGTCTATGAAATATTCAAGACGTAATTCCTCACGGTGCTTGTGAGGTTTTCCGTATGTTTTATATATTTCCTTTATGACTTCGTCAGTAATCATTCCTCTAAGAATTAAGTTAGCTCGACGTGTGGAACGTTATAAAAGACTAACTGATGATAAGATGATTCTTCCCCGCAAAGGAGGATTGAAGAGAGTGTGTTTCAAGGTGTAAAGTTTCCAAGACAAGACTGTGCAGAAGCGCGACTGAGCGATGAGGTGAAAACATCCAATAATATAACAAACCTATTTGTAAAAAGGTTTGCAGAGATACTGAAAGATTGAAATAAAAAAGAGAGCCAAAACGGCTCTCTTTTTTATAAATTGGAATAATATTAGCATCATCTTAGCCAAGGAAGCTTAGAAGCACACCGGCTGCAACAGCAGAACCTATCACACCGGCAACATTCGGACCCATGGCGTGCATAAGCAGATAGTTGGTTGGATCATATTCCAGACCGAGGTTATTGGAGATTCGGGCCGCCATAGGCACCGCCGATACACCGGCATTACCGATGAGGGGATTGATGCGCTTATCTTTCTTAAGGAAAAGATTGAAAATCTTAACAGAGAGTACACCGGCACACGATGCGATTATGAATGCCAAGAAGCCAAGACCGAAGATCTTCAAGGTATCTACGGTAAGGAATTTATCAGCCTGAGTGGAAGCACCAACTGTGAGACCCAGAAGAATTGTAACGATATCCGTCATGGCATTGCTTGCCGTCTTAGCCAGACGAGTTGTGACCCCACTTTCCCTTAAGAGATTTCCGAAGAAAAGCATACCCAAGAGGGGGAGGCCGGAGGGCACAACGAAGCATGTGAGGATTAGGCCCACAATGGGGAAAATAATCTTCTCATTCTGACTGACTACACGCGCAGGTTTCATCTTTATGAGGCGTTCCTCCTTTGTGGTGAAGAGACGCATGATGGGAGGCTGAATGAGAGGTATTAAAGCCATATAAGAGTAGGCCGATACAGCTACTGCTCCCAAGAGGGCAGGATTCAATTTCGATGTGGTGAAGATTGCTGTTGGTCCGTCGGCACCACCAATGATAGCTACACAGCCTGCCGATAGGGGATCAAATCCACACAAAAGTGCCAGCATATAGGCTCCAAAAATACCGAACTGAGCGCACGCTCCGATAATCATTAGTTTTGGATTGGCGAGCAACGCGGAGAAATCTGTCATTGCCCCGATGCCAAGGAAGATAAGCGGAGGATACCAACCTTTTTCAACACCATTATAGAGAATATTCAGCACCGATCCCGGTTCATAAATACCGATTTCCATTCCCGGCTGGAATGGTATGTTTCCGATGAGCATACCGAATCCAATAGGAACAAGAAGGAGGGGTTCAAAATTTTTCTTGATAGCGAGCCAGACAAAGAAGCATCCCACGGCAAGCATGACGATGTTTGTCCATTCGCAATTATAGAAACCGGTGAACTGCCAGAAAGATTCGATTGTCTGTTTCAGAAATTCACCGAAGGTATAGTCGCATAAAATATTTGAAAGCATGGTAAATTAATTCTAAGGGAAGAAATTACTCAGAGGGATCAATTATTATTCGATAATCATTATATCGGTTCCCTCAAGAATTGCATCACCCACATTTACGAGAATCTGTTTCACAGTGCCTCCGTTGGTTGTCTTCACATCATTTTCCATTTTCATGGCTTCAAGCACACACACAGTGTCACCTGATTTAACTGTATCGCCAACCTTAACGTTAAAGCTCATGATTGTGCCGGGAAGAGGACTCTTCACCGCAGTCGCCGGACCCACAATCACCGGCTTGGGAGCAGGAGTGCTTGTAGTCACCGCACCGGAAATGCCGGCAGTCTTGCCACTCTGGGAGAGCGCGGGCTTCTGAGGAGCGGCCTTATCAAGTTCAACCTTATAAGGCACGCCATTGACCTCCACCTTGACTTCATTATCGGAGACGTCACCGACAGCCACGGTGAATTTCATACCATTGATTTTATACTTGTATTCTTTCATTTCAGACTAATTTTATCAACTGTTATTTAGCTGTGTGTGTTAACGGATGCCTTACGGAAGCCATGGCCGCGCCACGGTCGGGCATCTGACGTAAATTGTAAATCTTGGAATTCCAGGGGGAGTAGGCCTTTCTCATCCTCTTAATCGTGAGGATTGTATCCTCCATGTCGTGACCTTGACCGAAATGTTCTGCAAGCGCCATTGCAATAGCGGCGATTACTTCGCCTGAGTCGTTCTCTTCATGGTGGTCCTCAGCGTTGCTGTCATCGACACCATGAGCTATCTTTTTCTTGCGTGCATGTGATCTGGAAGAGATTTTTCCAAAAATAAGGAATAGAACCGAAAGCACAACCAAGGCTCCAATCACAATACACATTGCAATAAGAGTAATGGCTCCTCCGGCGCTATCATTTTCTGCCGCATTCCGGGCTTTTTCGGCCTGAGTCATCTTTTTGGCTATGGGACTCTCCTGCACCGTATTCACTTCACGGCTATCGGCCCAATCGCCTGTGACATCAGTCTGTTCGCCCTGAGATGCAACCTCAGTGTATTCCTGTTGCGGTTCTGCATAAGTTGCCGCAACAGCCGGAGCTGTTGCGAGCAACGTTGTACAGAATGCAGCAGTCAAGAAAAATTTTTTCAACATCCTGATTGCTTTTGAATTTGAAAGTTATTAGAGTGGAATGTTACCGTGTTTCTTGGCCGGGTTGGTCTGCTTCTTGGTAGCAAGCATATTAAGGGCCTTGATTACGCGGAAACGGGTGTTACGCGGTTCGATAACGTCGTCGATATAACCGAACTTGGCTGCCTGATAGGGGTTAGCGAACAGATTGCGGTATTCCTCCTCTTTCTCGAGCTTGAACTGAGCAGGATTCTCATGAGTCTTAGCCTCCTTAGCGTAAAGCACGCCTACAGCACCTTCTGCACCCATGACGGCGATTTCAGAAGAGGGCCATGCATAGTTCACGTCGCCACGAAGTTGCTTACAGCTCATCACGATATGTGAGCCACCATAGCTCTTGCGGAGTGTCACGGTCACTTTGGGAACGGTAGCCTCACCGTAGGCATAAAGGAGTTTCGCCCCGTGAAGGATTACGCCATTGTATTCCTGTCCTGTTCCGGGAAGGAATCCAGGAACGTCAACGAGAGTTACCAAGGGGATATTGAAGCAGTCGCAGAAGCGAACGAAGCGTGCGGCTTTGCGTGAAGCATTTGAGTCGAGCACACCGGCAAGCACCTTAGGCTGGTTAGCCACGATACCTACAGACTGACCGTTCATGCGAGCGAATCCGATGATAATGTTTTTGGCATAATCTCTCTGCACTTCAAGGAACTCGCTGTTGTCAACGATTGCGCCAATCACGTCATACATATCGTAGGAGCGTTTGGGGCTATCGGGGATGATATCGTTAAGCTTGTCTTCAAGACGGTCGATAGGATCCTTGCACTCAACAAGGGGAGTCTCTTCAAGATTATTCTGGGGAATGTAGCTGATGAGCTTCCTGATAAGGGCAAGTGCCTCCTCTTCGCTTTCAGTAGCAAAATGAGTTACACCGCTCTTAGAGGCATGAACAGAGGCGCCACCAAGCTGTTCCTGTGAAACATCCTCGCCTGTAACGGTCTTAACCACAGTAGGACCTGTGAGGAACATATAGGATAGGCCTTTGGTCATGATGGTGAAGTCAGTCAATGCCGGACTGTAAACAGCACCACCGGCACAGGGGCCGAGAATTGCTGAAATCTGGGGAATCACGCCTGAAGCAAGGATGTTGCGCTGGAAAATTTCAGCGTATCCGCCAAGTGCATTGATACCCTCCTGAATGCGTGCGCCACCCGAGTCGTTGAGACCGATGCAGGGAGCACCCATTTTCATTGCAAGATCCATTACCTTGCATATTTTCTGAGCCATTGTTTCAGAGAGCGAACCTCCGAGCACGGTGAAATCCTGTGCGAAAACATAAACAAGGCGACCTTCGATTGTGCCGAAACCGGTCACAACACCATCACCAAGGGGATGTTTCTTTTCCATGCCGAAGTTTGTGCAACGGTGTGTCACAAACATATCGAGCTCTTCAAAACTGCCTTCGTCAAGCAGCATTGCAATACGTTCGCGAGCTGTATATTTGCCACGTTCGTGCTGTTTGATGATGGCTTTTTCTCCGCCACCTAAACGAGCTTCAGCTCTTTTGGCGATAAGCTCACTGATTTTTTCCTCTTGCTTGCTCATTGTCAATATAGTTTAGTCGATAATTTGATTTCCATATAAAAATGGATGTTTCCCTTTTTGAGGAAAGGGAAACATTATTATGGAATTTATGAAAAATTATTTCTTTGCGGGATCCTCGCAGAGTTCCGTGAGGACAGCTTCTGTGGATTTGGGGTGAAGGAATGCGATCTGAAGTCCGTCGGCACCTTTGCGAGGTGCTTTGTCGATCAGGCGGATGCCTTTCTCTTCAGCTTCTGCAAGGGCATTTGCCACACCGTCTTCAACAGCAAATGCAAGGTGATGCATGCCACCGCGGCCGCCATTCTTCTCGATGAATTTTGCGATGGTGCTTTCGGGTGATGTCGGCTCGAGAAGTTCGATCTTTGTGTCGCCGACTTTAAAGAAAGCGGTTGTCACCTTCTGGTCTTCCACCACTTCCTGTTTGTAACATTTTAAACCGAGAACATTTTCATAATACTTGATTGCTTCTTCAAGGTTGGGCACTGCAATGCCGATGTGCTCGATATGTGAAATTTCCATTGCACTAAAATTTAGAGGTTAATATTTTGTGCAAATATAGCAAATTTAATTCTAACTTTTGCAAAATCTGAGTCAAATTCTATAATATAATGTTGCAAAACATAGGACGTGGGGCAATGGGGGCAATGAATCCGAAAAAGTATATTGAATAAATTGGGGATTTCAATAAAAAAGACTAAATTTGCAAAGAAAATATTTAAAATCACCTCATTCAATGGAAGTAACTCCATCAATCATTGCTTCTTTTGTCAAAGGTAAGGTTGAAGGGAACGCAGAAGTGCCCATCACCGGCTTTGCCAAGATAGAGGAGGCGAAAAAAGGCGACATCACTTTCTTGGCCAATCCTAAATATGCCCACTTTGTTTATTCAACAAAAGCATCCGCGATTTTGGTGAGAAATGATTTTGAGCCGGAACAGGCTATTGAAGCGACCCTTATACGGGTGGAAGACCCGTACGTTTCCTTGGCAGATTTGCTGAATGCAATGCAGAGTTCGAAACCGAGTCCGAGAGGAATAGAACAGCCATGTCATATCAGCGAAGGTGTTGTTGTGCCTGAGGATGCATATATAGGAGCATTCGCTTATATCGGCAAGGGGGTTAAACTCGGGAAAAACGTAAAGATTTATCCGCAGTCCTACATCGGTGATAATGTCACGATCGGTGATGGAAGTGAAATCCGTGCCGGAGTGCGCATCTATGAGGAATGTGAGATAGGGAAGGGATGTCGCATTCACTCCGGAGCGGTTATAGGGGCCGACGGTTTCGGTTTTGCACCGAAGGCTGATGGCACATACGAAAAGATTCCGCAGATCGGGAAGGTGGTATTGGAAGATGATGTGGAGATAGGGGCCAACACCACCATAGATCGTGCTACCTTCGGATGCACACGCATAGGAAAAGGAACCAAGCTTGACAATCTGATCCAGGTTGCCCACAATGTGGAGATGGGTGAGGCAAATGTTGTTGCCGCGCAGGCCGGATTTGCCGGAAGCTCGAGAATAGGAAATTACAATCAGATTGGAGGTCAGGTTGGGGTGGCCGGCCATATAAAGATTGGTGATTTCAATGAGATCGGGGCACAATCTGGGATACCGAATACTGTGGGTTCACATAAGCGTATCATAGGTTATCCTGCCATCGACGCCCGTCAATTCGCAAAGAACCTTGTATATATGAAGCGGCTCGAAGAGTTATTCAACAAACACTAATTATTAAAAGCAAACAATTAAATAAAAAAGATATGAATCAGTTGACTCTAAATTCCGAATTTACTGTCACGGGAAAAGGCCTTCATTCCGGTCTTGAAATAACGGCAACCTTCAAACCGGCCTCTGAGAATTTTGGATATAAATTCAAGAGGGTTGATCTTGAAGGTGAACCGGTGATTGATGCATTGGCTGAAAATGTGGTTGACACCACTCGTGGCACGGTATTAGGCAAGAACGGTGTTGTGATCAGCACTGTGGAACATGCTCTTGCGGCTTTATATGCTTCCGGAATAGACAACTGTCTTATAGAGGTTGATGGTCCGGAACTCCCAATATTGGACGGCAGCGCAATCCGTTATGTGGAGGAAATAGAGAAAGTCGGTCTCAAAGAACAGAATGCAGATAAGGACTTCTATATAATAAAGGAGAAGATTCAGCTTAAAGATGAGGAAACGGGATCCATGCTCACCATCTATCCCGATGATGGGTTCAGCGTGGAGTGTATGGTAGAATATAATTCACCGGTGCTTCCCAACCAGTTTGCCGTTCTTGACGAGCTTTCCGAATTTAAGAACGAGGTTGCCAAAGCACGCACATTCGTTTTCGTAAGGGAGATTCAGCCGCTTCTCGAGCATAACCTTATAAAAGGAGGTGACCTTGAAAATGCGATAGTAATTTATGACCAGATGATATCACAGGATAAGATAAACGAAATCTGTGACATTGTTAAGGTTCCTCACCTCAACCTTGAGAAGTTGGGTTATATTAATCCCAAGCCACTCGCATGGGATAATGAGCCTGCACGTCATAAGCTGATGGATATAATTGGAGACTTCGCCCTTATCGGAAGGCCCATCAAGGGTAGGGTGGTTGCAATCCGTCCCGGCCACACTATCAACAACAAGTTCACGCGGATGATGCGTAAGGAGGTGAAGCATACCGAGATCCAGTCACCGGTGTATAATCCTAATGTGGCACCGCTTATCGACATTAACGGAATCAAGAAACTGCTTCCTCACCGTTACCCCTTCCTTCTTATCGATAAAATCATTGAAATAGATAAGAAGCATTGTGTTGCCGTGAAGAACGTAACGGTAAATGAACCATTCTTCCAGGGACATTTCCCTCAGGAGCCGGTTATGCCCGGTGTGCTTCAAGTGGAGGCAATGGCCCAGGCTGCAGGAGTGCTCGTGCTTAATTTCCTTGAAGATCCGGAGAAATATTCCACATATTTCCTGAAGATAGATAATGTAAAATTCCGCCAGAAGGTCGTGCCCGGTAACACGCTTCTCCTGAATGTGGCTCTCACCACAGAGATCAGAAGAGGATGTGCGGTGGTGAAGGGTTATGCTTTTGTTGGAGAAAAAGTTGTCTGCGAAGCTGAGTTTATGGCTCAGATAATAAAAAATAAATAAGAGATGGCAAATCTTTATAGTGTCAATAGTGAAGCAAGGATAGGGAAGAATGTCCATATCGGAGACTTCACCACCATTCATGATGATGTAGAGATTGGGGATAATTGTGTAATTTACGGCAATGTTACGATTTTCCCGGGGGCAAGAATCGGAGAAGGTGTTACCATATTTCCCGGAGCTGTCGTCTCGGCGATTCCTCAGGATTTAAAGTTCCGCGGGGAGAAAACGTATGCATACGTAGGAAATGGCACCACAATCCGTGAGTGTGTCACCATCAACCGGGGCACGGCCTCAAAAGGGGAGACAAGGGTAGGAGAGAACACCCTACTTATGGCTTATGTTCACGTGGCTCACGATTGCCGTATCGGTAACCGGGTGATTGTCTCGAATGCCGCTCAATTTGCCGGTGAGGTCGTGGTTGATGACTGTGCTGTGATTGGCGGAGGCTCACTTGTGCATCAGTTTTGTCACCTTGGACGCAACATTATGCTTCAAGGAGGCGCACTGGTAAACAAGGATATTCCTCCATTTGTGAAGGCCGCCAGAGAGCCGATATCATACGTAGGACTTAATTCCATTGGACTTCATAGAAATGGTTTCTCTGATGAGGAGATCCGCGAGATTGCAGATATTTACAAGATTATTTATCTAAGCGACCTCAATGTGACAAATGCTGTGAAACTCGTGGAGGAGAAATTGCCTGACACGAGATTCCGTAAGGAGATAGTTGACTTTGTCACACACTCTGAGCGTGGCATTATTCGCTCGGCAATCTGATGGTAATCAGTTCTCCGAAGTAGATATAGCATGACGGAATTATAAAACAGTAACGGTGCGAAATGATTTCGCACCGTTACTGTTTTATCATCAATCATTCTGCAGGAAGTGACTCAAAACAGTTTAGCCGAATTTTGATATTTTCCTAAGACCTGGTTCATCAATAATCTTAATGCGGCGACCATCAACCAGAATCAGTTTGTCGCTCACGAAAGAGCCCAGTGTGCGGATTGCATTAGATGTGGTCATGTTTGACAGATTAGCCAAATCCTCACGGCTCATATATATTTTCAGGGTCATGTCGTCATCCTCATAACCATAGTTATCGGCAAGGAGCAACAGAGACTCTGCAAGACGTCCCCTTATGTGCTTTTGAGTCAGGTTTATTATCTTGGTATCCGAACCTCCCAAATTGCGGGAAAGTTCATGGATAAAGAACATTGCAAGGTCATTGTTATTCCGTATCAGTTCATCCACAAGTTTCATTGGCAAAACACCTAAAACAGAAGGCTCGAAGGCTGCAACAGACGACACATAAGTTTCTCCTGCAAAATATGCCCTATAACCGAAGTATTGAACCGGACGATAAAGACGCAGAATCTGTACACGGTCGCCAATTCCGCTTTTATACATCTTTACTTTTCCTTCAATGAGACAAAACAGATTTTCCGGAGTGTCGTTCTCGGCATAAATAATCTGGTTTTTCTTGTAATGCTCATACTTGAAATTATCGGTGATAATCCTCTTCTCCTCCGGTTTCAATGCGTTCCAGAGTTCGGAGAGATCCTCACTGATTATTCGTTCTAATGTACTTTTCCTTAACATAGCTTTGACATCACAGAGAAGTCAAAACAACTTATGTTTCCTTGCAACAATAGGCCTTCTCTGTTTTATAACACAAATGTATAACATTTTTTTTTAACATAAAAATTTATTGTCAAATAACTTCCCTTTTATTTCTTTTTTTATGTAAATATATTCTATAATGCCC
>CAMWIH010000102.1 GCA_947174305.1 uncultured Porphyromonadaceae bacterium | reverse complement strand
ACCGGATAGCAACAATGTTATAAGGATAGGGATATGCAAAAGGCGGCTCGGATAAGATTATCCGAGCCGCCTTTTGCATATCCCTCTCTATCTTGCCTTTCTATCATTCAGGGCGAGTGGCCCAGCCGAGTTTGTTTCTGAGAAGACCGGAGAAAGTGCCGTCGGGCCGACGCACAACGCACACTTTGAAAGGAGCCTCCTTAAGCACTAACGAATCACCTGAATTGATAAGGAACGACCTTCCGTCAAGACTTACCCTGCACTCCCGCGCCCTCGATTTCGGGGTAAGGACTATTCGCGAATCTCCCGACACCACCAGGGGACGCATCGTCAGGGAATGGGCGGCAATGGGCGACAACACAAGGCAACTGAGCGTGGGTTGGAGAATCGGCCCTCCCAACGAGAGGTTGTAGGCAGTGGAGCCGGTAGGCGTCGAAACCACAAGCCCATCGCTCATGTAATCGGCAAGAAAATAGCCGTCAATCTCCGCATTCACAGTCACCATCGAGGCTGAATCACCCTTCAACACCGCCACCTCATTCAATGCGTATGGCCAGAAATCATCAGGCATTGCATCACAGGACACTTCAATCACTGCGCGCCTTTCGAGCCTCCCCCGTTTATCTGCCATCACATTGAGCATCTCGTCAGTATCATCAAGAGAATAGCTTGCAAGAAACCCTAAATGACCGGTATTCACACCTAAAATAGGTGTCTCCCGACGACCTACCCATTGCGCCGCCTGCAGAAAAGTTCCGTCACCCCCTATGCTCACCACACAGTCAACACCCCGCGGAAAATCCTCAACCACAGTCACCTCGCCCATATCTATCCCCACCGACGTGAGATAGCGCGCAAAGTCCTTCTCAATATATACTTTGAATCCTTTCTGAGGTAGATTATTGAAAAAATTTCGCAAGCCGGCGAAATGCCCTTGCTGGTAATGATTTCCGAAGATGGCGAGTGTATCCATAAAAAACGGGGTGATTAATTCCGTGCAGGGTCAGACATTTCAGACATTAAGGAGTGTGTTGAGCGCGAGCAACCTCTCCCACGCCACTTCAGCATCCTGATAGTCGGAGGCAGAAGCCTCTACCACATCATAACCGTAGCGCTCGAGGTTATGCACAGTGGGCGTAGGGTCCGAACGGCGCACGCGCAATGTGACGCGTATCTTCCCATTCTCCGCCGGCGACGACCACAGGTCAACGATATGTGCGTCGGAATCCTCAACAGCGTGTGAAATACGCGACGCGCTGTAATCGGCCGGAGCACATTCAAGAGTGACAAGGCTCGAGTCGTCGCGAGCCGGTATCATCCTTCCCAACCCCTCAAGAAGCGAAGTCTGGTCGATCACGCCGACGCGCTCCCCATCCTCCTCCACACCGACAATACGGCCCGGAGCGTCGAGCAGGCGGGGCAAAACGTCAACAAGGGGCATTTCCCCTGATACCGTCACCCCGGCAAACGACTCTTGAAGCGGTTGAATCCGTGATATTACGTCTTTCGCTTTTATCATATTCTTTTTTTTCTTAAATTTGCATCTGATTTATAATTGTAACAATCGGAGAGAGCATTTTGAATCCCTCTACTTCGCAAAGTTACAAAAATTATGCCAATTTTCAATAATGACAAGATTAAGTGTAAATATCAATAAGGTTGCCACCCTTCGCAATGCGCGCGGGGAGAATGTGCCCGATGTGGTGGAGTTTGCTCTCGCCTGTGAACGGGCCGGCGCACAAGGAATCACTGTTCATCCGCGTCCCGATGAGAGGCATATAACGCGTGCAGATGTCTATGAACTCCGCCGTGCTGTCAACACTGAATTCAACATCGAAGGCTACCCCTCTCCCGATTTCCTGAAGCTTGTGATTGAAGTGAACCCCGATCAGGTGACGCTGGTGCCCGACGCACCCGATGCAATTACCTCCTCCGCCGGCTGGGACGTGAAAGGGGAGGCTGAATTTCTCGCGCCCATCATCGAACGCCTGCGCTCGGCCGGAATACGCACCTCGGTGTTCGTCGAGCCCGATCCCGCTCAGGTAAAGGAGGCCGCCCGGCTCGGTGCCGACCGCGTGGAGCTTTACACAAAACCATACGCCGACCTCTTCCCCCTCGATCCCGACAAGGCAATTGCTCCATATATCCCGGCGGCAAAGGCGGCCGTGGATTCAGGAATCGGCCTTAATGCCGGTCATGACCTCAACACCCATAACCTTCATTTCCTTTACCGTCGCCTTCCCCGGCTCGATGAAGTGAGCATCGGCCACGCTTTGATTTCCGACTGCCTCTACTGGGGACTCGACGAAACAATTAAGCGTTACCTGAATTGCATCCGGTAAGCTTCCCACTGATTTAACTCCATCTCTCCCGAAACCCAATATACTTTCTCCTATAACTCAATAAACTCAATAAAATGCAAACTCTCAATTTCTGGTCGCTCGTTATCGACGGTGGTTATATAATGATTCCATTGGCAATCCTGTTGGTGGTCACTATCTATATCTTCACTGAGCGCACCATCGTGATTTCAAGGGCTTCCAAAGATGACCGCCAGTTCATGAACCGCATCCGCGACTATGTTCACGAAGGCGACATAGAATCGGCCAATAATCTCTGCAAGAAGACCAACACACCCTACTCACGACTTATCCAGAAAGGGCTCACCCGAATCGGCCGCCCCATGAACGATGTGCTTGTGGCCATTGAAAACACCGGAAATATCGAGGTGGCCAATCTCGGCAAGGGGTTCCCCTGGCTCTCCACCACTGCCGCCGGCGCACCGATGCTCGGCTTCCTCGGAACCGTGGTCGGAATGATTCAGGCTTTCTTCTCCCTGGCTTCTGCCGGCACATCGGCTGATATCACAGTGCTCTCAAGCGGTATCTATCAGGCTCTCGTTACCACCGTGGCCGGTCTCGTGGTTGGAATCGCGGCCCTTTTCGCATACAATTATCTGGTGGCCCGCGTGAACCGAGTGATGAATGGTCTTGAAACCAAGACCATGGAATTTATGGATCTTCTTAACGAACCCGCCAAATAATAGGATATGGCCCTTAAACGTAATTTCCAGTCGCTTGACACTTTCTCTATGTCCTCGATGACTGATGTCATCTTCCTTCTGCTCATTTTCTTTATGGTGACCTCCACCATTATCTTCCCTGCGGCTATCGACGTAAATCTTCCGCAGAGCAGCGAGCAGACTTCGGAAAAGCCGGTCACAGAGGTCTATATTGACAGCGACAGCAAATATTACCTCGTGGTGGATCGTAATGATTCGGTGGTGGATGCCAACACTGCTCCGCGTGAGCTTTCCCTTGATCAGCTCACAGCCGAGCTCACCATGATTCATCAGGCAGATTCCACACGTGCGGTGGCACTCTATGCCGATTCTGTGGTTGACTACGGGCAGGTGGTGAATGTTCTCGATATGGCCGCCCGCAACAATATGCGAATGGTGCTGGCCACAAAGGCGAAGAGTGTAAAAAAATAATACCTGCTTCATCCAATTTATATTCAGCTTTTAAATCAAGTGACTACTGAAAATAAAGATAGGGCTATTGCGGCCGGCGTGACTTTCATTGCGCTGCTTATCCTTCTTCTCTTCCTTTTCAAGGGAGGGATGAGTTTTCAGCGCATGGAACTTGCGGAGGTCTCCACTCCCGAAATGATGCTCCCCGAGGATGAAGAGGAAACCTTCATTGAGCCGGAAATCTTAAAGGCGCAGGGTGAGCCGGATGCTACCGAACACGATGCCCCTGCACCCGTTGAGCAGGGCGAACCGGTGAAGGCCCCGGTAGAAAACACCAAGATTGTGGAGCCGGGTGATAATCCCAAGCCGGCACCGCAGATTGAAAAGAAGATAACACAGAAAGCCGAATCACCTGTCAAGGCCACCAACCCTCCCGCCACCGATGAGGAACAGTCAAAGATTTCTTCAGCTATGGCAAACAAATTCTCCGGAAAAAACGGCACTCCGGGAGGTAAGACAGGCAGTAATGGTTCGGGAGGCACCGGTATAGGAATCAGCGGAACCGCCAATGGCCGCGAATTCAAGGGCTGTCCCCTTCCCAACGTGACGCTCCGGCACAAGACCACCGTGAAAGTCTCGGTAGTCATTGATGCAGAAGGGAAAGTGATTTCAGCCACAGCATCGGGAGCCCCCGATGCCTCCATACGCCGCGCCTGTGAACAGGCCGCCCGCTCCGCCCGCTGGTCAGCAAAAAAAGGAGCCGCCGAAACCCGAGGCTCAATCACCTTCACCATAACCCCAAAATAATCCTCGCGAAGCCGTTTCCGCCAGCGGCTGTGCCGCAAAAGCCATCCGTCTCCAACAATCCCTCCCACCCTCGCGAAGCTGTCCTGTTCCAAAGCTCCGCTTTGGTGAAACTCTCGCGAAGCCGTCCTGTTCCAAAGCTCCGCTTTGGTGAAACCCTCGCGAAGCCGTTTCCGCCAGCGGCTGTGCCGCAAAAGCCATCCGCCTCCAACAATCGCGCCATTTCACTTGTTGTTATAACAGATTAATATTAAAAAATTCTGCTATGACACTATCCGACCGCATCCGCCATTTCTTCCACGTTATCTCTAACGTGCGTCCTATCGTATGGATTTGCCTATACATAGGCTTGACTCCCGTGTTTGCATTAATATACTGGGCACTCCCCGACGGCCAGTTTCGCATCCCCGACGGCGCCGGAACCGATTTCGGCTCCTGGCTCTATTATAGCATCGTCACCATAACCACCCTCGGCTTCGGCGATTACACTCCGGCCCATGGTTGGGCCCAGGCCGTGACTGCCGTTGAGGTGATGTGCGGATTGACCATCCTCGGATTCTTCCTAAATGCCGTGGGCTCGATGAAATCTGAAATCGATGTCACCGCCGAGATCGAGAAACAAAGACAGCTCCGTGAAGCCGCCATGAAGGATAAGCTGATGAAGTCAATCCCTCAATTGCTTCATACCCTGAATAATTTCCTCGCATACTGTTATGCCGCCACCACCCCGCTGGCAAAACGTGACAAGGTGGAACCACGTTTCAACCCAGATTTCACCATTGATGATATGGCCGACATTTATAAGCCCTCCGGATTGAGCATCGACCGCACGGAGTCTTCGGCTGTGCATCGCCTTATGAAAGCGGCCTCTGCCACCAGCCTCTGTCTCGATTCCCTTCAGACAAGGGTCGATCTCACCCAGTGGCCCGAACTTCTTGAAGACTGCTTCACCTTCGTGGCCGACTGCCAGATGTTCACTGAAAATGAAGTTCCCTCCGAGAAGCACGTGAAGGAAAATGCCGACGCCACTCCACATCCCCTACTCTCTCTCTCCAATTTCATCAAAGACAACGCCGCGTTGGCACGCAAAATCGAAACCGAGCTCACAAAGATAGCATCAGCCTGATGAAGCCCTATCAAGCTTCATCATGCTTCATCATGCTTCATCATGTTGCATCATGTTGCATCATGCTCCATCATGCTCCATCATGCTCCATCATGATTCTCCCTAATAAATTAAGATTGGCGATTAAAGGGGATTTCCCCTTTAATCGCCAATCTTAATTTATCTCCTTCAAAGAATTATGCAAATTTCGCAAAGTCAGCCTGTAGCATATCGCCCTTCTCCTGGAATGCCTGGTGCAAAGCGAATGCCGCGCCCAGGGTGTGGGGAGTGTGACCGCCGGTCTTTTCAGCTAACTTCAGGTAATCCCACATCAGCTCCTTATACATCGGGTGAACGCAGTTCTCGATGATGGTCTGTGCGCGCTGACGCGGATCCTTGCCGCGAAGGTCGGCAACACCCTGCTCTGTAGCGAGGATCTTGACAGAATGCTCGCTATGATCAAGATGCGATACCATCGGAACGATGGTCGAGATCTTGCCACCCTTCTGGATTGAAGGACAAGAGAAGATCGAAAGGTATGCATTGCGGCTGAAGTCGGCCGATCCGCCGATACCGTTCATCATCTTCGTGCCGAGCACATGGGTTGAGTTCACATTGCCGAAGATGTCAGCCTCAAGAGCTGTGTTCATGGCAATAAGGCCCAGTCGGCGCACAACCTCCGGGCTGTTTGAAATCTCGCCGGGACGCATCAGCACTTTGTCGCGGAAGAAATCGATGTTATCCATGAAGCGGAGCATCGCGTCGTCGGAGAATGTCAGCGCACAAGTTGAAGCGAAGCGACATTTACCCTCCTCCATCAGGGTCATCACGGCATCCTGGATAACCTCTGTGTACATCTCGAATTGCGGAATGTCGGGGTTCTCGCCCAAGCCGTAAAGCACTGCATTTGCAACGTTGCCCACACCGCTCTGGATAGGAAGGAATTCTTTGGGAATCTCACCGTTGCGGAGCTGTTCGGCAAGGAAGTGAGTGATATTGTCACCGATACGCTGGGTCAACTCATCGGGTGCGGTGAAAGGCTTGATGCTCTCGGAAAGGTTTGACGGCACAACGCCGATAATCTTTTTCGGGTCAACCTTCAGCACTGTGCTGCCGATACGGTCGGAGGGCTTGTAAATCGGAATTTCACGACGGTGAGGAGGATCCAGAGGAATGTAGTTGTCATGGAATCCGCGGAAAGAATTGCGGTAATAAGAGGAATACTCTATTATCACCTTCTTTGCCAACTGTGCGATTGTAGGTGTCATTCCCAAGCCGGCGCCAAGGATAAGCTCACCGTTGGGGCTCATCTCTGTTACCTCGATGATTGCCACATCGATGTCGCCATAGAAGCCGTAGCGGAGATCCTGAGAAAGATGGCTCAGGTGAGCGTCGAAATAGCTCATCTCTCCCTTGTTGAGGAGATTCCTTGCATCCTTGTGGCTCTGATACGGTGTGCGGATGTTGATGGCTTCCGCACGCGACAGTTCTCCGTCAACATGATCATTGGTGGAGGCTCCTGTAAACACATTAATCTTAAATGGCTCGCCTTTTTCATGGAGTGCCTTTGCGCGTGCTGCCAAGGCACCAGTTACTACTTTGGGAGTACCTGAGGCGGTGAAACCTGAGAAGGCCACATTATCGCCGTTTTTAATATAACTTGCAGCCTCTTCAGCTGAAATAAATGGGATACTCATTTGTAACGTTTAGATTTAAATGGTAATTTTGCACAAAAATAGCTAATTTCTGCAATTATTCATCAAAATGGAACCATTTTTTTTACCAAATAATGAAAAAAAATGCGCAGATTCCAAGAAAGTGCGCATTGAAACCTACGGCTGCCAGATGAATGTGGCTGATTCTGAGGTGGTAGCGGCAATGATGGAGATGGCCGGATATTCCACCACGGAAAATGATGAGGAAGCGGCCGCCGTGCTGCTTAATACCTGCTCCATCCGCGACAACGCCGAGCAGAAGATTCATTCCCGTCTCGCCTACTGGAATGCCCTCCGCCGCAAATTAGGACGCAATATAATAATAGGTGTGATCGGTTGCATGGCGGAGCGCCTTAAGGATGAACTTATAGAGAAGCATGGTGTGGATCTCGTGGCAGGACCCGATTCCTACCTCGACATTCCCAACCTTATCGCCGCGGCCGAGACAGGGCAGCCGGCCATAAATACCGTCCTCTCCGAGACTGAAACTTACCGCGACATAGTGCCGAAGCGCATCGGTGCCGGGGTGGGTGGATTCATCTCCATAATGAGGGGATGCAACAATTTCTGCTCCTACTGCATCGTGCCTTACACCCGTGGCCGTGAACGCTCGCGCGAACCGGAGTCTATCCTTCGTGAATTGGCCGACCTTCGGGCCCGTGGATTCCGTGAGGCCACGCTGTTAGGTCAGAATGTCAACAGCTATCATTATATATATGACGATGGTCGCGAAGTTGACTTCCCGGCCCTCCTTGCCATGGTGGCCGAGGCGGCTCCCGATATGCGCATTCGCTTCACAACCTCCCATCCGAAGGATATGAGCGATGAGACACTTCACACTATTGCCCGCCACCCTAACCTTGCGCGCCATATCCATCTCCCGGTGCAGAGCGGCTCAAACAGCGTGCTGAAGGATATGAACCGCAAATATACCCGCGAGTGGTATCTCGACCGTGTGGCGGCAATCAGGCGCATACTTCCCGATGCCGGATTGTCAACTGATATGTTCACGGGCTTCCATAATGAATCGGAGGAGGATTTTCAGCAGACTCTCTCCCTGATGCGCGAAGCTGGGTTTGATTCAGCCTTCATGTTCAAATATTCGGAACGGCCCGGAACTCTTGCCTCAAAGACAATGCCCGACAATGTGCCGGAAGATGTGAAGATAGAGAGGCTCAACCGCATGATTGCCCTCCAGAATGAGCTTTCCCTTGAGAGCAATCGTCGCGACATCGGCAAGGAATTTGAAGTGCTTGTGGAAGGCACCTCCAAAAGGAGCAAAGAGGAGATGTTTGGCCGCACCTCGCAGAACAAGGTCGTGGTCTTCCCCCGGGGCGACAACAAGCCCGGCGACTTCATCCGCGTCCGCATCCTCTCCGCCTCCTCCGCCACCCTCAAAGGAGAACAGGTTTAATCTGGCAATCAAATCATGATTAATCATGCTGCATCATGATTTTTCATGTCGCATCATGCTTCATCATGATTTCTCATGTTTCATCATGCTTCATCATGTTTCCCCATGATTCCTCATGTTTCCCCATGTTTCATCATGATTAATCTTGTCAAATCTTGTCAAATCTTGAAATAAAAAAGCTATGGGCGTTGACATCAAGTTTTCCCAATCATATTTCTGGCTTAAATCCTGGGTGCTGGCCAATATTGTCCAATTAGGCACCCAGAGCTTCTGCGACCGCTTTGTCGATTACAAGCTCGACCCATGCGGCCGGCTTTACGACCAGATGGTGTTGGCGGCCAGAAGCGGTGTGGCCAACATTGCAGAAGGCACTTCGCGTCACTCCACGTCAATCGAAACAGAGATGAGGCTTATAGATGTGGCAAGAGCCAGCATTGATGAGCTGCAGGGAGATTTCTTCAACTTCCTCCTTCGCAGGAAAGCCGAAGTGTGGCCAATCGGTCAGAGAGATCGGGAGGCTGTGTGGAAAATTGAGCTGGATGAGCCTAAATATTCCAATAGCCTATTGCACGATGCCGCTTTGCACATCCATGCTCAGAAACGCAAATATGATCCATGGATAGAAAACAGTTCAGCCGACATCACAGCAAATGCAATGTTGATACTCTGCGTGCGGCTTAACAAAATGTTGGAAGCACAGCTACGTTCACTTCTCGAACAGTTCAGGCAACAAGGCGGGTTCACTGAAAATATGACTGTGGAAAGACTCGAAGCGCGTCGGATACAAGCCGGAAAAGCAAATGCCCCGCAATGTCCTGTATGCGGCAAGACAATGGTCAAGCGTATGCAAAAGCGCGGCGAGGGTCAAGGGCGCGAATTCTGGGGATGCGGAGACTACCCGAAATGCAATGGCATAAGAAGAATTTAATAAAAGAATAAAATTAAAAATCCGGAGCCGACCATTAGTGCCGACTCCGGATTTGCAAGTCAAAATCTAAAGTAATTTTACTTCACTATTATCTTTGCAGTCACTTTTCCTTGCCTTACGACATACACTCCTCTTTCGAGCTGAGCCTCTTTGCGGGGACCTCTGTAAACGAACATACCGTTGAGGGTATATACCTCAACCTCCGAATCGTTATCCATCATCTCCTCACTTCCGTTCTCTACGCCCGACGGTGCGCCGACTATGACTTTCGACTCCTTGGTCGCTATGTTATAGTTGCGGTCGTTACCTTCAGTGAAATAGACAGGATACTCACCCATCGGAGAATACTCATCCACATCACATACAGGCTCCGGAAGCTCCTCTATGTCATCAAGGGTGTCATCATATTGCAATCCTTTCGACAGGTAAGAGAAATCAGGAAGCGGTTGACCGGCCTCAATCACGATCTCTGCCACCGTAATCTCCAGGTCAGCCTTATCAACCACAAACTGCCTCATCTGTCCCATAAGCTCCATGGGCGTACCCTGCTCTTCATCGAGAATGGCACCCACGGTTGCCTCTCCGGCACCGACGATGCGCATCATGTTTCCATTGATTTCAACCACGTCGGAATTTGAGGTCTCGTAGCGAAGCTTCACACCCTCGGGGGCATACTGGGCGAGGTCGATCTCCCCGTCACCATACGTTGCCGCCGGGATAGCCTCGAGGCAAAGGAGATCCTCATTCATATTCTTGAATTCCTTCCACACGGGATCAAGCCAGTAATGCACCATCGATCCCTTCTTCACATGGAGCGAAGCCTTCTCCTCAACCTTCGTGTCGAAAGTGGAGGACTCGATAACAGGAGGAGTGGTATTGAGGGAATACACCTGCGTGATAGCCGGACACTCGCCAAAAGCGTATGAGCCGGCCTTGGTAAGCGAAGCGGGCAGAATCACCTTCTCCAACTGCTGACAGCCGCGGAAAGCATCCTTGGCAATTGAACTTACCTTATAAGGAATCTCAATCTCCTTTAACCCTGTATTCTGGAAAGCTGAAGTCTGGATTTCCGTAAGATTATTGCTCAA
>CAMWIH010000101.1 GCA_947174305.1 uncultured Porphyromonadaceae bacterium | reverse complement strand
AGCCAAGATAGCCCGTCTGATCCAGAAGGAGCTTAGTGAAATATTTCGTCGCCAGACAGCGGCAATGGGAAATGTTCTTGTATCCGTGAGCGCAGTGCGCGTATCGCCCGACCTCAGCATCGCCAAGGCATATCTGAGCATCTTCCCGCCCGAAAAATCAAACGACATACTTGAAAATATAAAGAAACAGTCGAAGACCGTCCGTTACGAGCTCGCCCAGGCCGTGAAGCAGGTGCTGCGCAAATGTCCCGACCTTCAGTTCTATCTCGACGACTCTCTCGACTATATCGATAATATCGACCGTCTTCTTGCACAATGAAATTTCCCCTTTCCGCACGGATAGCCTGGCGCTATCTGTGCGCCAAGAAATCACATAGCGCTGTCGGTGCGATTTCGGTGGTGTCCATCTGCGGCATCGCGGTTGCAACAGCGGCCATTATTTGCGTCCTGTCGGTGTTCAACGGCTTCAAGTCGGTGATCGCCGACAGGATTGATACGCTCACTCCCGACGTGATGGTCACCCCCGCCAAAGGGAAGGTGTTTGCCAACGGCGACTCCCTCGCCGCGGTCATAGCCCGGATTCCCGGGGTGGAGAAGGCGATCCCTACCATCCTCGAGAATGCACTCGCCATCTATAGCGGCCGCGAAACGCCGGTCTCCCTCAAGGGGACCGACATGGAGGGATATGCTTCCGTCACTGCCCTCAATTCCCTTTTGATTGACAAGCTACCCCCCTCCGCTGTCTCCGATACATCCGATAACTCTAATAATTCCGATGACTCCGACTATTCCGAACCCTCCCCTTCAGTCATAGCCGTCGGCACTGCCTCGCGTCTCGGAGCCAACCCCGGAAGCCGCATCCTTCTCTTCACCCCCCGAAGGGAGGGGCGCGTGAACCTGGCCAATCCCGCGGCCTCCTTCTTGAGGGATTCCGTATTGGTTACGGGAGTGTATCGTTCAAATCAGTCGGAATTTGACGACAACAGGGTTATCGTTGACCTCGATGTGGCGCGCGACCTCCTGCAATACGACCTTGAAGCTTCCGCTATCGAGGTAAAGGGCCAACCGGGAACCGACCCTTCCCGATTGGCTGAAGCGATAAGTGGCCGCCTTAATCCGAAAGGCTCTGCCGGCAACCCCGTCGCAAACTATATAGTGAAGGACCGCTTGCAGCAGCAGGAGATGAATTTCCGCATGATCTCCATTGAAAAATGGGTCACTTTCCTCCTGCTTTTCTTCATTTTGCTGATAGCATCGTTCAATATCATCTCTTCCCTCTCCATGCTTGTGATCGAGAAGCAGCCGTCAATGTCCACCCTGAAGGCTTTGGGCATGTCGGGAAGGAGGATTGCATCAATATTCCGCTGGGAGAGCCTGTTTGTTACAGCCGTAGGCGGACTTAGCGGAATTGCCTTGGGCATTATCCTCTCCCTGCTCCAGCAGCATTACGGACTCATCAAACTGCAAGGCGACCCGCAGTCGTTGGTGGTGCAGTCATATCCCGTTGCCGTCGATCCTGCCGATATCCTCATCACTTTGGTGCCTCTCCTGATAATCGGGGTGGTCACAGCCCTCATCACCGGTGCTTTTGCCCGCTCAAGGAGCATGACATTGAAATGAGCTTCAGCCATCGCCATGGAATGGCCATCTGTTAAAAACTGTTAAATCGGGGAGAATGCAATCTAACATTTCCCCGATTTGTTTTGTTATAATTCCGAAGACTTTAATAAACGACAACCTCCTTATCTTACAGGCATAAATCTTTTATTTCCTGCAGTTTTAAATCTTTTATTTCCTGCAGTTAGAAGTGAGTCCCTGATCATCTCTCAGGCCGCTCGGTCGCGAAAAGAGTCGCGAAATATAACCCAATTTTTAAAACCTTTTAATATTATGAACACAGCACCATTAAGTGGAATTAAAGTTGTTGACTTCACAGAAGTCCAGTCAGGTCCTTCATGTACTCAAATGCTCGCGTGGCTTGGAGCAGATGTAATCAAGATCGAACGTCCGGGTGTGGGCGATGCCACACGTAAAGAACTTCAGTTCAACCCCGATCTTCCTTCCTACTACTATCTTCAATTGAATTCTGACAAAAAGTCTCTGACACTCGATGCCAAGACTCCCGATGGAAAAGAGATTCTTACCAAGCTTATAAAGGAAGCTGATATCTTCGTTGAAAACCTCCACCCCGGGGCAATGGATAAGCTCGGCTTCTCTTGGGAGGAAGTTCACAAACTCAACCCTAAATGTATCTACGGAACAATCAAGGGTTTCCCCGTATCTTCAAAATACGCAAACCTTAAAGCATACGAACCTATCGCACAGGTTACGGCGGCCGCTGCTTCAACCACAGGATGGTTCGACGGCGACTATAACATCCCTACTCAGTCGGGAGCCGCACTTGGTGACTCAAACACCGGTATGCACCTTCTGATCGGCCTACTTGCCGCCCTCTGTCAGCGTGAAAAGACAGGCGAAGGAGTTTACGTATATCAGTCAATGCACAATGCCTGCCTTAACCTCTGCCGTATCAAGACACGTGACCAGCTCACGCTCGACAAAATCGGATACCTTACTCAGTTCCCGCAGTATCCTAACGGCAAGTTCGGTGACTGCGTGCCCCGCGCCGGAAACATCGAAGGCGGTGGCGTTCTCGGTTGGACTTATAAGTGCAAGCCTGCAGGCGATATGGATTCTGCTGTTGATGCCAATAATTATGTATATGTGATCCTTCAGCGTGGTGAAAAAGACTTCGAGCTCTTCTGCCAGGCAACCGGTTTCACCGATTGGCTCACCAACCCCGACTTCAACACCGCAGATGCACGCGACCGTCACAAACAGGAAATTTACAAACGTATCGGTGAATGGACAGCCGACAAAACCAAATTCGAGGTTACTGAAATCCTTGGCAAGGCAGGTGTTCCTGTCGGTCCGGTGCTCTCTACCAAGGAGATCATGAGCGATGAGTCTCTCTATGATGGCAACACTCTCGTACGTATCAATCAGGGTGGTGAAATCGGTGAGTTCGTGACAGTCGGATGTCCTTTCACAATGTCCAACTATCAGCCCACCTACGGCCCGGCACCTGCCCTCGGTCAGAACACTGAAGAGGTTCTTGCATCTCTCGGTTACACTCAGGAACAGATGGCTGAGTTTGCAAAGAACGGTACTACAAAACCGCTTGCCGACGGCAAAATGTAAAATCGAATCACTTATAAGGTTATAGGGTTATAACCATCTTATGACCCTATAACCTTCTTATATACTTATAACCCTATAACCTTATAACCCCTATAAACTTAAAAGAAAGATTATGGAAAACGCAAATAAACCCGCAGCCCCGGAATTTCCGGAGCAGGTAACGGGAATGTATATATTGGCCCAGTCACTTAAAAGATTGGGGATAAATGATGTCTATGGCCTCGTCGGCATACCTGTCACGGAAGCCGCCTACGCCATGCAGAAGATAGGAATGAACTTCTATGGTTTCCGTTTCGAACAGCAGGCCGGTATGGCCGCCGCAACCCACGGATACCTCACAAAGACACCGGGAGTGCTTCTCACCGTCTCTTCACTCGGTTTCATGAACGGCTTGACAGCCACAGCCAATGCCACTGTCAACTGTTACCCGATGATTCAGATTTCCGGTGCGAGCGATCCTCAGATGGTGGATATGAATATGGGCACCTATGAACAGCTCGACCAGCTCAATACCGCGCGTCCTCTCGTCAAGGCCGCCTTCCGTTGCAGCCATGCCAAGGATATCCCGGCTGCTGTGGCAAGGGCATACCGTGCCGCCGTGAGCGGTCGCCCCGGAGGTGTATATATCGATATGACAACGCCGGCTCTCGGGGAAGTGATGGATGCCGCCGAAGCTGAGAAATTGTTCTTCACTCCGGTTGACCCGGCAGCTCCGGTTGTCCCCAACAAGGCTTCCGTTGACAAAGCCGTGGAATTGCTCCTCTCTGCAAAGAAACCGGCAATCCTTCTCGGCAAGGGCGCTGCTTACGCACAGGCCGACGACAAAATCAAGGAGCTTGTCGAGACATATAAGATTCCCTACCTCTCAATGTCTATGGCCAAGGGCTTGCTTCCCGATAATGGCGAGCTGAGCGCCCTCTCCTGCCGCTCCACCATTATGGAGGAGGCCGACGTGGTGATGGTGATCGGTGCCCGTATCAACTGGATGCTCTCATTCGGCAAAGGGAAATGGAACCCCAACGGCAAGTTCATCCAGCTCGATGTTGAACCGGAAGAGATCGACCGCAATGTGCCTATAGCCGCGCCGGTGGTGGGTGATATCAATGAATCGCTCGATTGCATCCTTGCCGCATTGAAGGGTAAGACAATGTCAACCGACCCCGCTTGGATTCCTGCATTGCAGAAAGAGAGCGCCGCAAAGAATGCCAAGTTCCAGGCACGTCTCGCCGATGCTGCAAAAGTTTCTCCAATGACCCACTGGAGCGCCCTTTCGGCAGTGAAACCGGTTCTCGAGGCTAATCCCGATGTCATACTTATCAATGAGGGTGCCAACACTCTTGACGACACCCGCGATGCAGTGGATATGTTCCTCCCCCGCCATCGTGTTGATTGCGCCACATGGTCAATCATGGGCATGGGCATGGGCTCAATGATCGGTGCCGCGGTTGCTACCGGAAAGAGCGTGGTCGCCGTAGAAGGTGACTCTGCTTTCGGTTTCTCAGGAATGGATTTCGCAACAGCCTGCCGCTACAAGCTCCCCGTAACAGTGGTGATCTTCAACAACGGTGGTATCTATAACGGTATCGGTGTCAACCCCGGTGGCGGTGATGCTCCGGCTCCAACCACTCTCGACATACACGCCCGTTACGACCTGCTCGGAAAGGCATTCGGTGCCGACAGTTATTATGTAGATAATGTTGACGACCTCAAGAAAGCCCTTGAGACAGCAATTGCCTCAAAGAGACCCTCTATCATAGATGTTCAGCTTGCCGCCGACGCCGGCAAGGAATCCGGTCACATAGGATATCTGAACCCCACTCCACTTATTGACTATACGGTTTAATCCGGATAGGCAACATAGGCATTTTAGGCTGATTAGGCAGTATAGGCATAGAGCCTATCTCGCCTATTCTGCCCATCCCGCCTATCCCGCCTATCCCCAAAAAAGAAAAAATTATGGGTATTTCTCATGTAATTCTATATGCCATAGTGCCGATCATCGTGGTCATGCTCGCCGGTTTCATCGCCGGCAAGAAGGGAGCATTCACGGGTGCTGACTCCAAGAAGTTCAATAAAGTCGTGCTCGACTTCGCCCTTCCTGCGGCATTGTTCGTATCCATAGTGCAGGCCTCAAGAGAAGATCTCGCTAAGGATATAAAGCTCACGATAGTTTCAGCCGTCGGCATCATGGCTGTGTTCATGGCAGTTTATTTCGTTTTCAGATACTGCTTTAAGAAAAATACCGGTGCTGATGCCGCAGTCTCTGCATTGATCAGCGGTTCTCCTACAATCGGATTCCTCGGCTTTGCCGTGCTCGAACCGATATTCGGAACCTCACCCTCTGTAGCACTCGTGGTGGCGATCGTCGGTATAGTTGTCAATGCAATCGGTATTCCGGTGGGCCTTTCGCTCATGAATGCCTCCCTCGAGAAGCAGAATCCCGGTTCAACCAAGAAGGAGAGCGCCTGGAAGCCTGTGCTCCACGCCCTGGCGCAGCCTGTAGCCTGGGCTCCTATCCTCGCCGTAGTGTGGGTTCTCGTTGGAATTCCATGGCCTAAGGAACTTTCACCTTCATTCGACCTTATAGCCAAGGCCAATGCATCAATGGCAGTGTTCTCTGCCGGTATCACCCTTTCGGCTATCAAGATTCAGATCAACTGGCAGGCTGTGCTCGGCTCGATCATGAAGATGATCCTTATGCCGGCTGTCATCCTTGCCCTCGGTCTCCTCTTCAAGATGGATCCGTTGAACCTTAAGATGCTTGTTGTTGCAGCCGCCCTTCCGCCGGCATTCTCCGGCATCATCATCGCCGACGAATACGACACTTACGTTGCAACCGGTACATCCTCGCTGACACTTTCCGTGATTCTCTTCATCGGATTCTGTCCCCTCTGGATATGGCTCACCAACCTCTGCATCGCAGCCTTCTGATCAATCCACTTAATTGGTTTTTTAAATAGATTCCTGAAGACAGCCGTTTCCGCTCCCGCGGAGGCGGCCGTTTTTTAAGTATCGCCACAATCAAGATCCGCGTTAATCCGCGCAAATAATCGCCACGCGATTAAAAAAGATCCGCGATCCCCTTAAATTCATTTCTTAATCCAATTAAAGCAGTTCATCCCCTTAAATTCTTTTTTAATACAATTGCAGAGCAGTTAAATCCCTTAAATTCTTTCTTAATCCAATTATACCGAAGATGAGGCAATCGTCGTCATGGAGTTTTATTGGATTTAGATTATGGATTTGCAGGGATTGATTTTATAGATGTTCAGGTATCGCGGATATGTTGGTTCCAACATTAACCGCGGATGGGGCGCGGATAGGGCGCGGATGATCGCAGTCCGCGGTCATCGGCTCAGATCCGCAACCTTTCACGGCAATTATGCCGTGAAAGCCGCGATATACTTGGAAGCTTACAATTTCAGCATACATGGATCCACACAATTGCGATATACTTGGAAGGCTATAATAAAGATCCGCGTTAATCCGCGCAAATAATCGCCACGCGATTAAAAAGATCCGCGATCCCCTTAAATTCATTTCTTAATCCAATCTCAGAGCAGTTCAATTCCTTAAATTCTTTCTTAATCCAATTACAAAGGGGATAAAAACGCCAGAGAAAATTAAAAAAGGACTTCAAAATCTCGGTACGGAAAGAAAATTTCTACTATTTTGAGAAATTTTCTATAAAATATTGGTATTTTCAGAATATTTTATATAATTTTGGCACATCAATATTTCTTATGATATGTTAAGGCATATTTCAAAGGCCGTCAGAGATATTGTTAGCTATGAAATGAAGAGGTGTTAGCTATGAAACTTCTCAAACTGATCTGCTACTGAAGAAAGTTGATTAATCTGCTTAAAATTACACCCTTCCTGATTTGACAAATGAGTTATTAACCATAATATTAAACCAAATGAAGAAACTTTTACTATCACTCGCGACCGTCGCGCTAACCGCGACTGCGTCCTGGGCCAATGAGTTGACAGTGAATTTCGAAGGAGACAAAGATTTATACGGACTCACACGATTCACTACCACAACTCAGGCAAATCTGACTTTTGCACAGGAGGTACCCATTACAGAAGATGGAGTCGAGTTAAAATTCTCAGATAGTGCCCCGGGCTTGGGATGGGCACTGATTAATGCAGGAGGACTCAATAATGGTCTTTGCGCTTATTCAAATTTCTCGGCTGCCATGCATCCTGAAATTGAATTGAAAGTTCCGGGAGGCACAATAGAAAATGTCAAATTGTATATCTCCGGAACGAGCGCTAACAATCTGAAGTTGTCTGTTTCTGCAGGCACTCTTGCTGATGAACCTACGGAAATCCAATCTAATTATGTTTATTTTTCCTGGAGTGATGAGAGCGGAGTTGAAACAGTGAAATTTGACTGGACTAACAATTATTATCCGCGTTACATCCATAAGATTGAAGTTACCTACACTCCCGATTTGGGGGGCAAAGAGGAATGCGGTCTTGCATTCGATAGCAAAACTGCCGATGGGTTTATGGGTGAAACTTTCACTGCACCTGTCCTTTCCAACCCCAATGACCTTCCTATTACATGGACAAGCTCTGACGAGGCTGTAGCCACTGTAAATGAGGATGGCGAAGTTACTCTCTTAAGTAAAGGAACGACTTATATCACAGCCACTACTGAAGGCAATGATGATTATGCAGCAGGGAAGGCCAGCTATGAACTTACAGTCTATCCCGTTGCCAATTCAATTGCCCAAATGTATGAGCTTGCGCCCGCTACCAACGACCAGGTTAAAGTGAATATTCCTCTTACCGTCTATTATGTATCCCCTGGCAATAAATTATATGTGATGGATAAGGAAGAAAGAGGGGCGCAGATCATAGATGCAGCTAAAAATGCAGCGCAAGAAAAATCTGTTTACACGAAAGGAAGCATCATTCCTGCCGGATGGATAGCCACCACTGACGCCCAGCAAGCATTCAGCGGTACGCTTGAGGCGCCCACTGACACAGTGGAAGTGACCTATCCTGAGGTAACATCCATTGATAAGGAGATGGCTAACTTAGTGGTGGTGCTGAAAAATGTAACCTTCACCACACCTACTCCGGCTGGAACATCACAAGTTAATGGTGTAACAGCTGAGGGTGAGACTTATCAGTTCCAGAATCCTTTCGGTGCTCCCGAAATGGCTGCCGGCACTTACGATGTCACCGGAGTGGTAATGGCATATACAAGTAACAACAGAGAGTATTTCTATATGGCTCCTATTGAATACTCTAAGGATCCTGTCTTCCCCGAGACATTCGAGGTAGCGGTAAGCTCCGAGACCCTGACGATTGAAAAGGAAGAAGAGGATGAAGGTTACAGAATCACAATTTCTGGATCCTGCGCAGAAGATAAGGCTACTGTTGAAGTAACAGTCCCCGAAGGCTGGGATGGCTTCATAGGTATGTCAGACAGCGATTATACCGAGGACACTGAGTACTCAAACCTCTCCGTAAAGAGAAAAGCCGCTGCTGAGGCTAATTGGACACCTGTAGATGTGATGCTTCAATATGGCTTCAAGAAAACCAATTCCTTTGAATTCCCCGTAGATGGTGAGGAACACAGCGGAAAACTTTACCTTTATAAAGGTGAAAATGTTGACATGGCTAATGAAATCTCTGTTGACTTCCAGGCTGAGAAAGCCACTGTAGAGGTTAAACCTACTTTCCCCGAAGAGTTCATTGTAGCAGTAAGCGACCCGAACGTTACCGATATATCTCAGGATGGTGAAGATGAGGATTATATGATCTCTATCTCCGGTGAATCAGAGGAAGAAACCATCACCGTGACTTTGGAAACTCCCGAAGGATGGGATGGATTCTACGGATTCAATCTGGCAGATATGTCGGGTGAGAATCCCGATGGCCCAAGTCCCTGGCGTGTTCGCGCTTTGGCAGAGGCTGAAGAAGATGGCATGTGGATATCTGTTGAAGAGCTTCAGGAGGAAATGCCCGTTATTAAGGAAGGAAATTCTCTTACTTTCAAGGTCGGTGAAAGAATCCAGTATGGCTATATGTTCCTTTACAAGGGTGAGATGGCATACTTCAGGATGATTCAGGTTGCCGCTGAAATTGAGAAGATCGATACTCCTGAACCTGAGATACCCACGTTCCCCGAAACATTCGATGTTAAATTGAGCAGCAACTGCGAGGCTCTTAAATTAACACAGGGCGACGATCAGGGTGTATATACCATCAAAATCTCCGGTGAATGTGATAAAGAAGAAGTTACCGTTACTATTGCAATTCCTGAAGGCTGGACAGGTCTTATTGGACTTACAGACGGTGACTATACTCCCGACGTGAACAATGATCCTTTGATGGCAAAAGCTGTCGCAACCGCTGCAGATGATGACGATATGGCATGGGCGCCAATCGATATGTTGAAACAAATAATGGAAGGTATAAAGGAAGGAAATGTATTCACCTTCCCCGTGGATGATGAGTATCATCAAGGAAGTTTCTATCTTTACAAGGATGATATGGCTTATATGACTCAGCAGATTCAAATCGAATTTGAGGTTACATATAATATCGAGGCCGGTATCGCCAACATTGAGGCAGCTGATTCAGATGCTCGCTACTTCAACCTCCAGGGTGTGGAAGTGAAGAATCCGGAAGCTGGTGTATATGTAAAGGTTGCAAACGGAAAAGTTTCCAAGGTAACTGTAAAATAAACCGCTATTTAATCTTAAAAGCCTCTTAATTATCACTTATAAAGGATAAGATAATTAAAGCTAAACTCTAATAGAAAGACGGTGTGTCAAATTGTGAAGATTTGGCACACCGTCTTACTTTTGTCCGGGATGGCAAGAATGCTGTCAGAATTTTGTTTAGTTCCGATTTAGACACCCCCTCCTCATTTCATGCAAAAGGCAATATGGTCGGGATAATCAGGAGTGCCGAGAGGGAGGAGAAGATCTGTGTCAAGAGTGAGCAGATCGCGGGGCGATTCCAGCCGCCGCGTAATAATTTCACGAAGCAGATGACCCCGCAATTCCTTCAGCCGGTTGGCCGTAGGAGTTTTCCAGCCTCCCCCATCGAGAAGCTCCTTGAAATCCACCTTCCAAACTTTTGCAAAATTCTTCACCAATTTCCAGTCTATCATCTTGGAGGCATCGCCCGGCAGGAGATTAAGCACCGCTTCCCCATTCCTCTCCTTTATCTCCTTAACCAAAGAGATCGTTACATCTTTTTTCCAGAAGCTCCACATAGGCTTCTCGGAAGCCGAAAAAGTCTTGGCGAAAGCTGAAAGAGGTTTCTCTCCGGGTGAAGGTTTGTCTCCGGGTGCAAGGGGTGTATTGAAATCAAGACGAT
>CAMWIH010000100.1 GCA_947174305.1 uncultured Porphyromonadaceae bacterium | reverse complement strand
GACCGAAGCTGAAATCTCAACCAACGACCCAGACGGGCCGTTATGACACACCCTCATTTTCTAAACAATTTCAATCCTTTTTAGAAGTTTTCCGAGTTGCTCTCTTCTTGGGGGCTTCCTCTTTCTTATCTACTGTTTTCTTGGCAGCGGGTTTGCGGGTTGTTTTCTTTTTGGGAGCGTCTTCAACTACCTCCTTTTTTACAATTACCAACTCTTTCTCGTCGGAGTTTTCTATGTTTGTGCGAACCGACTTGATCTCCTTTTTCAGGGATTCAATCTCCGATGCCTGATTACGTATTGTTAGCAGAAGGGAATTCAACTCTTCGTTGTCGATATTCTCGGGGAATTGCTCCTGAACCCTTACAAGGAAATCAGCAAGGACATTCATATAGTTAGTGAATGCGGCAAATGGCGATTCGTATGGACTGAAAGCGGCATGATCAGCTCCATCAGCCATATTTTTTGTACTCATGTAATAGAAGTGGTCGCTGCTCTGCAAGTATTCCCAATCCTGTTTCAAACGGCGGTCGGTACACATGCTCACGCGCTCTGCCACTCCATAAAGTTTATTCAGGGCCTCTCTCTGGAGCTCATTACCCTTCCATGCCGACACATCGCGAGCCTCATCAATATCCGAGATAGGATATGGAACTGAAAGCTCCCCTACGGGCTTAAGTTTTGCAACAACATCTGAAGGAGTGGTAAACTCTACCCCACTCTCCTTGCCAAAATCAGGAAGAGCCTTCATAAATTCAAAGATGCCTGTATATGCAGGAAGGAACGAACCGAAGGTATCCATGCTCAGGTAAAGATTTATCACCTGTTCCTCTTCCGGAAGAGATGCTATCCAATGGATATATTTATCAGCAGTGAGCGGATACTCATCCCATTCGGGATTATTGAAGTTACGAGAGATATCCTCTGCAAGCTTGTCGTTGGTGAGGAGCAACTTCAAATCGGGAGCGGTGGCTGCGCTATATACATAGTTGGGAGATTTCCAACCAAGGATATGTTTAGCTCCATCAGTAACGGCTGTATGGAAGCCCATACTCTTTATCAGGAGAGCTATATCGTCATCATAGATAAGCTCTGTATTGGCAAACACAGTGGGACGTTTGCCGAAAAGGGTATGGATGAGGTCGTCGTGCATCTTCACCTCTCTCAAGAACTCTTCAGGATCTTCAAGCGATGCGAGGGAATGAGCGTAAGTGCCGGAAAGGAATTCCACACAACCCGTATCGGCAAGCTGGCGCAACTTATCGATGAATTCCGGAACATACATCTGGAGCTGCTCTATTGCTGTGCCGGATATACAGATTGAGCATTTGAAAGCTCCGTTTGTCTTCTTGATAATGTCAAGAAGAGTATCGGCCATCGGCATATAAGAATTATTGGCCAGGCGTGTGATGATTTCATCATCCGCAAAATCATCATAATAGTAGTGGTCGTTACCGATATCAAAGAAACGGTAGCGTTTCAGACGGTATGGCTGATGTATCGTGAAATAGAAACAAACTGATTTCATATTCTAAATTTCTTTATTGGGTTTCTTTTTTAAGGTCGGATTAATGATCTAAAGCGACCATGTAATAATTTATTTTCTCGAAGCAATCACATCCTTGTATATGTCGATAACTTTCTTTCCGGCTTTCTCCCACGTGATCTGATGAATTTCTTCAATTCCCCGGTCGCGCAAAGTGTTATGAAGCGCAGGATAAGAGATTAGTGCGTGCATGGCATCGGCCATTGCATCTATATCCCAGTAGTCGGTCTTGATTACATTTTCAAGAATCTCCGCACATCCGCTCTGTTTGGAGATGATTGAGGGCACACCCATCTCCATTGCCTCGAGAGGAGAGATACCGAATGGTTCGGAAACCGAGGGCATGACATATACATCCGAGTCGCGGAACATCTGATACACCTCTTTGCCGCGAAGGAAGCCTGTGAAATGGAACCGGTCGGCAATGCCGCGTTTTGCGGCAAGCTTGATCATGGCCGCCTCCATATCGCCACCACCGGCCATAACAAAGCGTACATTCTTATTCTTCTGGAGCACCTTTGCGGCGGCCTCAACAAAATATTCCGGACCTTTCTGCATGGTGATGCGTCCTAAGAAGGTTATCACTTTGTCCTTGCTTTCGCGCTTTTCAAGATTAAGAAGCTCATCGCTCAAAGGTATCACTGCATTATGGACTGTAGTGACCTTTGCCGGGTCAATACCATATTTATCAATTACAGTGCGTCGTGTAAGCTCGGAAACCGTAATGATGTGATCGGCATTCATCATTCCATCTTTTTCTATGGCAAATACCGTAGGGTTAGGCTTGCCACGGGAGCGGTCAAATTCCGAAGCATGAACATGGATCACCAATGGCTTGCCTGTCACATTCTTGGCATGTATTCCCGCAGGATAAGTCAACCAGTCATGAGAGTGGATGATATCAAAATCAACCGTACGGGCAATTACACCGGCTACTATGGAATAGTTGTTAATCTCTTCAAGGATATTATCAGGGTATTTTCCTGAAAATTCTATGCAGCCGAGATCGTTCAGTTTAAGATAATTGAAATCGGCATATATATGATCGCGCAAATCAAAATAAAGTTGCGGATTCATCACCTTCCCTATACGGCTTTCCACATAGTCCCAGCTCACATCCCGCCAGGCCACCGGAGTGTTACCGGCTCCTATGATGCGCGCAAAACCTTTCTCTTCATCTCCATACGGCTTGGGAATAACAAAAGTTATATCCATATCGCCGTTATTGAACATTCCTTTGGTCAGTCCGTAGCTTGCAGTTCCCAATCCCCCGAGAATATGAGGAGGAAACTCCCATCCAAACATTAATGCTTTCATATTCTTTAATCGGTTTGAGCGGTTAGAAGTTTATTCATTTTTTTCACACTCTTCAAGGTACGCAATATTTCTCCAACATTCTTTGCCGTGCTCACTGCTCCACGACCGGTGAAAGGAGGATTGCCGTCATACATCTCGGAGAGCGACCCAATGCAGCCTTCTGTCATCTCATCTTCATATCCGATGAGCATGCGTTCAATAAACGAAAGACCGCTCACACCAAACACCTTGAAGTAGGCATCAGCATAGAATCCGAATAGCCATGGACGGGCCGGACCTTGATGAACCGCATATTCCCGTTCAATCGGACCACCGACGTATGTTGGGTTATATGCATAACTCTTGGGAGAGAGTGAACGGAGTCCCTTAGGCGTGAGAAGTTCTCGTGTACACAGGTCGAGCACTTTCTTTCGCTGACGACGATCGAGGGGCGAATATTCCAAACCTATTGCAATAGCCATATTCGGACGCACTTCAAGATCGGTATAACTTCCATTCACGTAGTCGTAAAGATAACCGTAATCATTGAGGAATGTGTCTATGAAAGATTCCTTGATTGTCTCTGAAAGGGTTTCCAATTCTTTACGATATTCCTCGGCTTCCTTATCATCCTCCAACAGAGAACTGAGGAACTTCACGGCATTATACCAGAGGGCATTGAATTCGAGGATATATCCTGTTCGTGGAATAATGGGTTTACCGTTGATTGAAGCGGATAGCCATGTCACAGGAGTATTCTGACCATCTGAGCTGACAAGCCCGTTAGGATTTAGATTAAGATTCTTTACTCTTCCACCTCTTACAGCCTCAACCAAATATTTCACATCCTCTCCATATTTCTCACGGCATATCTTGGTATCTTTTTCTCGGCGATACTGCTGAATTGCCCAGATTGTCCAAAGAGGTATATCGGGAAGGTCAATCTCTCCAATGGTGGCATCTTTCTCTCCTGTCTCTATATATTTTCTCAGAGCCTTAAGGAAAGTTCCGAGAATTTCATGGTAATCTTCCTCATGGCTTATTGCAAGCGTACAGCCGGGCAAAGCCATCACCTCATCACGGGCACGAACATTATACCATGGATAACCGGCCATTATATACATTCCATCCGGCTTCTTGAGATAGAACTGTTTTGCAGAATTTTTCAAACAGTTATAGAAGCTGGTGCGGCATGTACGGGTTTCAAGCTCTTTGGCGTATGTTTCTTCAAATTTTGTGGGGTCTGTCTCAAATGTAGATGCGGAGAAGATTATGGATTCTCCCTTCTTGATTGGAAGTTCAAAATATCCCGGCACCCAGAGATCCTCTTTATAAGGAATGCCACGCACCTTATCCTTTACATACTCTATACCGTTATACCAGTGGCCGTCGTCAATCCATTCCACAGGTTTATTAAACTGCATGTAAAGCTCCGGATAACCTTCGTAAAGACAGGTTGCGATACCATTTTCCACAGGTTTTATCTCCTTGTTGATTACGCCATTCTCCACGCAAAGGTCATTGGCATTTCTGAAAGCAAGGAAGGGTTTGAAACGAAGGAATGTATCGGAATGAGCCTCAACAAGAGTATATTTGATGAGGATACGGTTCTCGTGAGAGATGAACACCTTCTCTTTTGTAAGTATGACCCCACCTACACGATAGGTCATTACAGGCACACTCTCGCAGTTGAATTCACGGATATACTTATGTCCATTCGGGCTGAATATATTGTCGCCATACTGATGAAGCCCCAAATTGAAGGGCGCGCCGTGCTGGATTACCGATTCATCGAGCGACGAAAGAAGGACATGAGCCTTGTCATCCATCTCCGGAATCGGGATTACGAGCAGTCCGTGCTGCTTACGCGTATTGCAACCTACGATGGTGGTGCAATGATACGCGCCCGATTTGTTGGTGCGGAGCATCTCCTTCGGCAGGCTCTGCTCCAGATTGATCATAAGGTTCTTGTCAAATTTAAGATAACTCATGACTTTGTGTTTATAACGGGTTTGTAATTTCTTTTACTTTAATGGGACAGCTTAAATGAGTTTTTCACGTTTGATATTGATATAGAATTAGCAACTAACTCCATCATAATGATTCGCAAAAGAGAAGAGAAATCCGCTGCCTCTGTCTTGTATTCACAAAATTAACTTATTCATTCAACAAATACAAACACAAAAAGATGTTTTGCAATACCTTTTTTTTGCAAAACATCAATTTTTATAACATTTGCAACATTTTTAAAAAAAGATGCGCATCGCTTTTTAGCAATGCGCATCCATATCATTTATTTTATTTAAACTATCAAATCAAAAGCCCGTAAGCTGTTTTGACTGCATCGTAGCAGTAATCGTAGATGTAAGGAACAAGGCCGAAGAATACGATGCCTGCAACACATAACCAAATAGCGATTCTTTCGCCTGTTGAACTTCTGAATGCTTCAACCTTAGCATCACCGGGCTTAATCCAGATGGCTTTCACCACGAGGAGATAGTAGTAAAGCGAGATGATCGTATTGATAAGCGCTATAAGCACGAGCATATAAAGCGCCATCGAACCGGTTGATGTAACAGAAGTGAAGATAAGAATCTTGCTGAAGAATCCTGCGAAGGGAGGGATACCTGCCAACGAGAACATAGCAAGTGTCATAGCGAATGATAACCAAGGATTGGTCTTGTGGAGTCCGTCATAGTCATCCATGCTGAGTTTGCCTGTCTTATTCTCGATTGCAGAGATCACGGCAAATGCACCGAGGTTACTTACGATATATACGAAGATGTAGAACATCATTGATGCAAGTCCGAAGTTTCCTGCCATCACACCAAGCATGATGTATCCTGCCTGAGAGATTGAGGAGAAAGCCATGAACCGCTTCATGTTCTTCTGACGCATTGCAAAGAGGTTGCCGACTGTGATTGTAAGAATAATCACGGCATACATCATCCATTCCCAGAGGTCGCTGTAAACCGCCCCGAACACTTGAACGAAGATGATGAAGAATGCGTATGCGGCCGCACCTTTTGAAACAACCGAAAGATAACTGGTGATAGCTGTCGGAGCTCCCTGATAAACGTCGGCAGTCCAAAGATGGAAAGGAACAAGCGAGAGCTTGAAGCCGATACCTGCAATCAGGAATGCCAGACCTACAATCAGAAGACCGCTTCTCGATCCGCTTGCAATTGCCTCAGCAATGTCGCCGAAATAGAGAGAACCTCCTGACAGAGCATAAATGTAAGAGAGACCGGCCATCAATATTGCTGAAGAGAATACCGCTGTCAGAATATACTTAACGGCCGCTTCGTGGCTTTCATAATGCTTCTTGTTGAATGCAACCAAGGCTGCAAGAGGAAGTGATGCTGACTCAAGACCAATGATGAAGAGCAGGAAGTGACGAGCTGAGATCATAAGGTACATTCCGAAAAGAGTAACGAGAATCAACTCATAGAACTCTCCCTTACGTATTGCCACTTCATCACTCTCAGTCCATTTAGCCGACTGAAGGAACACTATGAACACACCTATATTCAGAATCGCCTTCATTGCCTTGCAGGCAGTGTCATCAACATACATTCCGCCGAAAATAGCCTCACCGGAGGAGGGTATCAGCCAGATTGCAACGGTTGCAAGACCGAATAATATGGTTGTGAAGGGGGTCAGCATCTTCTTCTGTCCCTCTCCGCAGAATGTGTCAAACAGAAAGACGATAAGGAACAGACCCAGAATTATGAGCTCGGGCAACATTGCCCCAAATTGTGAATAATCCATTGTTATTATTGTTTATAATTCTGAATTGTCGATTAGAATACGGAGTTCAATGCATCAATGATAGGCATGAAGCTTGTGCGTATGGTCTCATTAAGCCAGTTGGGGAAGAAACCTATACCGGCAAGGCAAACTATAAGTGATACAGTTGCCAAACGCTCCCACCAGCTTGCATCAGTCAGTTCGCGATGATGGTCATTCTGCACCGGTCCAAGGATAACCTTGCCAACCACACGGAGAATATATACTGCCGTGATAACGATGGAGGAGGTTCCTGCAATCACGAATATGCGATAGAAAAGTTCGCTATGCTCGAATGCACCGAAGAAGATTGTCATCTCCGCCACGAATCCGGAGAGACCGGGAAGACCTAACGAAGCAAAACCGGCAATCATATAGCAAACACCGAGATAAGGCATTATTTGCATCATTCCACCCATCTCACGGATATCACGTGTGTGTGTACGGCCATAAATCATACCGATGAGCGCAAAGAACAGTGCTGTCATGAGACCATGGGAAAGCATCTGAAGGATACCTCCGGTCATTGCAGTTTCGTTGAGCATGAGGATTGCGAAAAGCACCATACCGCAGTGCGACACCGAAGAGTAGGCGTTGATATACTTGAGGTCGGTCTGGACGCAGGCTGAGAATGCTCCATACACAACCGAGATACCTGTAAGGATGATGAAAATCCATGCAAGTTCCTGTGCGGCGGCCGGAAGAAGGAAGATTGCAATGCGGAAGCATCCATATCCTCCGAGCTTCATAAGCACACCTGCGTGAAGCATTGACACTGCTGTCGGCGCACAAGCGTGACCGTCGGGAGACCAGGTGTGGAACGGGAACATTGCTCCAAGCACACCGAATCCAACAAATGTGAAACAGAAGAGTAAGTACTGCCAGCTTGGGTCGATTGAGGCATTATGGGAAATCTCAAGGATATTCCATGTGTGAACACCGCCTTCGGGAGTGCCGTGCCAGTAAATCCCAAGGAGTCCGAGCATAAGGAAGGCTGAACCACCCATAAGCATGAGGGTAAGCTTCATTGCCGAATACTCCTTGCGTCCTGTTCCCCAGACACCGATCAGAAGATACATCGGGATAAGAGCCACCTCATAGAACATGAACATAGTGAACATGTCGATTGAGATGAAGAATCCGAACACACCGGTTGAAAGGAGGCAAAACCAAAGGAAGAAATTCTTAGGGAGGGGATCAATCTTCCAGGAAGCAAATGTGCCGGCAAAAACAATGATACTCGAGAGAAGGAGCATAAGCACTGAAATACCGTCAACTCCCACTGCGAGATGAATATTCAAAGGAGCATACCACATCCAGCTGCCTGTATAAAGCATCTCGGATGCGTCACCGGCCGCGCGGAGACCCAAGAAGTCAACCACCAACCAGATTGACATGGCAAGCAGAACGGTAGAGCCTGCCACCATGACCCCGCGGATCGACTTCATATTGCTGTTGCTGCAACATGCCAAACCGATCATCATAATGACGGGGACGATTACAAACCAGATTAAGATATTACTAAACATGATGTAACGTTAATTTCGCTTTAAGCAATATGAAGTTGTTATAGAATACAGATCCAAGTTATGGCTGCAAGAACAAGAGCGCCGAGGAAATACCAGACAACGTATGTCTGCACACTTCCACTCTGCATCCCCTTAATCTTGACAGACAAGAACTGGGTCATCGAAGCGAACGCATCCATAGTGGCATCAATAACGTGGCGGTCAAACCATGCGATACCTTTACAGATTCCACCGAAAATGATCTTACGTGTCACGAAGAGGTAGATCTCGTCCCAATAGAAACGACGGTGAGCCGCTGTCCAGAGTGCAGGCAGAGCCTGACGCATAAGTGAAGGCTTGTCGTTCTTCTTCCAGTAAAGCCATCCTGCAAATGCAATTGCGATTATTGCAACCGTAAGGGATGTTGCAGCCACTTGACCGTTGATGTGTATGTCGTATGGTTCTCCATTCCAAGTCACGAAATGTCCGAATGGAATGAAACCGGCAACACAAGAGACAGCGGCAAGGATAAGCAATGGAACAGACATCTGCCAGGGGGCATCATGCGGCTTGTGTTCCTTGTAATGAGGATTCTCTTCCCACCAGAATACGAGGAAGTACATACGGAACATATAGAAAGCGGTAAGGCCAGCAACCATTGTCATCCAATAACCCCAGAATGGAGAATATGAGAACATCGCACTCAGCATTTCATCTTTCGAGAAGAAACCGGAGAACGGCCAGATACCGGCAATGGCAAGACAGCCGATAAGGAATGTCCAGTGAGTAATTGGCATGTACTTACGAAGACCACCCATTGCAGTATAGTTGTTGCTGTGAACAGCGTGGATCAGAGCACCAGCACCAAGGAAGAGGAGCGCCTTGAACATAGCATGAGTGAAGAGATGGAACATTGAGGCCATGTAGCCAAGTCCTTCATGAATGTCAGGACGGGCAACCCCTAACGAAACCATCATGAATGCAATCTGGGATATTGTGGAGAATGCAAGGATACGCTTGATGTCAATCTGACAGCATGCAACTACTGCGGCATAGAATGCAGTAATCGCACCAACCCAAGTGATGAATTGTAATGAAGCCTCTTCCACAAGGTAGAGAGGGAACATTCGTGCCACCAAGTAAACACCTGCAACCACCATTGTTGCTGCATGAATGAGGGCCGAAACAGGTGTCGGACCTTCCATTGCGTCGGGAAGCCAGATGTGAAGCGGCATCATTGCCGACTTACCCATACCACCGGTGAAGATGAGCACTAACGCCCATGTGAGCACGGAAGCACCAAGGAATGTGGCGCCACCTGTGGAGGCAAGCACATTTCCTGTATTGTGAGTGATATCGATAAAATTGAATGTCGGGAAATAGAATGTGAGAACAAGGATACCGAGAAGCATTCCAAGGTCGGCAAAACGAGTCACGATAAACGCCTTCTTCGATGCCGAAACAGCAGAAGGGAGTTTATAGAAGAAACCGATCAGGAGGAATGAGGATACACCCACAAGCTCCCAGAAGATATACATCTGGAAAATGTTTGTAGCCACAACCAGACCAAGCATCGAGAATGTGAAGAGAGCGAGGAAAGCGTAATAACGCTGGAAGCCCGGCTCATGCTCCATATATCCCCAGCTGTAGAGGTGGACCATAAATGAGATAGTGGAAATGACCACCAGCATCATGGCACAAATCGGATCAAGAAGGAAGCCGATCTTCACCACAAGACGCTCGGTGAAGGCCAGCCAAGTTACATCGAAAACCTGCAATTGCTGGCGCACGCCGTCAACAATAAACTGCGTGTCCCCGCTGAAAAAATAGCGGAATGCAACAGTATAGCAGATAGCAAGAAGAGACGCGTTAGCAAGGATTCCGATCACCCCCGCAACTTTACGCGGCATCTTCACACCACCGATGCCTAACACAAGGAACATTGTGAAAGGAATCGCCAGAATCAATATAGGAAGTGTTATGCCCATACCATTATATTCTTTTTAGCCTCTGACAAATCAGTGGCGCATTTCTTTTGCTGAGTTAATATCCGTGTTTCCAAGCGAACGATAGATATTGATGATTATGGCGATAGCCACTGCTGTCTCAGCCGCTGCTATTGCAATGGCAAAGAGAGTGAAAATCATACCCTCCATCTGTCCGGGGAAAAGGAAACGATTGAAAATCACAAAATTCAGGTCGGCAGAGTTAAGAATCAGCTCAAGCGAGATAAGCATAGCGATCATATTCCTGCGAGTGATGAACCCGAAAACACCGGCTGTGAACATAATCACGCTCGGCACAAGATACCATAACATACTTAAGTCCATAGCTGATTATCTTTTACGGGCCACAACGACACCCCCATTTTCGCCGACAGCCGCAAGACCCGCCCAGCCTCAAAAGGAAGCAGATACTGGTATTTAACTGTGCCTTCCAGAGCAGTTCCGATTTCCTGCA
>CAMWIH010000099.1 GCA_947174305.1 uncultured Porphyromonadaceae bacterium | reverse complement strand
CTTTTATATTAAATAGTTTTTTATTATTCTAATTTTTAGATATTTAAAATTATGTAAATTAAACTTTAAATTTGATATTAGATTATTATTTTCATAATTTTGCAAATAAAATTTTGTAAAAATATGAGCAAAAAGTTAATTACAGCGATGTTGGGCGCATTCGTTTTTTTACCACTTTCTGCGGAAAAAATAAATGTTCCTATTAAGGGTTATAAGGGCAACAGCCAGAAAACAGATCAGCCAATTTTGCATCGCACTCCGATGAGTATGCCCATCGATGTGGTGTTTGACAATGAAACCATGACTGTCGAGGTTTCATGCGCAAGCGATCTTGAAGGAGAGGTATATCTTTATAATTCCTCAGAAGAGTTGGAGGATTATTCTCCTTGCCTAAATTCAATCCTATCTGTAACCAATTCTGATTTCCACACTATCCTCATTGTAGGTGACGGATGGTCAGCTTCCGGTGTTATTGAATGAAGCACTAAGAGTTAATTGTATTATCCCTTTAATGAGTGAATAGTTTTAACATGGTCTCTTCATTGATTGAGTGATAATACAATTATTTCTTTCTTTATGTTGGTATAAAGAACTGTTTCCTTTTCAAACTAAATTCAAAAAAATACACTTCTCTTTTCCGTTAAATTATTTTGTTTTATAAATATTTTGCACTAACTTTACGAGGCAATATATTTTCTATTCTTCCTCAATAATTAAAATAATTAGCTACCACTATGAAAAAGAATTTATTTTACCTTTCAATGCTCCTTTTTATGGGAGCGATTGGAATTTGCTCATGTTCTTCTGATCCAAATTCAGAGGATATAGTTGAGCCACAGACTCCTGAGACAACGGTAACCCCTCCTGTCTTGGAAGAAAGAAAAGCTATAAACCTTTCAGCTTTTCAACGCAATGTAGCCGAAGAGCTTAATAAGTTCAATCTCTCCTTCACCTCGGATGCATGTCGATATGTTGATATGATTAATGGGAACAGTGATTCAAACGTGATTTGTTCTCCGTTAGGAGCTGAAATGATAATGAGCATGGTCTTGAATGCTGTTGAAGATGATCAACAGACCGAGATCCTTAATTACCTTGGCATAACCGACATTGAATCCTTAAATTCCTTAAATGCCAATCTTATCCGCAGTCTATCAAATGCGGATAAGGCCACTAAATTTAATATCTCCAATGCTCTTTGGGTAAATAATGAAAAGATTAAAGGATTAAATCCAGATTATTCCTCCTTATTTACTGACACTTACGGAGGACTTATCAATTTCGGAAACTTCAACCGCGATAATAAGTCAATCATTGAAGACATTAATGAATGGGGTGCCTCAAAAACTGATGGCATGATTCAACAATACCTTAAAGAGTTAAAAAGCAGTTCATTCGCAATTGTCCTCAACGCACTTTCATTCAGCAGTTATTGGAATAACGAGCTGTTTAGCAAGGAACCTCTGACTAATGAAGTTTTTCACGGAACACATAATGATTCCAACGTAAAAATGATGCATTCGGATAAGTGCGCCATAAAAACGGCGGAAGATGAGCTATTCTATCTTATCTCCCTACCCTACGGTAACGAAGCTTTCAATATGTTTATCCTGCTCCCTAAGTCTGATCTAACCGACTCAGAGATGCTCAGCTACATTTCTTGGGAAAGAATCAGCCAATTGAAGAATGATGCTCGTTACGAATTGGCTAAGATAAGCATGCCAAAGTTTAATATTTCATCCGCAATTAATGTTTCGGATATGCTTTTTAATTCCGGAATTAAAGATTGGCATAAAATACTAAACTTTACAATGTTTGATGAAAAGAAAGCAGGGCTTATAGAATTAAATCAGGGATTATCCATTTGCGTGGATGAAAAAGGAACCGATGCTTCAGCAATCTCATCAGGAGTATTTATTGATTCGGCAATGCCCGACTCTGACCCTGGCAGTTTGGAATTGAAAATCAATCGTCCTTTCTATTTCTTTATTCAGGAATTCAGCACAGATGCCATGATAATGTCTGGCCGAATTTCAAACTTGTAAAAACCCTGGCATAAACAGATTTTTTTAATTACTGAGCATTTCAATATAACAATATGACGGCGTGTCAAAATTCAAAAATTGACATACCGTCATATTTTAATTCGGATATGTGGGTGCTGTCATAATAGTTCGGATGGTAGGTGCTTGAGAGTAGGCATCCCCTCATATTTGTATTATCCTCCATATTTTTTTCCACTCTTCGCCATTTTTTAAATAAATTTCCGTAAATTTGCAGATTAATAAGCAGATTAATAATCAGGGCGCCTCTGCGCTGCAAAATATAGACGAAAGACAATGGCAAAACAGGAAGACGTTTTCAAAACCATCATAGCCCATGCAAAGGAGTATGGGTTCGTGTTTCAATCCTCTGAGATTTATGACGGCCTCTCTGCCGTTTATGACTACGGTCAGAACGGTGTGGAGCTGAAAAACAATATAAAACGCTACTGGTGGGAGGCTATGACCATGCTCCACGATAATATCGTGGGTATCGACTCCGCTATCTTCATGCACCCCACAATCTGGAAGGCTTCCGGCCATGTCGATGCTTTCAACGACCCATTGATCGATAACCGAGATTCAAAGAAACGCTATCGCGCTGACGTCCTCATCGAAGATGAATTGGCAAAATTCGATGAAAAAATCAACAAAGAGGTTGCCAAAGCTGCAAAACGCTTCGGTGATGCTTTTGATGAAGCCCAGTTCCGCGCCACCAATGCCCGCGTGCTTGAGAATCAGAAGAAACGCGATGAACTTCACGAGCGTTTCGCAAAAGCTATGAACGACAACAATCTCGATGAGCTTAAACAGATAATCCTCGACTATGAGATTGTTGACCCCATCTCAGGCACACGCAACTGGACCGATGTGCGCCAGTTCAACCTTATGTTCAAGACCGAGATGGGTTCGACAGCCGACGGAGCAATGAATGTTTATCTCCGTCCGGAGACAGCACAGGGCATCTTCGTGAATTACCTCAATGTGCAGAAAACAGGACGCATGCGTCTCCCCTTCGGTATCGCCCAGATTGGAAAGGCATTCCGAAACGAGATTGTGGCTCGTCAGTTCATATTCCGCATGCGAGAGTTCGAGCAGATGGAGATGCAGTTCTTCGTTCGCCCCGGAGAGGAGCTGAAATGGTTCGAGACCTGGAAAGAGACCCGTATCAAATGGCACAAGGCCCTCGGCCTCGGAGATGAGAAATATCGCTTCCACGACCACGATAAACTTGCCCACTACGCCAACGCCGCCACCGACATTGAATTCAAGATGCCTTTCGGATTCAAGGAAGTGGAGGGCATTCACTCACGCACCAATTTCGACCTCTCGCAGCATGAGAAATTTTCAGGGAAGAAGATACAGTATTTTGATCCGGAGCTGAATGAAAGTTATGTGCCATACGTGATCGAGACCTCCATCGGTGTTGACCGCATGTTCCTCAGCGTGTTCTGCAGCTGCTATGAGGATCAGGATTTAGGGAATGGCGACCGTCGCGTGGTACTCCATTTCCCGGCTCCTATAGCCCCTGTGAAATGCGCAGTATTGCCTCTTGTGAAAAAAGACGGTCTTCCCGAGAAAGCTCGCGAAATTCAGCATCGCCTCCGCTTCGACTTCACTTGCAACTACGATGAGAAAGATTCTATCGGAAAACGCTATCGCCGTCAGGATGCAATCGGCACCCCATACTGTATCACCGTGGATCATCAGACACTCGAAGATAACACCGTCACCCTCCGTCATCGCGACACTATGGAGCAGAAACGCGTCAATGCTGATGACCTCGAGAAGATTCTTCACGATGAAGTAAGCCTTAACAGTCTCCTCCGAAAACTTGTATGATATGAAGATTAGAAAAATATTATTCGTGCTCTTTGCCGTGATTGCACTCAGTTCGCTCACTTCGTGCAATTACAACTCGCTGGTCGAGAAACAGCAGAATGTGGATCAGGCCTGGGCGCAGGTGGAAAACCAATATCAACGCCGGGCCGACCTTATCCCCAACCTGGTGAACACTGTGAAGGGATACGCACAGCATGAAAGTTCCACCCTTGAATCGGTGACCCGTGCTCGCGCCGGCCTCACCAAAGCATACGATGCCGCACAGAGTGCCGAGGCCACTCCCGAGAACATCGAACAGTATCAGCAAGCGCAAAGCAACCTTAAAGGTGCATTGGATATATATGTGAATGCCGTCAAGGAGGCATACCCTGACCTGAAGGCTAACACAAACTTCATCGACCTCCAGACTCAGCTCGAGGGAACGGAAAACCGCATCTCCACCGAACGGATGCGCTACACTGAGGCAGTGAAGGATTACAACACCGCCATAAAGAAATTCCCTACCAACATTTATGCCGGATGGTTCGGATTCAAGGAGAAACCGCAATTCAAGGCTGAGGCAGGTGCACAGAAAGCCCCGGTTGTGGAATTTTAAGCATCATCGACTATGAGGAAACTACTATTTTTCATCCCATTGATGGCCATTATCCTTACCGGATGTTTGGGTGATGACAATAATGACTACTACTCCGACTGGAAGAAACAGAATGATGATTATCTCGCCAACCTTGAAAGCGAGGTAAATGCGGGCAGAAGCGAATACACAAGGTTTGTGCCCGACTGGGCGCCTCAGAATTCAGTCTATGTAAAATGGCATAACGACCGTTCCCAGACCTTGAAGAATCTTTCTCCCCTCTCAACCTCAACCGTGGATATCACCTACGCTATGGAGAATATCGAGGGCACCGATTTGGGAGACTCTTTCTCCGCCACCACATGGGGCGACAGCATCTACCGCAGCCAGCCCAACCAGAATATTGCCGGAATGTGGATAGCCATGCTAAATATGCATGTCGGAGACTCGGTTACAATGATAATTCCATACTTGTCGGGATATGGGGCACGACAGATGAGTGCCATCAAACCTTATTCAAATCTCATTTATCATGTGAAGATGAAGGCTATCCCCAAATATGAATATTGATGCCTCCACTATTATCATAAATATCTAAGATAGGATGAGGGTGTGTCAATTTACATTTTGACACACCGTCATCTTAAATAATATATGTCAATCATGCAACCTTATCTTATATCATTCGCATCTGCCCTCCTCATCGGAGGTATGGCTTCAGCCTATACCATAACAGGCTTCAAGATGGCCCCGGCGGTCGAACTCAACATACCCGTCACACCCGATTCCATATCAAGGGAAAATCCTTTCTCCAGCGACAAACTCCTCGATATGCGGGGAGCAGTGAATCCGGCTGAGTTTGCGCAAGACTGGACCACAATTCTTCCTGACACTGCAGGGAGGGTGCAGTTAAAAAAAGCTGTGGGGAAGCCGAGTCTCTATACTCTCTCAACGCGATTAAGGGCAGACAAATTCTGTAAGGGAAAGCTTGTGCTTAACACTCCCGCAATCGCCGACATGATAGTAAATGGTGAATCTGTGGCTAAAAAAACCACTACCGATTCTTTGCCTACCGACCTCACCTCCCCCCTCGATCTATCTCCCGAAGCCGACTACACTATTCAGATAAACCTTCTCTCCATTGCCGATGATAAGGGAGAACCCGATTTCAAACTTGAATTTGTGCCCGATAAGGAATTTGAAGATGTCACTCTCCTGTCCGGTTCGGAAATGAAAAAACGTTTCGCTCCCGTTAACACCATGACCGGCGAACGCGTAAATGCCGTGCTGCTTTCCCCCGACGGGAAATACCTCCTTACGAAATACTCGCAGACCTTCTCAGCCAACGAAACCGTGAGACGCGCCACCCTTTCTGAAACGGCAACCGGAAAAATACTAAATGAGAATATTAATCCTGAGGCCCAATGGATGCCTAAGGGAAACAGGATTTTTTATAGCGTTTCGAAAAACGGAAGCTATGACCTTTATGTGATGGATATTCCGTCCATGACATCGGTGAAGCTGGCCTCGAAGATTCCCGACAGCAATTTCACTTTCTCCCCCGACGGACGCTATCTCTTCTATTACAAGGAGGTGGAGGGCGACAAAGACACGGGAGTGATGCGGCGCGTAAAAAGTCCCGACGATCGCATCCCCGGTGACCGCGACCGTTATTACATCATGCGATATGACACACAGGACCGAATAACCATCCCACTCACCTACGGTGGCTCCTCTACGTTTATCTGCGACTTCAACCGCGATGGTTCAAAAATGCTTTATATCGCTACACGCCAGACTCCTTCTGAATATCCTTTCTACCTGAATTCCATTGTGGAAATGGATATGAAGAGCCTGAAGACCGACACCATCATCTCTGATAACGGGTTCGTGACTTCTGCCATATATTCTCCCGATGCGCGTCAGCTTTTCGTAGTTGGAGGCCCTCAAAGCTTCGGTGATAAAGGTGTGAATGCAGGGAATCATGAAACTCCCAATGCGTTCGATAACCAAGGATTCATCTATACCATTGCCTCGGGAGAGGTCCGAGCAATGACCCGTGACTTCGACCCCTCTCTTCAGGGCACTCCTGTATGGAACGCCTCCGACGGAAAGATCTTTTTCAGAGGGGAAACAGGGTTCTACAATTACCTCTATTCCCTTGACCCTAAAACCGGCAATATATCACATCTTGAGACAGAGGTACGTTCCGTCAATTCTTTCTCAATGCCCGATGACAATGCGCAATGGCTGGCGTATTGTGGTGGTGATTTCGACAACGTGGGCGCAGCCTACCTCATAAACCTCAAGACCGGGAAACAACGTCTCATTGACAATCCAATGGCTCCTGAGCTGAAGGATATAGAGTTCGGCAAAATGGAACCATGGACCTTCAAATCATCTTTCGGTGACGAAATTGATGGCTATATCTGCCTCCCTCCCGGCTTCGACCCGAATAAGAAATATCCCCTCATCGTATATTATTATGGTGGCACTTCCCCCTCCACGGCATCTATGTTCCATCTCTATAGCCCGCAGGTTTTTGCATCTCGCGACTATGTGGTCTATGTGATCAATCCCAGCGGGACCACAGGTTACGGCCAGGAATTCTCTTCACGCCATGTGAATGCATGGGGGCGTCAGACAGCCGAAGAGATAATCGAAGGCGTTAAGAAATTCTGCAAAGATCATCCTTTCGTCGATGAGAAGAAGATCGGTTGCATCGGGGCCTCTTACGGTGGTTTCATGACCCAATATCTGCAGACTCTCACCGATATCTTTGCCGCCGCCGTCTCTCACGCCGGGATTTCGAATGTAACAAGTTACTGGGGCGAAGGCTTCTGGGGCTATTCCTACAATTCAGTGGCGGCTGCCAAGCATTATCCCTGGACCGATCCTGAACTCTACACGCGCCAGGGATCCCTCTTCAATGCAGATAAGATTCACACCCCTCTCCTCCTCCTTCACGGCAAACTCGACACCAACGTGCCCATCGGAGAGAGCATTCAGATCTTCAATGCCCTCCGTGTGCTGGGGCGCGATGTGGAATTCATCACGGTGGAGGATGAGAACCACGTGATTTCAAACTTCGATCGCAAACTGCTTTGGCAAAACACCATCATGGCTTGGTTTGCCAAATATCTGCAAGACGATCCACGCTGGTGGAATGAATTATATAAATGAGAATAAAATATATGAAAAAATATATCCTTGCCTCCTCCCTGGCTATAACCCTCTCCCTTTTCTTCCCTTCATGCGGAGGGAAGAAGGGATTTGAGGAAGCGGAAGAGACTCAGGCAGAAATTGAAGCCGCCATGATGGATGGGCGTTCGGCGGCAAGAGAGTTTATCAATAAGACCTGGAATGATTCCATCGAGCTCCAGAATCATCTTCTGGAAGCCCGCACCAAACGCATACAGTATGACACGGTAGCAAAACCGCATTGCCGTGCTGCCTACGATTCCGCTTTTGTTTCCACGATTCGCACTGTTCGTCCCGACATTGCAAAGGCTCTTCAGAAATAATGGCTCTACCTGATAAAGAGATAATCTCACTTCTTGATTCGGAAGCCACACGCATCAACCGGCCGGAATTTATTGCCAATGATCCCGTTCAGTTTCCGCGACGCTTTTCCGATCCGCGCGATATTGAGATAACGGCATTTCTCTCAGCTATAATCGCCTGGGGGAAACGCACCATGATCTGCCGTGATGCCGAGAAGATGCTTTCCCTAATGGACGGTGAGCCCTATCATTATGTAATGGAGGAAGGCTATGAGGATCTTGATCCCTCCATGAACATTCACCGCACTTTTTTTGCTCGCGATATGGCTCATTTCCTGCGTGGCATGCGACGCATCATGCTTGACTACGGCTCATTGGATGCTTTTGCCTGCGCACACAACGTAGGCGAAGATCCTTTCCCGGCCTGGAAGCTGGTGGAAAAGATGCAAGAAGTGATGAAGGCTGAAAATGGAGGCTCGCCAGATTCCCGGTGCTTACCGGTCAACCTGCAACAGTCTGCGCTCAAGCGCGTCAATATGGCTCTTCGATGGCTGGTCCGTGATGATGGCATAGTGGATATGGGAATATGGAAATCAATCCCCAAAAGTAAGCTTTTCATCCCTCTCGATGTCCATGTTGGCAACACGGCCCGTAATCTCGGTTTGCTCACGAGAAAATCTAACGACCGCAAGAGTGTGGAGGAACTTACCGATACCCTTCGCATATTGCGTCCCGATGACCCTGTTTTCTATGATTATGCCCTTTTCGGCATCGGAATCGGGGAGTGACGGTTTTTATAGGGTTATAGGGTTATAGGGTTATAGGGTTATAGGGTTATAGGGTTATAGGGTTATGGGGTTATAAGGTTATAGGGTTATAGGGTTATAAGAAATATAGTATAAAGAATGAAGAAGTTTTTTTTATCTCTGTTTGCTTTTATGTTGCTGTCATTCTCTGCATTTTCAGGGAATGCGCCCAAGCGTGAATTTCGAGGAGCCTGGCTTCATCTGATTGGCCAGACTCAATGGGCAAAAAAGACACCGGCCCAGCAACGCGAATATATCTGTCAGGAATTTGACAAATTGCAGGAGGCGGGCATCAATGCGGTGATTTTTCAGGTGCGCCCGGCCGCCGATGCCGCATATATTTCCAAACTTGAACCATGGAGTAAATTCTTGACCGGCAAGCTCGGCAAAGCTCCCGACCCGATATGGGATCCCTTGGAATTTGCAATTGAGGAAGCCCACAAACGAGGCATGGAACTGCATGCCTGGCTTAACCCATATCGTGTCACCACAACTCCTACAGAAGTGTTGCCAGAAAATCATGTCGCAAAGAAGCATCCCGAAAGATTCTTCAAATATGACGGGAAGATTCTCTTTGATCCCGCCTATCAGGAAAACCGCGATTTTATATGCGATGTAGTGACAGATATCCTTACCCGTTATGATGTGGATGCCATTCACATTGACGATTATTTCTATCCATATCCTGTGGCCGGCAAAAGCATCCCGGACGATGCAAGCTATGCCAAATTCGGAAATGGAATGAACCGTGCCGACTGGCGCCGTCAGAATGTAAACCTACTGATCGAACAGCTTTATTCCACCATTAAGGATGTGAAACCGTGGGTAAGGTTCGGCATCTCCCCCTTCGGAATCTGGCGCAATAAAAAACAGGATCCCCGCGGCAGCGACAGCAACGGCTTCACAAATTATGACGGACTCTATGCCGACATCCTGCTTTGGGCAAAGAATGGTTGGGTGGATTATCTCTCCCCTCAGCTTTACTGGGAACTTGACAAGACAGTAGCCCCCAGCCGAGGCCTCGCTAAATGGTGGAGCGAGAATGTGCATGGAGTGGATGTTTACATCGGCCAGGACCTTCGCCTCACCATGAACACTCCCGACCCGAAGGCCGGAAAGCCAAACGAACTCTACACCAAAATAAAACTCTCCCGAGAGTTGCCCAACACCAAGGGTGCAATCTGGTTTCACGGTTACTGGCTCACCGAGAATTATAAAGGTGCCCACAAGGAGTTCTCCAACGATTATTATGCCACGCTCGCCCTCCCTCCCCTTTATGGAGATGCAAGCGTAAAGCCGAAACAGGTTCGCGATATAAAGATTGCCCGCGACAAAACAGGCAGAACCCTCCTGGAATGGGAAGCGCCATCTAATGGAGAGACAGAGTCGGAAAGGGATGTGGTGCGTTATGTGGTTTATGAATTTCTCCCGGGTGAAAAACAGGATATAGAAGACCCGGAGACGATCATAGCCATCACCCCCGATACGGCCATCGTGCTTCCCGGGGTGAGCGAGGGGAACAGTTATGCGGTGACATCGCTTGACAGGATGAATCGCGAATCCAAACCCATCTATATCTATAACGACAAAAAATAACGCAGACCATTTGGCCTGCGTTTTCTTTTTACTTTAATAAGGAAAAGCTTTCTATTCTTTCTTATTCTTTCTCTTTCTCATCCTTGTCAACAATGACGAGTTTAAGCCCGAGGGCATTGAGAATCTTTGTTAGAGTCTTGACAGAAGGGTTTGCATAACCACCCTCAATTGCCTTTATCATACGTACGCTAACTCCTGAAATTTCTGCCAAAGCATTTTGGGTTGATCTGAGGCTCTGACGTCTGCTGCGAATCACACTTCCTATTTCCATGGTCTCACAATAAATTGATATGAATAATTAGTTGCAAATATAGTAAAAAATTTTTTATACAAGGCTATGCAC
>CAMWIH010000098.1 GCA_947174305.1 uncultured Porphyromonadaceae bacterium | reverse complement strand
ACATGGAACACGCAGGGAAGGAGCTCTCCGGCAATCTTATACATGTTCGGAATCATGAGAAGAAGACCCTGCGATGCGGTGTAGGTGGTGGTAAGGGCACCGGACTGCAAAGAACCGTGAACAGCACCAGCGGCACCACCCTCGCTCTGCATCTCCTGAACGAGAACCGTTTCGCCGAAGATATTCTTTCTGCCGGCTGCCGACCAATCGTCAACATACTCCGCCATAGTGGATGACGGGGTGATGGGATAGATCGCAGCAACTTCGCTAAACATATAACTGATATGCGCCGCGGCTTGGTTACCGTCGCATGTCAGAAATTTCTTTGTTTTGGCCATAGTTGTTTTGTGTATATTTATAAGTTATCTTAGTTTCTATAATTGAAGTTGTTTAAACAACTCCTACCTGTAAAAAGAAACTTTGCAAGACTTTGAAAAGTCAGGGAGCAACTTTTCTTATCCTGCAAAGTTAATACTTTTTAGCGGTTTTTTCATTATCAATTTCAAATTTTTTCTACCGCTTAAAACAATATGTCATTTATTTTAGGAAATTTCCTCTCACAAGGTTGTCAGAGGAGAGATATTATCCTTTTTTCTCCTTTTATCTTTTTCCCCTTCGCCTCTTTCACTGCATCTGCCGCTAGATCGCTTTTCACTGCAGCAAGGGCATAATGGTCGTAAACGTCAATCTTACCGATTGCATCGCCGGGAACACCACACTCCTTCGTGAGGAAGCCCACTATATCTCCCTTTGAAAGTTTCTCTTTTTTCCCGGCTGAGAAATAGATGCTCTCGAATTCAGGTCCGTCAGCCTCAGGCGCATCGTAATCGGGATAATAGTTATCGTCAAACTCCGAGTATGGTTTAACATCTTCCTCGGGTCCTATCAGTACGTAGATATCACCTTCGCGATCGATACGGGCTGTTCGTCCGTTTCGGTGAGTATAGGTTTCCGGCGTCAGAGCCTGATGATAATGTATAATCGATTTAACATTTTCAATATCGAGGCCGCGGGCCGCCAGATCGGTTGCCACCAAAACCGGCCTGCTCCCATTGTTAAACCTTGCCACTGCCTGTTCACGTTCCCGCTGATCAAGCTGCCCATGATATAACACTGCCGGGATGCCATGTCTTATCAAATATTCCGCTACCCTCTCTGCGCTCTCACGATGATTCACGAAAATTATGCTTCTCTCCCTGCCGTTCTCCCCTTTGGCAAGGTCGTTGAGCAGAACCCTGAGAGAGTTCAACTTATCTTTGCCATCAGTATCAACGCGGTGGGTGCGTATTCGAGTCCGCAATTCATGGCTATCGCCAAGAAAATTGATTGTGAGAGGGTCGGTGAGCTTAAGGAAATCAGGCAGAATGTCGGCACGAGTGGCTGAGGTGAGGATAGTGCGACTCACATTCTTCAGTCTCTCGATAATCTTCTTCATCTCTTTCTCAAATCCAAGCTCGAGAGATTTATCAAATTCATCGAGAACCAAAATTCTTGTAGGCAATAAATCAACATTCCTCCGGTTAATGTGATCAAGGAGGCGACCCGGGGTGGCAACGATTATATCAGTTCCGGCAGAGAGGGAATTGACTTCATCTTCAACCTTATGGCCCCCATATAGCGGCGTGACTTTAAAACCTGCGGCAATTGCATTTACGATGCGGGTAATCTGGATTACAAGTTCACGGGATGGAGCTATGATAACAGCCTGCACACGTCCGGTGGAAGGCTTCAAAAGCTTAAGGACCGGGAGGATAAAGGCAAGCGTCTTTCCGGATCCTGTGGGTGAAAGGAGAATAATATCGTGAGCTTCAGAAAAAGACCGCATCATCTTTTGTTGCATAGGATTAAGCTCTTCAATATTAAGTTTCTCTTTTATAAGTGGTAAAAATTCTTTTTCTCTCATTTTCCTAATTTTGGGTTATAAGTTATAGGTTGAAGAAGGGTAAGTTATGAGTCCTATAGCTTACCGTTTTATACAACTAACTTTACTACTTATAACTTCTAAAAAAAGCAATAGGTTCATTATGAGATTTGCGACCAATCGACAGTTTTGGCAAATCTGAATCTCAATTCAGAGGCAACCAACGCCAATGAAGAAGAGGATAGCAAAAGCTTCTCACCGGTCTTATCAGTTGGCGATGGATTTCCGGCTACAAGTTCAGGGTGTGCGTTCAGCACCATATCTGCCGCCTCTCTGGCTATATTGAGGATCTGGCCGTCGGAAGCAAGATTGGCAACCTTAAGGGCAAAAGCAAGACCACTCTGCTGGGTGCCTTCCATGTCGCCCGGGCCACGCAACTTCATGTCCGCTTCAGAAATGAGAAAACCATCGGTCGTTTCAGTCATTATTGAAAGCCTTTTACGCGTCTCGGAGCCAATCTTAAATTTGGTCATAAGGATGCAATAGCTTTTGTCGGAACCACGCCCTACCCTACCACGCAACTGATGAAGCTGAGAGAGGCCAAAACGCTCAGCATTTTCTACGACCATAACCGAGGCATTAGGAACATTCACGCCCACTTCAATCACCGTGGTGGCCACAAGAATCCGGGCTTGTCCACTTACGAAACGTTCCATCTGAAAATCTTTTTCCTCAGGCTTCATTTTCCCATGCACACAACAGACCTCAACTTCAGGGAAAAGCCCCTTGATACGTTCAAGCCCCTCCTCCACACTTTTCAACTCAAGTTTTTCATTTTCGCTGATTAAGGGATAAACGATATAGATCTGACGTCCGGCATGAAGTTCACGTGCAATCAAGCGGTTCACTTCCATTCGGTTTTCATCATAACGCATTATTGTTTCTATAGGCTTCCGGCCCGGAGGGAGCTCATCAATCACTGAAACATCCAAGTCACCATATATGGTCATGGCCAGAGTACGGGGTATTGGTGTGGCAGTCATGACCAAGACATGAGGAGGCACCACCGCTTTTTTCCACATTTTAGCTCGCTGTGCCACCCCGAACCGGTGTTGCTCATCAATCACCACAAGCCCCAGACGATTAAACACCACGTTATCCTCAATAAGCGCATGAGTACCGACAAGGATATGAATATCACCATTGCGCAATCCTTCATCAATCTCGCGACGCTTCCTGGTGCGGACGCTTCCTGTAAGAAGCTCTACTCGCAAACCGATCATTGCCCCCCACTTGGATATGGTTTCGTAATGTTGTGTGGCCAGAATCTCTGTCGGAGCCATAAGTGCGCCCTGATAACCGTTATCCACAGCCATAAGCATAGACATAAAACCCACCATAGTTTTTCCGCTGCCAACATCTCCTTGCAGGAGCCGGTTCATTTGCCTCCCTGTGCGCATATCTGCCCTTATCTCCTTCAGGACTCGTTTTTGGGCACCTGTCAGTTCAAAAGGGATGCAATTGAAGAAATAATCGTTGAAATATTTGCCAATAGTAGGGAAAATAACACCCTTTATTTTCCGACCTCGTTCGCGAGAAAAACGGAGAATATGCAACTGAAGATAGAAGAGTTCCTCAAATTTCAAACGTTCTCTGGCTTTCCTCAAAAGTTCGGCATTTTCTGGGCAGTGCATCTGCACCAATGCATCTTTCAGGGATAAGAGATTATATCTTTCTCTAACCTCCTCCGGCAGGATAGAAGGAAGGGTATCGAATCTCGGATTAGCAATTAAATTCTTTACAAGAGATGACAGGAGGCGTGAACTGTATCCCTTGCGGCGCATATTTTCCGTAACCGTATATACACCTACAAAACCCATCGGTGGTTTCTGAGGATCGTAAGCCGATACCTCGGGATGAGATATGGAAAAAATGGACCGGAATTGAACGGGTTTACCGAATATGACATAATCCTGACCGATCTTGTAGGCATCCTTTATGGAATCAACTTTTGAAAACCAGACACACTCCATCAACCGCGAACCATCGGAAAACACGGCGTTAAGCCTACGCTTCGCGCCCTCTCCCTCAATAGTGAAGCTGACAAACCTGCCTATGATCTGCACCATAGGCATCTCGCCCGACAACTCCGCAATCTTATAGAATTTGCTTCTGTCGATATGCCTAAACGGGAAATAATAGAGAAGGTCGCGGAAATTAAAGATTTCAAGCTCTTTATTCAGAACTTTTGCACGCGACTCCCCTACGCCTTTCAGAAACTTTATGTCGGTATTAAAGAAATCAGCCATACTTTTTCCTAACCACTGAAGTCGCTTAGACTTCATTTTCTTTCATCAAAAGGGAGGCAATCTTAAAATCAATCGGATTTGTAATCTTAATATTTTTTTCCGCACCTTCAAAAAGAGAGATGTTCACACCGGTAGCCTCTACCACCGAAGCATCATCGGTCATCTCCGGCAACAACTCTCCGGAATATGCAACTTTGAGCAATTCTCCCCAAAACACCTGCGGAGTCTGCACTCTCACATAGCGTGAACGGTCAAGGGCAATAGAGCTGTCGCGTGTGACTTCACGGATTGAATCGGTCATGGGGATAACCGGAATAGCGGCCCTCGATTCGCGTGCTTTTTCCCATCCACGTGAAATAATATCAATTCCCACGAGCGGTCGGGCGGCATCATGAACAGCTATAAGCGTCTCATTCCCTGTGCCAGGCTCAATTCCCATTATACCGTTTTTCACCGATTCAAGGCGGTTACGGCCTCCACACACAAGTTCCACCTTTATCCTCTTCTCCTCTTCGGGCAAACCTGAGTAAAGTATATCCCAAAGGTCGAAAAAGCCAGGGTGCAACACAAGCCTGATCCTAACATCCGGATCTTCCTGATAAAAAGCCTTCACAGACCACCAAACCACGGGCAAGCCACAAAGCATCTGAAATTGTTTTGGCACCTCACCGCCGGCCCTTACGCCTGCTCCTCCCGCTACAATCACTGCATATTTTTTTTCCATAATGGTCTCTATTAGCTCCAACAAATCCTTTTATGATTATCCTCAAATCATCATCCTACTTCCCTAATATAATCCTTCCAATCCCATCTTAAGCTTCCTAACCCATATTAAATAAGAGAAGGACGAGCGTTAACACGCCGCCCTTCTCCATTTATAGTTAAATATAGTCGAATTACATATTCATACCGCCATCCACCTGGATAACCTGGCCTGTAACATATCCTGCCATATCGGAAGCAAGGAATGTTGCAACGTTAGCGATATCTTCAACCTTACCGCCGCGGCGCAATGGAATTTTCTGGCACCATTCAGCACGCACCTCGTCGGGAAGGGCGGCAGTCATGGCAGTTTCAATGAAGCCGGGAGCAATGGCATTGGCACGGATGCCACGTGAGCCGACCTCCTGAGCGATACTCTTGGCAAGAGCGATAAGACCAGCCTTTGATGCGGCATAGTTAGCCTGTCCGGCATTGCCGTGAACACCGACAACAGAGGCCATATTGATGATGGAACCGCTCTTCTGACGCATCATGATCGGAAGAACAGCATGGATATAATTGAAAGCAGATTTAAGGTTGACTGCAATCACAGCATCCCACTGCTGTTCTGTCATGCGAAGCATAAGACCATCTTTAGTGATACCTGCATTGTTAACAAGAATATCAACACGTCCGAAATCTTTCTTAATCTCTTCAACAGTAGCTTCGGTTGCAGCAAAATCAGCAGCATTTGAAGCATAACCTTTGCACTTAACGCCTAATGCAGCAATCTCCTCTTCTGTTTTCTTTCCGTTCTCATCGATAACAAGATCGGTAAATGCAATATTACAGCCCTCTGATGCAAACTTAAGAGCAATTTCCTTTCCGATTCCACGGGCTGCGCCTGTGACAATCGCGGTCTTTCCTTCTAATAACTTCATTTTATATTCAGTTTTATATAGTTTATTCAGGTTCTTTATTTTTCGATGATGAAGCACCCACAACTGTAGCCACCGCCGAACACCATGAGTGCAACCTTTTCACCCTTTTTTATATTATCTATATTCTGAGCCAAAACAAGAGGTGCGGAAGCGGAACCGGTATTACCCAGTTCCTCGATGTTGTTATAGAAACTGTCGAGGGTAAGGTCGAGTTGATGAGCCACCTGAGCCACGATCCGTTTGTTTGCCTGGTGAGTTATGAACTTTGCTATATCCTCCTTCTTCAAACCGGTATTTGCAAGAGATTTATTCAAGGCATAAATCATATAGCGGCAGGCATGGATGAACACATCGCGACCGTCGGGCATGGTGATACCATCCTCTTTCGGGCGAAGCATAACGCCACCGGGACCCTTCCCGATATCGCCCAGACCCTCCGTGAAAACATCGAGAATGCGGATATCGCTGTCTGCGACCTTCTCTTTTGAAATGAAGAACGCAACAGCGGCATCTCCCCATAAATGACCGCTCTTGGGATCGCTTTCATTACTGTAATAGCTGTTCTCCTCCGAACAAACCAGAAGAGCCCTCTCTGCCTTTCCACTTGCAAAATATCCCTCAATCACTTCAAGGCCATTTATAAATGATGAACAGGCGGCAGAAACATAGACCGCCTTGGCACCGTTAATGGCATATTCCTGCTGTATCTTGTGAGCCACGGTGGCAACTGTGTCGTAGGCACAATAATGAGCCGACACAATGAGATTCACATCCTTGATATCGTAAGGAAGCGTTTTCAAAGCATCCTCCACTGCCTTGATTCCCATGGTATCCACATTTTCGTCGGGAGCAGTCTTGCTTCGGCTCTTTATGCCGGTGCGTTGTTCAATCCACTCGGGAGTGAGACCATTTACCGAGGTGAAATACTCATTAGGAATTCTTTGTGAAGGCACGTACTGGCCCATTGAATTAATATACATAGTAAGGTATATAAGTAGGTGTCTAAATTTTTACAATATCAAGTGTAAAAGCTTCGGTGGAATGAATCAGTGTCGCAGAATACCCTTAAGAATGAGGTTTGCAACCAATTCCGACATTCTCTCTTTCCCTATGCCATATTCTGCAAGGCCATTACGGATATAGGGCACATCAAGGCCGTGGATAGCATTCATAATCACTATGGCCGACTCCTTTACGTTGTCAATCTCAAAGACCTTGGAGTCAACCCCGTCATGCAGGATATCCATAAGAAGGGCAATCTCCTTTTTGGATATCAACGCCCTGGCGCGATCCACTTTTCTCACGTCAAGAAAGAACCCGGCCCTCAGCGAACCGTTTCTCGAAACGATCTCCTTCATTGTTTCAAGACGACAGGCTATATATTCGTACAGTTTATCTTCCGGACGCGCCGGTTTAGCCACAATCATACGCAACTTATGAAGAAGCTGATCTGTTTCCGTCTCAATTACGGCATTGAAAATGTCGCGTTTGCTTTTAAAGTAGGTATAAATGGTGCGACGTCCCTTATCAGACGCTGAGGCTATATCGTTCATCGTGGTGTTTTCCACACCTTTGCGGGCAAAGAGCTGCCGCGCCACCTCGATAAATCTATCTCTCGTTTTCTTTACCATTTCTACCGTTCTTTTGCACACTCATTGAGTTTATGCGCAAAATTAGTAAATATTATTGAATTTATCCCTACAATCTCCTATTAATTAATCATTTTTTTGTAATTTTTAGCTATGGTCTCACCTGCCCGTCTCCGGAAAGGAGATATCTGTAGGTTGTCATCTCCCTTAAACCCATCGGTCCGCGCGGTCCAAGTTTTTGGGTTGAAATCCCGATTTCCGCTCCCAAACCGAACTGGGCACCATCGGTGAAACTCGTGGGGAGATTCACATAAACGCATGCGGCATCAACTTGATTCTGGAAAATGTTGGCCACCTCCTTGTTATCTGTAATTATACTTTCACTATGCCCCGACCCGTGTGCGGATATATGAGCCAGAGCTTCGAAGACCGAACCAACCACACGGATTCCCATTTTATAGTCCATCCACTCTTTATCCCAAACATCTTCATCAGCTATCTTCAGCAAAGAAAGCGGATAACTTTTTTCCAGAACACCGAATGACTCAGCATCTGCATGGAGCTCGACATTCTTTCCGGCTAAAGGAGCAACCAATTCCCCGAGGTCATCAAGTCGCGAACGATCAATCAGAAGAGTGTCAAGAGCATTGCATACGCTCACCCTGCGTGTCTTGGCATTCTCCACTATGCGCTGACCCATCTCAAGATTGCCTTCTTTTTCAAAGTAGAGGTGGACCACACCCGCTCCGGTTTCAATTACAGGCACCCTTGCATTGTCACGCACAAAATCTATCAGCTTTCTTCCTCCTCTGGGGATGCAAACGTCAACATAACCCACAGCGTTGAGCAAAGCGCCTGTAGCTTCGTGTGTTGATGGGAGCAAAACAGCCAAATCCTGGTTTATGTTCTCCTCTTCCAATGCCTTATGAATAAGAGCCATTCCGGCCAAGTTGGAATTTTCCGCATCCCTGCCACCCTTCAATATGCAAGCATTGCCACTCTTAAAACATAGTGAAAAAACGTCAAAAGTGACATTCGGACGAGCTTCGTAAATCACACCTATCACTCCGAAAGGCACGCGTACCCTCCTGAGCAATATCCCATTGGGGAGCGTTCGCCGTTCTATCTCCTCACCCAGTGGCGACGGAAGCGAGGCCACATGCCTGAGATCGTTGGCAATCCCTTTTATCCTTTCAGAAGTCAGCTTTAACCTATCGTAAAGGGGATTGGCCGAATCCATACGGGCCAAATCTTTTTCATTGGCAGAGAGCAATGCTTCCTCATTCTCTTCAAGCAACTCTGCGAGTCTTAATATAACGCGATTTCTTTGGGCATCGTTGAGAGGCATCAGCTCCCGAGATGCTTTCTTAACTTTGGCAAACAGGCTGTCGTATTCCATAATATTATTCTATATATAAATAATCATAATGCACCACCGGTCGTTCTCCTCTCTGACCTCGAGATGCCAACGCTGTCTCAGAATTTATTGATGCACGGCCCACACCTATAAGGCATCCGTCAAGCCCATAGATATTTACGATATCCCCCTCTTCCCAATCGCCTTCAACTTTCACGACACCGACAGGAAGAATCGATACGGCATTATCTCCCCGAAGAGCTTTCTCGGCATTTTCATCCACCGTAATTTTCCCTTTCGCAAAGGAAGATGAATGGGCTATCCATCTTTTCACTGTGCTTAAACCCTCTTTGTATGGTTCAAAAACCGTGTGGGGAACATTTTCCGGATTTTCTATTATATCTACAAGCACGTTCCTTCGTTCTCCCTTTGCAATTATGACTTTTATCCCTTCCTCGCTCACTTTTCCGGCAATTCCACACTTGGTGCCCATTCCACCCCGACCGAAGCCACTTTTGGATGCCACGACATTTCCGCTTACATCCTCTCCGGGCTGAATTCTCTCTATCAGTCTTGAACCCGGGTCGGCAGGATTGCCCGTATAAATGCCATCCACATTAGAAAGGATGATAAGCATGTCGGCATCCATCATTGTGGCTATCATTCCCGAGAGCTCATCGTTATCTGTAAACATAAGTTCGGTGAGACTTGCAGTGTCATTTTCATTCACTATTGGAATGACACCGTTTTCAATCATGGTGAGCATGCAAGCGCGCTGGTTGAGATAGGAGGTGCGAGATGAGAAATTCTCCTTCTGTGTCAGCACCTGGCCAACCACTATGTCATATTGTGCAAAGAGGTCGTTATAGATGTTTATCAGTCTGATCTGACCAATGGATGAAAATAACTGACGAGCCGACACGCTGTCAAGCTGGCGCATTGGTGTTACGGCACCTCGGCCACAAGCAACGGCACCACTTGATACAAGAATCAATTCGTGACCTTTCTTACGAAGATGAGCAACCTGATCTACAATTGCAGACATATTGGTCACATTAGGTTTCCCATCGCTACGCGTAAGGACGTTGCTTCCTATCTTTACTATTATTCTTGACATACAAAGCTTTTTAAATTAATTAGGGATAAAAGTATGGTCTTGGATTTCATCCCGGCATGAGGCCTTTAATCACAGCCTGAGTGAATCCTGCCTTCTCCATGGCATTCAAACCTTTTATGGTTAGTCCTCCGGGGGTTGTCACCTTGTCAATTTCCAACTCCGCATGCTCCCCACAGGATAATAGCGAGGCGGCTCCCTTGACAGTCTGAACCACAATATCCTGTGCCTCCGATGCGCGGAACCCAAGCTGGACGCCACCTTCTGTCGCAGCCCTTACATATCTCAAGGCGTATGCTATGCCACATGAAGCCAAGGATGTGGCGGCAGGAAGCAAACGCTCTTCAATCACTTTAACTTCCCCGAGTCGGCGATAAAGTTCAACATCCGGATTGCGATCATTGCCTGTTACCGGCACAGCGAATGTCATCGACTCCCGGCACCTAACAGCGGTGTTGGGCATGGAGAGGGAGATTGTGGGACAATAGCCATTGTAATCAAACCATCCCTTTAGATCATCGCCCGTTACTCCGGCGGCCACAACCGACACCGCCTGACAATTGTAATTGAGCGTGTCCTTGATTTCTTTTATCACATCTGGTAGGATCCATGGTTTAACTGCAATTATTACCAGATCTGCCTCTTTGCAAGCTTCTTTATTATCTGTTGTAACCGAGACTCCGAACTTCTTGAAAGGTTCCAATTTATCATGATGAGGATTGGAAATTTTCAGATCTCCCGGCACATATCCGGACTCTATTAATCCGTAAGCGATTGCGCTCCCCATCGCCCCCGCTCCCAATATAGCAACTTTCATCTTTTTTACCTTTAAATCTTTCAGAATGAAAAATTACTAAAAATAATAATGAAATGGAATTGAAGTCGTTTCAG
>CAMWIH010000097.1 GCA_947174305.1 uncultured Porphyromonadaceae bacterium | reverse complement strand
ACATCTCTACTCTTACCTTGTCGCCGGGAAGTATTTTAATATAATGCATTCTCATCTTGCCTGAGATGTGGGCCGTGATTTCATGGCCATTCTCCAGCTCGACTTTGAACATTGCGTTTGACAATGCCTCAAGAATTACGCCGTCTATTTCTATTGCAGCTTGTTTTGCCATATCTTTTATTATATGCTTAGCAATCTCTATGATTCCTTCTCTTTGAGCGCGGCCTCGATATAATCGAATGTCGTAAGGATCTCAGGAGTCTCCCCGTTGATCACAATAGTATGCTCGAAATGTGCAGAGGGCTTTCCATCACGCGTGCGACACGTCCAGCCATCTTCCGAACTTATCCTGACATTTTTACTGCCAAGATTGATCATCGGCTCAATGGCAATGCACATCCCGTTCTTAAGCACGGGGCCGATTCCGCGTCGTCCGTAATTCGGAACTTCCGGATCCTCATGCATGCTCTTGCCGATGCCATGCCCGCACATTTCGCGAACAACACTGTATCCGTGACGTTCGCAGAAACTCTGAACCGCATTGGAGATATCGCCTATGCGCTTCCCCTCTTTTGCGGCACCGATCCCTTTATAAAGCGATTCTTTTGTTATGCTGAGAAGTTTCGACACTTTCTCATCAATCTTCCCCACAGCAAATGTGTAGCAACTGTCGCCATGAAAACCGTTCAGCTCTGCCACACAATCAGTGCCGACAATATCGCCTTCACGCAAAGCATAGTTAGATGGGAAACCATGAACCACAGTCTCGTTCACCTCTATGCAGAGTGTGCCGGGAAAACCATGATAACCTAAGCACGAGGGCTTACCCCCGTTATCGAGGATAAACTCTCTTGCTATAGTGTCAAGACGAAGAGTGGTCACGCCGGGCTTAACCCACTTAGCCACCTCTCCAAGCGTACGGCTAACAAGATCGCAAGCCGTGCGCATCTTCTCAATCTCTTCCGCTGTCTTGATATAGATCATTGCAAATTGCCAACGAGTTACAATTCTTAGAAAGCGCCACTTCCTGTGGTGCGACCTTTGATTCGTCCGTCTTTCATCAATCCGTCGTAATGACGCATCAGCAGATGTCCCTCAATGATTCTGAGCGTATCCAGAACAACACCCACAAGGATCAACAGCGAGGTGCCACCAAAGAAAGAAGCAAAGTTTCTGTTGAGTCCGCAGATATGGGCAATTGCCGGAAGGATAGCCACAATTCCGAGGAAGATTGAACCCGGAAGGGTGATTCTCGACATAATTGAATCAAGATAATCCACTGTAGGCTTGCCGGGCTTAATACCGGGGATGAATCCGTTATTACGCTTCATATCTTCAGCCATCTGCGCCGGACGCACTGTGATTGCAGTGTAGAAATAAGTGAACGCTACAATCATGATGAAGTAGATGAAGTTATACCAGAAGCCATACATATCAGTCATCGCACCAAAGAAACCGGTCTTATCTGTGCTGAATCCTACCAATGTGACAGGGATAAACATAATGGCCTGCGCAAAGATGATTGGCATTACTCCGGCAGCATTCACCTTCAAAGGTATGTACTGGCGTGCACCGCCATACTGCTTGTTGCCAACAACCCTCTTTGCATACTGCACGGGCACTTTGCGTGTTCCCTGAACAAGGAGGACTGCTCCTGCGATTACTGCAAGAAGGATGATGATCTCAACAAGGAACAATACAAGACCGCCACCGGCTGAGTTCATCAGGCGTCCGGTGAATTCCTGGATGAATGCCTCCGGAAGACGCGCGATGATACCGATCAAGATGATGAACGATATACCGTTTCCTACACCTTTCTGGTCGATTCTCTCGCCAAGCCACATTATAAACATTGATCCGGCTGCAAGGACGATTGTCATGAAGGCAACAGTCCAGAAGCCCATCTCTACGTGACCGCCGGCCGCCTTTACCTGATACTGTAGGTTCATCAGGTAGGCTGGACCTTGAAGCACGAGAATCAACACTGTGAGATAACGGGTGTACTGGTTGAGTTTCATTCTTCCGCTCTCACCTTCCCTCTGCATCTTCTGGAAAGCCGGAAGGACCATACCCAACAGCTGAATCACGATCGAGGCCGTGATGTAGGGCATGATACCGAGGGCGAAGATCGATGCCTGAGAGAATGCACCTCCCGAGAACATGTCGAGAAGCTGCATCAGACCGTCCTGAGTGAAATTCTTCAGTGCCAAAAGGTCATCGGGATTGATTCCCGGCAAAACCACATAGCACCCGAAGCGGTAGATTATCACCAAGAGAAGCGTGATCCCGATTCTCTTGCGCAAATCCTCTACGCTCCAGATATTTTTTATTGTTTTTGTAAATCCCATTGTCAGATGTTTTTATTTTTTGGTTACAGAACCTCCTGCAGCTTTGATAGCCTCTTCTGCTTTCTTGGAGAAAGCGTTGGCCTCAACCTCAAGCGCACGGCTCAGCGAGCCATTGCCGAGGATCTTTACAAGAGCTTTCTTAGCAACCAGTCCGGCTTCGCGTAGATCGTCAACAGTAACTTTTGCAAGATTACGTGCTGCCGCCAAAGCTTCAAGCGCGTCGAGATTGATGGCCTTATACTCAACACGGTTGATGTTCTTAAAGCCGAATTTCGGAACGCGACGCTGCAACGGCATCTGACCGCCCTCAAATCCTATCTTGCGGCTGTAGCCTGAACGTGACTTTGCACCCTTATGTCCACGGGTAGATGTACCACCGTAACCTGAACCCGGGCCGCGGCCTACGCGTTTGTTGCTCTTATTGCTGCCGGGAGCCGGCTGTAAATTATGTAATTCCATTTCTTTGATTCTCTTTTAACGTTTAAAGTTTCTCTACTTTAACTAAGTGATGAACCTTCTTCACCATTCCCATGATTGAAGGATTCTCCTCCTTAATCACTGAATGCTGCATTTTGCGAAGTCCGAGTGCATCCAAGGTCAGCTTCTGGGTCTTCGGACAATTGATGCGGCTCTTTATCTGGGTGATCTTTATCTGTGCCATTTCTTCGATTATTTACCAGTGAAAACTTTTTCAACCGAGATGCCACGATTCTGAGCAACCTGTGCCGGGCTGCGGAGCTCATCAAGAGCCGCGATGGTAGCCTTCACAAGGTTATGGGGGTTAGATGAACCCTTTGACTTGGCAAGCACGTCGGTGATTCCTACACTCTCGAGCACGGCACGCATTGCACCACCGGCCTTTACTCCGGTACCTTCGCTGGCAGGACGAAGGAAGATGCGGCTGCCTCCGAACTTAGCCTCTACTTCGTGAGGTATGGTGCCTTTGTGAACAGGAACCTTGATGAGGTTCTTCTTCGCTGTCTCGACACCCTTGGCAATCGCTGCTGTTACCTCGTTGGCTTTACCGAGACCCCAGCCTATCACGCCGTCCTCGTTACCAACCACAACTATCGCTGCGAAACTGAAAGCGCGTCCACCTTTGGTAACCTTGGTTACACGGTTGATGGCTACAAGACGGTCTTTCAATTCCAAATCATTAGTAGATTTAACTCTATTGTTTCTCTTTGCCATAATAACTTAAAATTTAAGACCGGCCTGACGGGCACCGTCGGCCAAAGATTTCACTCTGCCGTGGAAAAGATAACCGTTACGGTCAAACACTACCTGGGTGATACCCTTCTCCTGGGCTTTCTTTGCAATCTCCTCGCCTACCTTCGCGGCGATCTCAGTCTTTGTGCCTCCTTCAAGACCCTTCGATGATGCGGCGCACAGTGTGGCTCCTGCAAGATCATCGATCAACTGAACATAAATCCCCTTGTTGCTGCGGAACACGCTCATGCGCGGACGCGCTGCAGTGCCGGAGATTTTCCCGCGGATGCGGGTTTTTATCTTATTTCTTCTTGCTATCTTGGATATCATGGTTTTCCTAATTTATTTATTTGGCATTAGCCGACTTTCCTGACTTGCGACGAATAACCTCGCCAACAAACTTGATACCTTTACCCTTGTAAGGCTCCGGCTTACGGAGGCTGCGGATCTTGGCACATACCTGTCCAAGGAGCTGCTTGTCGTAAGACTCAAGTATGATCAGAGGATTCTTGTTACGCTCTGATTTTGCCTCTACCTTGATCTCTTTAGGAAGCTTGATATAGATAGCATGTGAGAAGCCTAACGAAAGCTCCAGAACCTGTCCGGTCGATGTGGCACGATAACCAACACCTACAAGTTCCATCTCCTTCTTGTAACCCTCTGAAACTCCAACCACCATATTGTGGATGAGCGCACGGTACAAACCATGCTGGGCACGATGCTCGCGATCGTCGGAAGGACGGGTCACTACTACATGATTGTCCTCAACCTTGACTTCAAGATCAGGGTTGATGGCCTGTGAAAGTTCACCCTTGGGGCCTTTCACTGTCACTACGTTGTCTTTTACTGTTACTGTTACGCCTGCCGGAAGCGCTATGGGTGCTTTACCAATTCTTGACATAAATACCTCCTTCCATTAATATACGTAACATAACACTTCACCACCGATCTTGCGCTCTTTGGCCTCTTTGTTGGTCATGACGCCTTGTGAGGTGGAGATAATTGCAATTCCAAGGCCGTTCAATACACGAGGCATCTCTTTGTAACCGGTGTACTGACGAAGACCCGGACGTGAAATGCGGTGCAAATTCTTTATCGCATTCACTTTGTCGATTGGATCATACTTCAAGGCTATCTTGATGGTGCCCTGAGGTGTAGGGCCTTCCTCAAACTTGTAGTTCAGGATGTAGCCCTGCTCGAAAAGGATCTTGGTGATTTCCCTTTTCATTTTTGAAGACGGAACTTCAACCACACGGTGACCCGCGCGGATGGCGTTTCTCAGTCTGGTCAAATAGTCTGCTATCGGATCAGTCATTGTTTTGGTTGTTAAATTGATTCAGATGTTCCGAACAATATTTAATACTCTCTGTTTGCTTATGCTTATATAGCAATTTCACCCCGTGATTTCGCAAATAAGCATAAACTTTTGCAAAGTTAATACTTATTTTTGAAATAAGGGGTGAAATTGATAAAAATTTTTATCGTAATTGTCGCTAAACAAGCTTTTTTAAAAATAATTGTCTAAACTTTATTTAATTTTAAAGTTTAGACAATCATCGTTTACCAGCTTGCTTTCTTCACGCCGGGAATGAGGCCGGCTGATGCCATCTCGCGGAACTGAATACGGGAGATGCCGAACTGGCGCATATATCCTTTCGGACGTCCCGTGATTTCGCAGCGGTTGTGGAGGCGAACTCGTGAAGCGTTCTTAGGAAGCTTCTGGAGCTTGGTAAGTGCCTCGTAGTTGATGTTACCATCTGCATCTGCAAGCGCAGCCTTCTTCAAGGCAGCCTTCTTCTCTGCATATTTGGCAACCATGCGCTGACGCTTTACCTCGCGGGCTTTCATTGATTCTTTTGCCATATCTCTTATTTTTCGTGTTTGAAAGGAAGACCGAATTTCTTAAGAAGAGCAAAGCCCTCTTCGTCACTCTTGGCTGAAGTCACGAATGTGATGTTCATACCCTGAAGCTTCGGAACATTGTCAATGTTTATCTCGGGGAAGATGATCTGCTCGGTGATGCCGAGTGTATAGTTGCCACGGCCGTCAAGCTTGGAATTGATTCCCTTGAAGTCACGGATACGCGGCAGAGCCACCTTTACAAGACGCTCCAGGAACTCATACATCTTCTCACGGCGAAGCGTTACCATTGCACCGATCGGCATTTTCTTACGGAGCTTGAAGGCAGCGATATCTTTCTTTGAAAGTGTCGGAACTGCTTTCTGGCCGGTGATCGCTGTCAGCTCGTTGATGGCTGTCTCGATAAGCTTCTTATCCTGGGTTGCACCCCCCAGACCCTGGTTGATTACAATCTTCTCCAGACGGGGAACCTCCATAATGGTGTCGTATTTGAACTCTTCCTTGAGCTCGGGAACGATCTTTTCCTTATACTGTTTGCTAAGAGTTGTCTCCATTATTTAATCTCCTCTCCTGATTTTTTTGAATAACGAACCAATTTGCCGGCTTCATTTCTGCGGCGTCCGATACGGGTGCCCTTGCCGGTCTTGGGATCTACTACGTTCAGATTTGAAATATGCACGGGAGCCTCGATCTTGACGATGCCACCCTGAGGATATTTTGCGGTCGGCTTGGTGCTCTTCGATACAATGTTCACTCCCTCCACGATAGCGCGGCGTTTGCTTACCTGCACCTCAAGCACACGTCCTGTCTTGCCTTTGTCGTCGCCGGCATTGACATAAACGGTGTCACCTTTCTTTATATGCAATTTTGCCATTTTTTCTTGTATTAAGACGGTTAAAGTACTTCAGGAGCCAATGAAACGATTTTCATGTTGGTGTTACGAAGCTCACGCGCAACAGGCCCGAAGATACGGGTGCCACGGAGCTCCCCTGCATTATTGAGAAGAACACATGCGTTGTCATCGAAACGGATGTAGCTGCCGTCGGGACGACGGATCTCCTTCTTCGTGCGAACCACTACAGCTTTTGATACTGTGCCTTTCTTTACATCAGAAGAGGGGATGGTGCTCTTAACAGACACTACGATTATATCGCCCACACTCGCATAACGACGGCCTGTGCCGCCAAGGACATGAATACAGAGCGCTTCTTTTGCGCCACTGTTGTCCGCTACTGTCAAACGTGATTCTGTCTGGATCATGATTACTTAACTTTTTCGATGATTTCTACCAGTCTCCATCTCTTTGTCTTGCTCAACGGACGTGTCTCCATCAGACGGACTGTGTCGCCGATCGAACACTCGTTGTTCTCATCGTGAGCATGATACTTCTTTGTCTTATTGACAAACTTGCCGTAAATAGGGTGCTTCTCTTTCCACTTGATCTCGACTGTGATGGTCTTGTCGCATTTGTTGCTCGAAACAACCCCAATTCTTTCTTTTCTTAAATGTCTTTTTTCCATTTCTTTAAAATACTTTGACGGGGATTACTTACTTTGAAGCAGATGCAGCTGCTATCTCCTTCTGGCGCAACACAGTCTTCAAGCGTGCAATCTCGCGGCGGTCTTTGGTGATCTTCGCGGGATTGTCAACGGGAGATATCGCGTGCGCTACTTTCAATTCACGATAAGCCTTCTCTGCAGCCTCTATGCGGGCTGTCAATTCCTGAATGCTTAATTCCTTGATTTCTTCCTTTTTCATTTTTTATTCTGTTTTCGGTTCATGTCCGGATCATCCGGAATCCCCGGACAATCCGAACAATCTCCATTTTATTTACACATTCTGTGAGGGATCATAGTCGCGGCGAACCACAAACTTGGTTATCACAGGAAGTTTCTGGGCGGCAAGACGAAGGGCCTCCTTTGCGATATCGTAAGGAACTCCGTCAACCTCTATCAGGATACGTCCCGGAGTGACAGGCGCAACGAATCCTTCCGGATTACCTTTACCTTTACCCATACGCACCTCGGCTGGCTTCTTGGTGATTGGCTTATCCGGGAAAATGCGGATCCAGATCTGACCTTGACGCTGCATGTAGCGGGTAACGGCGATACGGGCAGCCTCGATCTGACGGCCGGTGATCCATTTGGAATCGAGAGTCTTGATGCCGAACGAACCGAATGCAAGCTGATTGCCTCTCTGGGCCTCACCTTTCATGCGGCCTTTTTGCGAACGGCGGTATCTTGTTTTCTTAGGCTGTAACATGTTATCTTAGCTGTTTTTATCGGTTGTTGTTTTTCTTGTTGCGGAATCCGCCCTTGCGTCCGCCCTGAGGACGTCCGCCCTCTTTCTGGCCGATTGCATAGGCCGGAGTCAGTTCCTTTTTGCCATACACCTCGCCACGGCAGATCCAAACCTTGATACCGATGATGCCCACCTTGGTGAGTGCCTCTACCAATGCATAGTCGATATCTGCACGGAGTGTGTGAAGCGGCGTACGACCCTCCTTGAACATTTCCGAACGAGCCATCTCAGCACCATTCAGACGTCCGCTCACCTGAACCTTGATACCCTCTGCTCCCATACGCATAGTTGAAGCAATGGCCATCTTGACTGCACGACGGTAAGCAACCTTGTTCTCGATCTGACGAGCAATGTTGGTTGCCACGATCTCTGCATCAAGCTCAGGACGCTTGATCTCATGGATATTGATCTGCACCTCCTTGTCGGTAAGTTTCTTGAGCTCCTCCTTGAGTGCGTCAACATCCTTACCCCCTTTTCCGATAATCATACCGGGACGCGATGTGCAGATTGTAACGGTAGCCATCTTGAGCGTGCGCTCGATGATTATTCTGGATACGCTTGCCTTTGCAAGACGAGTGCGGAGATATTTACGGATCTTTGAGTCCTCAAGAAGGGTCTCGCCGTATTTCTTTCCACCATACCAGTTTGAGTCCCAACCGCGGATAACTCCGAGACGGTTGCTGATTGGATTAACTTTCTGTCCCATCTTTACAAATTAAGCTTTATCATTATTGATTGTATCCACGTAAACCGTAACATGGTTCGAGCGTTTGCGGATGCGGTAACCGCGACCCTGGGGTGCGGGACGGAGACGCTTCAGCATCGGAGCCTCATCCACGAAAATAGTCTTTACATAGAGCTCGCCGGCCTGAGCCTTGCGCTCGTTTTTCTGTTCCCAGTTGGCCACTGCGGAACGGAGAAGTTTCTCAACCTTGTTGGAAGCCTCCTTATTTGAAAATTTGAGGATGCCGAGTGCTTTGAAAACTTCCTGACCACGAACCATGTCTACAACGAGACGCATCTTGCGCGGCGACGAAGGCACGTTACGGAGCTTTGCGAAATACTCGCTCTTCTTCTCCGCCTTGAGCCCATCGGCATATTGTCTTTTTCTTAAACCCATTGTATGTTTTCTTTTTAATCTTGATTAATGATTAGGGCCATTATTTTTTCTTGTTGCCGGCATGACCGCGGAATGTGCGGGTCGGAGCAAACTCTCCGAGCTTATGGCCGACCATGTTCTCGGTGACATACACCGGGATGAACTTGTTACCGTTGTGAACGGCGAAAGTGTGTCCCACGAAATCGGGGGAGATCATGGAGGCGCGGCTCCACGTCTTGATGACGCTCTTCTTTCCGCTTTCGTCCATGGCTGCCACTTTCTTCTCAAGCTTCACGCTGATAAATGGTCCTTTTTTAAGCGAACGACTCATACTTATCTTCTTTTATCAATTTTATTTCTTCCTTCTTTCAATTATATATTTCGAAGAATGTTTCTTCGGCGAGCGTGTCTTCAGACCCTTTGCATAAAGACCCGTACGTGAACGCGGGTGTCCACCACTCTGACGGCCTTCACCACCACCCATCGGGTGATCCACAGGGTTCATTACGACACCGCGGTTGTGAGGACGGCGACCCATCCAGCGTGAACGACCGGCTTTACCGCTCGATTCGAGTGCATGGTCTGAATTGCCCACAACTCCTACGGTTGCTCGGCAGGTGAGAAGCACTTTGCGGATCTCACCGGAAGGAAGCTTGATAATCGCGTAGTCTCCCTCACGCGATGTAAGCTGAGCGAATGTTCCGGCTGAACGTGCCATGGAGGCACCCTGACCGGGACGAAGTTCGATACAATGGATTAGAGTACCGACAGGGATATTGGCCAAAGGAAGGCAGTTGCCTACCTCGGGAGCGGCATCTGCTCCGCTCATTACAATCTGACCCACCTCAAGTCCGTTGGGGGCGATCATGTAAGCCTTTGATCCATCTTTATAGTACAGAAGTGCGATACGTGCCGAACGGTTAGGATCATACTCGATGCTCTTTACCGTTGCGGGTACGCCATCGTTGGTTCTCTTGAAGTCGATGAGACGCAATTTTCTCTTATGGCCACCCCCACGGTAACGTGTGGAAAGGTGTCCTGATGAGTTACGTCCACCTGTGGAACGCTTCCCGACTGTAAGAGACTTTTCTGGTGTGGTAGCAGTGATTTGTCCTTTGAACACACCAATAATCTTGTGTCTTTGCCCAGGCGTAGTGGGCTTGAATTTTCTTACTGCCATTATTCTTTAGATATTGCTATAATAGTCGATTGTTTGTCCTTCAGCCACTGTGACGTAAGCTTTCTTGAACGCAGGGCGCTTGCCGCGGAGCAGTCCGCTCTTGGTGTAGCGCTGTTTGCGTTTGCCTGCGTAAAGGGCTGTGTTCACTTTCTCTACTCGAACATTGTAAAGCTTCTCTACAACATCCTTGATCTGAAACTTGTTGGCGTCGGGAGACACTGCGAATGTATAGCAGTTCTGCTTCTCGATGTAAGCGGTTGCCTTCTCAGTTACGATAGGTTTGATCTGAATATCCATCTTTTGTCTCCTTATTTAAAATCATTGATTACTGCAACGCTGTCTTCTGTCAGGATCATCGCATCGTTGTTTAGCACTGTGTAGGCGTTCAAGTCGCACGCCTGAGCCATGAGGGCGTTAGGAACGTTGCGAACTGAAAGAAGAACGTTCTGGTCCTGATTTGCGAATACCAAGAGCACTTTCTTGTCTTCAAGCTTGAAGCCTTTTGCAAGTTTCATGTATTCTTTGGTCTTCGGTGCTTCGAAAGTGAAATTCTCAACTACGATGATCTTGTTGTCCTTAGCACGTGAAGTGAGAGCAATCTTGCGGGCAAGTGCCTTTACTTTCTTGTTAAGCTTGGTGCGATAGTCGCGCGGACGCGGACCGAACACTGTGCCACCACCGCGGAGAAGCGGAGAATTGATGTCACCGCGACGTGCGCCGCCGCCACCTTTCTGGCGTCCGAGTTTACGGGTGGAACCCGAAACCTCGCTGCGCTCCTTGCTCTTGTGGGTGCCCTGACGCTGGTTGCCAAGATACTGCTTTATGTCGAGATACAAGGTATGCTCAGCATTTCCTTTATCCAAATCGCGCGCAAACACTTCATCATTGAGAGTGATCTTGCGTCCGGTGTCTTCACCTTTGATATTATAAACTGCTAATTCCATTATTTCTCAACTAA
>CAMWIH010000096.1 GCA_947174305.1 uncultured Porphyromonadaceae bacterium | reverse complement strand
TTCCTGAGGAGTGGGGGGAACTTGAGGAGTCTGATTATCCATTATATGAGCTTTAAATAAATTCTAAAATAAAAATCTCTTTTCACACGTGCTGCATATCCACGAGTTTCTTGTATATGCCGCCCTGTTTGATTAGCTCTTCGTGTGTGCCTTCTTCCACAATGCGTCCCTCGTTGAGCACACAGATCTTGTCGGCATTCACGATCGTGGAGAGGCGGTGGGCCACCACCACCGTGGTGCGGTTCTTCATCAGGTGTTCGAGGGCTTCCTGCACAAGACGTTCGCTTTCCGTGTCGAGGGCGGAGGTTGCCTCGTCGAGAATGAGTATCCCGGGGTCTTTGAGCAACGCACGCGCAATGCTTATCCTTTGTCGCTGTCCGCCCGAAAGACGGCATCCTCGGTCGCCTATCAGGGTGTCGTAGCCATTCTCGGTCTCCATTATGAAATCGTGGGCGTTGGCTATTCTGGCGGCCTCAATCACCTCTTCGCGTGTGGCTTCCGGTTTGCCGAAGGCTATGTTGTTGAATATGGTGTCGTTGAAAAGGATTGCTTCCTGATTCACATTCCCCATCAGCGAACGCAAATCCTTTTTGCGGAGCCGGGTGATATCGGTATCGCCCACAAGTATCTCTCCCTGCTGAATGTCATAAAAACGCGGAATGAGATCGAGCATCGTTGATTTTCCCGACCCGGATTGCCCTACGATTGCCACGGTCTGACCTGGCTGGATATCAAGGTTTATGTTGGAGAGCACCTCCCTTGAGCCGTCATAGCTGAATGTTACATCACGGAATGATATCCCGGGGTCTTTGATTTTAGGGAGCGGCTTCGGGTTCTCCGGATCCTTTATCGGATTGTCGGCATCAAGAATCTTGTCGATACGTGTCATGGCGGCCATACCTTTCTGGATGGTGTAGCCCGTCTTGGTGAGTTCCTTGGCCGGGTTGATGATGTTATAGAACATCAGGAGATAAAAAATGAACATCGAAGCATCGATGAACGATTTCCCGTTCAGGATGAGCGACCCTCCGAACCATAGGATTGTGGCCACGGCGCATATTCCGATAAACTCGCTCATCGGATGAGCCAGGGCAAGGCGACGTGACACGGAGTTGTTCACATGATAGAAGCGGTTGGTGAGTCGCTTGAATCGTGAATCCATATCCTTTTCGGCGTTGAAGGCCTTTACGATTCTCAACCCTCCGATGGTTTCCTCAATGTTGGTGAGTATATCGCCTCCCAACTGCTGAGCCTCGAGGGAGACAGCCCGGAGTTTCTTCCCCACTATCCCGAGGATCCCTCCGAATATCGGAATCGCGATGAAAACGAAGATTGTGAGTTGCCAGCTCACATATACCATGACCGCGAGGGATACGATGATGTTGAGGGGGTATCTGATCACGGAAGCAATGCTCGACATTACAGAGGCCTGAAGCTCCTTCACGTCGGCCGATGAACGCGCAAGTATGTCGCCTTTCCTCTCGTTGGTGAAGAAGCCTATCGGGAGAGAGACAATCTTTTCATACATATCGTTGCGTATGTCGCGCTCCACACCGTTTGATACCGGGAAGATGAACCAGTCGGAGGCATATTGCGAAAGCACCTTTATCAGGGTCATGCCTACGAAGAAAGCGCAGAGGAGTGCGAGGGCATTGGCCGCCCCGTGGGCCTGCATGAAGGAGGTGATGTAATAATAGAAATTATTGACCATCGCATCGTTGAAGTTGCCGGCCGACACTTCCATATAGGTATATTCCTTGGTCTCAATGCTGAAGAGCACATTGAGGATAGGCATTATGAAAGCGAAGGAGAAGACAGTGAAGAGGGTGGTCAGGATGTTGAAGAACACGCTGATCACTACATTCCATTTATAGGCGGCCACAAACCGCATCACAAATCTAAAGAAATCTTTCATTGTCAGGGAAGGGATTGACGTTAACGCCCTTCGGATGCAAAGTTAGCAAAATATTTACAGATGAGAAAGCTGTTCGGTGGCTTTGTCGCCGAAGTATTCGTCAAACATCCGGCGCGTGCGTTTCCAGCGGCGGTGGCTCCAGAGCCAATATTGCGGAGCCTCGCGGATATTCTCTTCAAGAAGCTTGAAATATATCTTGGAAGGCTCGAAGGTGGGCATCTCCTTGATTTTGTCGGTTATGGAAATCAGTTTTGCCGTGTAATATCCGCGTTTTGGCCGCGAGATATGAAGGTAGAACACCTCTGCATTGAGGAATCGCGATATGCGTTCGGGACCGGTGTAGGCATTGGTTTCATGATTGAGGAAATCCACGAAGAGATGCACGTTAAGGCTCGGCGCCTGGTCGGCAATGTATCCCGTGACGGAGGGAATCCCCTCCCTCTTCCATTTTATCAGGGTGGGGAGGATATCATTCATCGGTATGTTCTCGGCATGGAAACGAGTGCGGAGACGTTTGAAAAACTCATCCGACCCCCTGTTTTCAAGTGGATGATAAATCTGCGCGGCCTTCCCGTGGCCACTCAGATGCAACGGTATGGAGCTCACCCATTCCCAGTTGCAGTAGTGACCGAGATATAGGCTGACGTTCCTCCCCTCTGCCATTGCCCGGTCAATCTTCTCTATCCCCTCTATTTTCAGGTGACGGCGTATGAACTTATCCGACATCGAGAAGAGTTTCACGGTCTCGAAGAAATAGTCACCCAAAAAGCGGTAGAACTCCTTTTCTATTCTTCTCCTCTCTTGCTCGTTTTTCTCGGGGAAGGCGGAGGCAAGGTTCTCCCTCACGACCTTTACGCGATATTTCACCACGCTGTGGGCCAGCCACGCAAGAAAATCGGAGAATATGTATAGCACCCTCAGCGGCAGCAGGGAGAGGGCTCCGCAGAGGGTGGTGAGGGTGATATATGTCAGTTTTTCCGTAAATTTCATTTTTTAGGCGAGAATAGGCACGGATAGGCGGATTAGGCGATATAGGCGGTTTACGCATGAGCATTCTTTTTCCTGCCGAAAATTTGGGGGCGCACTACCCATTTCCTCACGGCCCATCCCACAATCCACCATCCTGCGGCAAGAATCCAGAGGTTGATATATTCAGGTCTCATTTGCTGAAGGGTGGAGCCGTTGGAGTTCATCTTGATGTATCCTTCCACACCCCAAGTCGAGGGGCAAATTGCCGAGAGGGCTTTCCACACGGGAGGCATGGCGTAGCGTGGCCAGATGAGCCCCGAAAGGAACAGGAATAACACCGACGTGAACACCCATGAGATAAACACCTCTTCGCGCTCCGTCACGAAAGCCTGGTATGCATAGCCCACACCGCAAGCGGCAATCACCATAGGGATGAGGAAGGCTATCTCTTGCAGAAAGTCACCGGCCATCGGGAAACGGAACATCAGAGGCACGTAGTGTATGAGGAAAATCATCGGCACGGCAATCACGGTTATGTAGCAGAGAGCCTGGGCCAGCATCGTGGAAAGCACCGAAGGGGCTATATTGACCGGGTTATAGCCCACCAGACGCGGGTTCTCCCTCTTGGCTCCTCCCGCCATGCCGACGGCTAGGACTATGCACTGATGGAGAATGAGGATCAAGACTCCGGGCATGATGAATGAATCGAAGCCGCTGCGGATGTTTCCGAGGGATATATCGTTGATGGGGAGGAGATCGCCCGTGACTATTGTTGAAGCGAGTGGAAGATCCTCATTGATAGTCTTGGTCTGAAGTTCTGACCCCATTTCCAGCATCACGTTTGTTGTGGCCATTAGAAAGCCCCTGTATCTGATCAGGAGGCTCATCTCAGTGTATAGCACAGCATTTCCTGTCTCACCTCTTCCCACCTTCTTTGAAAATCCTTCCGGAATCTGGAGTATGGCATACGCCCTATGGTCGTTCACGGCCTTGCGTGCCTCCGGAAGATCAGAGGCGTATCCTATTATGTGTGCTTCGTCGCAGGCATCGATCATTCGCGTGAGCTTGCGGCTGAGGGGGGTGCGGTCGCTGTCGATCACCACCATATCCACCTCCTTCACCAGCTCGGGATTATATATTAATGAGTAGATGACGGGATATGCGATAGGGAGGAACAGGAAGAAGAGTATGATTCCCTCGTCGTGAAACACGAGCTTGAATTCATGGCAATAGACCATGAAGAAGTTCCGGAATCCTTGTTTTATCTTTTTCAGCATAATATTCTTGAATTAAGGGGCATAGACAGGATCCTTCATATATTTCTTTATCTTCCACAGCATGGTGAATGGAAGGATGATGAATATAATGTAAGCGACGAACCATACTCTGGAATAGTATATGTCGATGCCGTTCAAAGCCTGGTCTGCATATATCAGGAAGTTGTATCTTATAGGCACTATATAGCTGAATATTGCTATTGCGCCATACATGCTCTGGACCGGGAAGGAGAAAGCCGCGATAGAGAAGGAGAGGATACCCAGCAGAGAACAAATCGACATTGAGAGACGCATATTGGGGAGGACTCCGAAAATGAAGAGTGCGAATCCTTGGGCTGCAAGCACGAAGAGAAACTCCGACAAGCCCATTATCCACCAGGAGCATTGCAGGGTGTATCCGTTGAACTTATATAGCCATACCAGCATGAAAGCTGCCACGACCCACCATATTATGGTCTGAGGAAGGAGCTTGGCAAAAAGTGCCTTCACTATTGAGCCGTCGGCCATACGAAGCAACCGTGTTGAAGTGCCATATTTTATCTCCTGCCCCAGGCTGAAACAGGTCATCACCATTATCATCAACTGCAAAAGGCAGGGGACAAATGAATTGGAAAGATATATTCCGTAATTCATGGTAGGATTGCCGATTCCGCGCGTCTGGATGTTTACAGGCTGGAGCAAGGGTGCAAGCTGAGAGGCATCAGCCCCCACGGCGTCAGCAATGTTCATGATCACGCCTGCCTTAGTGTAAGTTGCTGTTGTCTTAAAAGATTTGAAGAGCAGCGATCCGGGCACGAAATAGGTCATATTGGTATAGAAGGTGATGGCCGGTTCGCGCCCTGCAAGAAGGTCGGCCTGAAAATTTTCCGGAATAAGGAAGAAACCATAAATCTCCCCTTTCTGGAGGGCTTCGCGTGCCTGTGTATAGCTGTTAAGGGTTTGGGAAATGTTCACGTTCTGCATCCCTGAAAGGCTCTGCGTCACTTCGCGGCTCAACGACGTGCCATCGCGATCCACCATTGCGGCCGGGATATGATGGGGGAGTCCGCTATCCATCATTGAGGTGATGAACAGGAACATGAAAAGCGGGATTCCGAAGAATCCGACCCAATAGATCGGACGCCTCGCAATCTGGATAATACTCCTTACGGCTATTGCCAATACCCCTTTCTCTAATTTCATTTCTTCACTCCTTCATAAATAGCCGACATGCCGGGACGGAAGTTTTCGACCGGACGGTCGGGGCGTGCCTTGATCTGGAAAGTGCGTGCGTCATAATCGCCGGTGGCTTTGGTTGCCTGCCAGTTGGCGTATGTGCCGAGGTCTTTGATATAGAACACTTTCATATCTACGGTCTTTTCGAGAGCCGGGATGCGCACCTTAAGCACGGTGCCGGTCTTGATATCCTTGAGGAGGTTTTCGCGCACGTTGAACACCACCCATGCGTCATCTTTCTGCAGGGTCATCATCGGTGCGCCGGTGGCCACAAGCTCGCTCACGTTAGGATAAATCACTGTTATCTCTCCATCGCAGGGGGCAGTGAGATATTGGTCTTCGAGGATAGCATTCACCTCTTTCACACCGCTTCTTGCGGCGGCCACCATTGAAGCGGCGGCTTGTTTATCCTCTTTCTGTGCCCCCGACTTGGCGAGTTCATATTGACTTCTGGCGGCAGCCTCTCCGGCCACGGCGGCATCGTATGCAGCCTTTGCCTCATCGCGTTTCTGCGCGCTCACAACCCCCTTCTCGAAGAGGTTCTGCATGCGCTCGTAGGTTTTCTTTGTTATGCCTGTGGCGGCCTGAGCCTGCGTCACTAAGTCGTGGGCACCCTGGATTATCTGAGTGCGCGTTCCTGCATCTACCTTATTCTCTCCGGCGCGTGCCACATCCTCCATTGCGCGTGCCTGTTCCATGCGGGCATCCACAAGGGTTGAGACAATCTTCACAAGAGTGTCGCCGGCACTTACATGCTGACCCTCTTCCACATATATTTCAGCCACACGGCCCGGCAGCTTGCCGGAAATTCGGATTTCGGTGGCTTCGCCCTGTCCCTGCACAGTGTCGGGAGCGGGCTTGATTACGAGGAAGCCGAAGACGGCGAGTCCGGCTATGATGAAAATCACGATCACTATCGTGAGAATGAGGGCGCGGTCTTTCTTGGTGACTTTATCAGGGTCGGAAGCGCCGACGGGGATATTGGTGGTGTTATCTTGAGACATATTTTTGAGATTTTTTTCTAATAAATTAGGTTTCCGAGCACTTTGGAGAGATAGACTTCGCAGAGGTGAATGCCGATTTCTGCATCTATCTTTTCAGAATTGGCCTGCAGCCAGGCGGTCTGGGCGGCTATCACGTCGTCGGTGGTTAGCACTCCCTCCTTGAATCCATATTGTGCGTTTTCAAGGTTGGCCTGGGCGCTCTTCATGTTGGAAACGGTCATATCGTAGGTCTTGAAGGCCTCCTGGAAAGAGAATTTGGCTTGCTCCACTTGCAACGACACCTTCTCTTCGAGGTCTTCGAGGAGGAGACGCTGAGCGTTGGTGGCTGATTTGGCCGCGCGGTAACGGTTGTAGTTTTCACCCCAGTGCCATATAGGTATCGACAGGGTGGCACCGACTGAAAAACCCCCTCCGAAACGTTTCTTGAAACCGTTGTTGAAGTTGGGATTTGAAAACTCGTAAGCACCGATCACTGCAACTTTCGGGAGCATTGATCCCATGGTGAGTTTTTCGCGCTCGGAAAGCACTGAGATGCCCTGCCTGAGCACCTCGAGATCCTGGCGTTTGGCATAGACATCGTTCAGGTTGTAGTTAAACTCCGGCACCGAGGGTGAATACGACTTGTAATCTTCATCGGCCAGACGCATCTCGCTTTGCACCGGGAGTCCGCACAATTGGGCGAGTGCCATTCGTGAAAGGGTGAGTCCGTTATCCACTTTGGTGAGGGCTATTTTCGCTTCATTAAGCTTTACATCTACCATAAGCAGGTCACTGCGCGTGGCCACACCCTCCTCCAGCATTGCATTGACGCTGTAACGGAGCGTATCCACGAGGGTCACGAAGCTCTCGGCAAGCTTTTTCTTCTCCTTGAGCGAGACCACTAACCAGTAAGCCTGATCCACCCCGAAAATCACATCCTGCACCACGCTGTTCCGGGCCGCAATGGCCGCCTGTTCGGCATATTTGGTGATTTCATTGAGTGCCTTTATCTGGCCGCCCATATAGACCGGCTGGGTGAGGGTCAAGGCGCCTAAGAACACGTTATGGGTGTCAAAGCTCATAGCTTCCTTCGGAATGACGGCCACTTCAGTGAAGACCGGATTCCCTGTGGCAGGATCGATAAGTGGCTTGAGGTCGGGCCCGAGCTGAACATTGGGTATGTAATTCCCGGTCAGGGGGTCGAGCGTCATTGTGGGGAGATTGGCATTCTCCGACAGAAGGTTGATTGTCCGCTGGTTATAGAGGTAGCTCCCGTTGAAATCGAGTCCCGGGAGATAGGCCGCCTTTGCCGCCTTGCGGTCGTAGCCCGCTCCGGTGATTGTCTCTTCCGCCATCCGTATGGTTTTGTTGTTCCCTACGGCGAGATTGCGACAGGAGTCGAGAGTATAGACCTGTGCGCCGGCCGCCGTGGAAATGAAGGCGAGAGCAATTATGGAGAAAAGTTTTTTTATGTTCATTCGAAATGGACTTAGGGTGTAATGGAATTTAAGGCGCGCCGAAATGGAACGCCTACATTTATTATACAAAATTAATGATTTTTTGTTTAATTTTAGTGAAAATTGTAATTTTGTGAGGGGGATTTTAGCGGAAGCTCGGAGGCTCCCGCCCCGGGATGGGCGATTTAGGCAGGGTAGGCATTATAGGTGCAGTAGGCATTATAGATGCGGTAGGCATTATAGGCATTGTAGGCTGATAAATATGAATTTTTTCAGAAAATATAAGGATGGTTACAGGAATCTGGTGAAGTTAGGGCTTCCGGTGCTGGTGACTCAGTTAGGCATCATAGTGGTGAATTTTGCCGATACCATGATGGTGGGTCGTTATGGCACCGACCAGTTGGCGGCCTCTGCTTTCGTCAATTCCCTTTTCGTGGTGCTCACCGTGATGCAGATAGGTTTTGCATCGGGCCTCACACCGCTTGTGGGCGCACTGTTTGGGAGCGGTAAGCACAAGGAGGCAGGGCGCACCCTGAGAGGCGGCTTGCAGATGAATCTCATTGTCTCCCTATCATTCACAGTGATAATGGGAGGGGTGTATTTCTTCCTCGACCGGTTCGGACAGAAGGAGGAACTGTTGCCTCTGATCAGGGAATATTACTTGATAATCCTCTTTTCATTGGTTCCGATGGCCGTGTTCAATTCCCTTCAGCAGACTTGCAACGGCATAACCGACACCAAGACCCCGATGTGGTTCATCCTGATTGCAAATTGCCTTAATATCATAGGCAATTATGCCTTGATATTCGGACATTGGGGATGCCCGGAATTGGGGCTTTCCGGCGCCGGGTTCAGCACCCTCTTCGCGCGTGTTTTTGCAGCGGTCGGCATAGTGATATATTTCTTCAACCGACGCACCTACCGGGAATACCGTGAGGGTTACGCACAAAAGGTGTGGGAAGGTGAAACTTCCAATGGGGCAATAAGGAAGCGCGTGTGGCTCACCTCCTATCCTGTGATGATTCAGAGCGGAGTGGAGTGCATGCTCTGGGCCATGGGTGGAATTGTTTGCGGATGGTATAGCAAGATTCAGTTGGCCGCATATCAGGTTGTCAATACCATTGCTCAGTTAGGCTTCATGACCTATCTCAGTTTCTCAACCGCCACTTCCATTTTGGTGGCAAATTATACGGGCACCAGGGATTTTGCGGGTGTGCGCCGCATCACGATCGCCGGCCTGCATCTGATTCTGCTGCTTTGCACCGGTGCATCGCTCCTTTTCTTCTTCGGCGGTCATCACCTTGTCTATTTCTTCACGCCCGACGAGGCTGTGATTGCCTCTGCCATGGGACTGCTGATTCCGCTGGTGGTATATCAATATATGGATGGAGTGCAGCTCACCTACTGCAACGCAATCCGTGGCACGTCGCACGTGAAGCCTTTGCTATGGATTTCGCTCATAACCTATATTCTGGTGGGAATACCTCTGCTTCTCCTCAGCGCAAAGATTTTTCCGGCGGCTAATCAGGGAATTTTCTGGTGCTTCTGCGTGGCGCTCGGGTTGGCGTGCGTGCTGCTTGTGAGAAGCTTTTATGGAATTGTGAGGAAGATGGAGGCCGGAACTTGCTGAGGGAAGGCGGCACAGCCGCCGGCGGAAACGGCTTCGCGATGGGGGAGGCTACCGGCGCAGAGCTCCGGAACTGGACAACTTCGTGATGGTGAGGGGATTCCTATAGGTTAGAATTGATTATAATTAAAATTAGATAGCATGAAAAAATTTTTAATTTCGGCTCTCTTCTTGGGGCTGACGGGAGGATTTGCTCTCTCTTCTTATGGAGCTAAAGCTCCGCTCTCTTCTGAGGGAGAAGCGAGTTCTGCTAAAAAAACGGTTCAGATGCTTCCTTCTGCCGATGAGGAGACTGATTTTCATAAACTTTCCGGCAATCTGCGGGCGTATCCCTACGTTGATAATGAACCCCCCGCGCAAACTCCTCCCCCGGAGGGTTATGCCCCTTTCCATTTGGAGCATTATGGCCGTCACGGCTCGCGATGGCTGATAGGGGGGAATGATTACCTCACTCCTGTCAGGAATCTTGAGAAGGCTGAGAAGGCCGGGAAACTGACACCTCTCGGACAGGAGACTCTTGATGCATTGCGCAAGATCGAAAAGGACTCCCATGGACGGCTGGGCGAACTTTCCGATAAAGGTGCGTTGCAGCATCAGGCAATCGGCCGGAGGATGGCACGCAATTATCCGGAACTTTTCTCCGATTCATCAATGGTCGATGCGAAGGCCACTGTGGTGATACGTTGCATCTTGTCGATGCTCAACGGTTTGCAGGGGATAAGGGAGGTGGCTCCCGGTGTTGCGACACGAAGCGATGCTTCGCATGCGGATATGTATTTTATGAATTATGATGACAAGCCGGCCTGGGCGATAAAAGACAGGGCAGAGGAGACCGTTCTGAAAGATTATCGTGATAAACATAAGCTCAGCGGAGAGTATCTTTCTCGCTTGGTCACGGATGCTCAGTTTGCGCGCGACAGTGTGGAGCCGGGGCTTATGCCTTACCTCTACTGGGTGCTTGCCAACACTCAGGGGCATACCGGACAGCCATGGCTTCTCGACAAGGTTTTCACTGCTGATGAGACGCGCGAGGCGTGGAGGTATGACAATGGTATGTGGACCCTTCATTGCATCGATTCCCCTTTGACGGAGCGCCGCATGCCTTACACTCAGCGGATGCTTATGAAGAATATCATTGAGAGCACCGATACGGCCATCAATTCAACCCGGCCGAGCGTGAACCTCCGCTACGGCCATGACGGCATCCTTATAAATTTCATCACCCTGATGGAGCTGAATGATCTCGGCAAGGAGCTCGCTTCAATAGAGGAGGCCGAAGCCGCGGGTCTCCGCAGCTACGACCTCATACCTATGGCCGGCAATATCCAGCTTGTGTTCTATCGCAATGATGACGGCGATGTTCTTGTGAAGGCTCTCCTCAATGAACGGGAGATGCGCCTGCCAGGCGAGCCTGTCAGCGGTCCATATTACCGTTGGAATGACCTTAGGAATTATTACCTTAAGAAGATAGAACCTTATCTTTGACAGGATAACAGAAGAATTTTTTATTAAGACAGGAGAACAGGAGAAACAGGAGCGACATTGCCTCCTGTTTCTCCTGTTCTCCTGTCTTAATAT
>CAMWIH010000095.1 GCA_947174305.1 uncultured Porphyromonadaceae bacterium | reverse complement strand
ACCAGTTTGCTAAACTGACGTAGGAGCAATCCTACCACGAGTTCGAATCTCGTCCCTTCCGCATAATCCGCGATAACCGCCCCCGAGTAAGGCAGTTGTCGCGGATTCTGTTTTATGTCATAGACACTGTGGAGACGATTCCCTTTCGTTAAGTATTCTCCTCCTTGCCTCTTCAGCCATACGTTGAGCATCCGGGCCGTTGAACTCGAAAAGCATCTCCTCCGGAAGTTCCGGGTCGGTCAGCTTCATCCTCATGTAGGAGGCGTTTCCCGACCGGTAAACCGTTATCGCCCGGATGCATTTTGAATCGATATATATTTCAATAGAAGAGGGACAGGCCGAGCCATCCTTGAGACCGGAATATTCATAAACAATATACATGAATATGGTTTTCCCTACAAAATGCATCAGCGTATTAACGAACACCTCCTTTAGCCCATCTTCTGAAGTGCGTATATAGTCGCCCGACATTATATAATTATCTTCCTCAAGCCACTTTTTATTCTGTTCCCGGAATAATTGGCGGGTGATATCGTATGAACAGTGAATCTTCGTCCCTTCCGGATAAAGATTCTTTGTCCCCGGATGAACGGGAGACGGCGCGAAAGAGCGCCGGTTGCTACTTTTCCTCTTCCGATGCTTAAAAAAATTGTATGCAATATATGCGAACATTAGAAAGCAGGGAAAAAAACCGAACTGGGCGAAATCAAAGAACATGGCGGTGAGGATTTGATGGGTATTTTTACAAATTTAGTGAAATATTCCGTAACAGCATATTCCTGGAGGGGAAATTTCCCTACCCATCCACATCACGTGTGTGATTTTTTTTAAATATATATATCCTGGATGGGTGTGTGCTGTGCAGTTGTACGGAATCTAATAAGATGTTGTGAGAACTCCTCTATCTTTAATCAATCCGAGTGCAAAATTAATAAAATAATGGGGGAAATAAAAAAAGCCATTCATAATGAAAAAAAATAAAAGTTAGTAAAAATATTTGATAATTGTCTTGCAAAAATCAAATTATTTTACTAACTTTACATCGTAATCAAGAGAGATTACCGGGAAACCTTCACCGACTATTAAACGGAGGGTTCAGACAAAACGGAAGACCTATGAAAGCCTCCCACCTTCCGCTTTGCTTGCAAATATATATCATTTTACAGAAATATGCAAGAGATTAATGCAAAAACAGCAAGAGGTGGCAAAAGGGAGGGCGCCGGCCGACCTCAAGGACGCAAGGACGCACGGTCCATCACGCTGAGGATTCCGCAGGATGTGGCCGATATCCTTGAGGGGCAGGCAAGCAAAACTGCCTATATCATCGAAGCGATCCGGGCTTTCGACCGAGAGAGGAGAAAGAAAACCATCCTTGGCTTCGAAATATCTTACACAAAGGGAAAAGATTAAAAAAGCGAATATCCCGCCGGCTCTCTTGCCAGACGGGATATTCTATGAATTTAGAATATCCGTTCCGGGGTCTTTTTTTAATTGTATTGTTAAAAAGAAATGCGGGTGTAGTGAACCAAATCGGGAGGAAATTCCTTATTAATGATAGAATATTAATGAAAAACACAAGATTATGGATATAAGGAATTTGTCGAAAAAGGGAGTTTTGGTTATCGTATGTGCCGCATCACTTTTTGCTACTACCGGATGCACGGCTCTACAGAATACTTGGAATGGTATGTCACAGACAGGTCAGGGCGCGACGGCCGGTGGTGCCGCGGGTGCCGCTGTTGGCGCTGGGGTAGGCGCGCTGATAGGCGGAGGTAAAGGCACTTGGATCGGTGCACTTGTCGGAAGCGCCTTAGGTGCCGGCACGGGTGCTGTGGTCGGCAACGAGATGCAGAAACAGAAAGCCCAGCTGGAAAAGGAACTTGACGGTCTCCGTGCCAAGGAGGCCGGAAATGAAGCCGCCCTCAATGATATAAAACTGGAGATGGTGAAAGACAGCAATGACCTCGATGCCCTGAAGCTCGTCCTTGGCAATTCTGTCCTTTTCAATACAGGCAGCTATCAACTTTCAGCCGCCGCTCAGGCCGCCTTGGCAAAAGTGGCCTATAACCTCGGTCAATTCCCTGATACTGATGTCACGGTAGTGGGTTATACCGACAACACGGGCACAGAGGCTCTGAACAATAAGCTTTCACTCGAACGCGCAGATGCAGTTAAGGATTACCTTATCAATGCCGGTGTCTCGGCCAGCCGCCTCACGGCTATAGGCCGAGGATGGAATGATCCGGTTGCTTCAAATAGCACTGCCGCAGGACGCGCCCAGAACCGTCGTGTCGAAATCTATATCACTGCCAACAAGCAGATGATTCAGAATGCGGAAAGGATGTAATGAAGGAATAACAGGATTCCTGCGCGACGGATAGATTGAGAATAGTGGATTTATATGCATATTTAAATAATGGCAGAGATGCCATTATTTTTTTTGCTATGCACTCAATGATGAATTATAGATAAAATGACGAATTGTTAATAATATTGGTTAATATTATAATTTTATGTATATTTGTATTCTTTTTCAAAGAAAAATGCATATTGTATTTTAAATTTATTCATCCATAATTTTATTGCTTATGACTAACCTGAAGAAAACATCCCTGATTATCGGGCTTGCGGCAGGTACCCTCTTTGGCTCTGTGGCTGTTGCCAACAGGAGCACTGTGGAAGCCGGGCATCGATTCTCAGAGTCGTCATCAGTCAATTCAAGGCATTTCAATCCACTACTGCCTACGCGCGCTAAACAGCGTGGCAAAAGCTCCAAAAGATTATTCACTCCTGTGCAGAACCCTTTCAGGAAAACGGTTTCAAAAACGGGTGCAAGGCGTGTTAACGATGCCACCACCCTTAAGCCGAGCGAAGGGCTATCCCTGCGCGGCTCGGTGATCAGCACATGGTCCTTCGTCAATTCACCCGGTCTATATTATGTGCCTTACACCTCGGATGAGGAGTTCGTTCCTATCGAGGGCGCCGCGGTTGTGGCGGAATATGGAGCCTACGATGACGGGCAGGGCCGATATTATGTGGCGTGGCTTGAAGACTGGGGCATGATCTCGTTCCCTCACCTCACTGTTTATAGCACCGATTCCTGGGAGGAGATTGACTGGCCGGAGTGCGAACACAGCATACTCTGCACCGACAACGCAACCGATCCTACCACAGGCGACGTATATGGCTGCTACTATAATTATAATGATAACGATGAACTCGTGCTTGCCTGGGCTAAGGCCGATTACAAGCTCGGCTCCAGCGAAGCCTTGAGGGTGCTTGGCGAGAATGAACAAGTGTATGGCGTGGCTTGCAACGCCGACGGCCAGTATTACTGCATTCTCGGCGACGGAAGCCTTATGAAGGTGGATAAGGCCAACGGAAACTTCACCAAGATAGGGGATACAGGCCTGAGGCCTTACTACTCCACCAGCGCCACTTTCGATGACAAGTCGGGCAACATCATATTCAGCTACGCCCCCGCCACCGGCAAAAGCTCGCTCTGGATTATTGATCCCGCAACGGCAGCGGCATCCTTGCTCGTGGAATATGTTGAGAACGAGCAGATAACCGCTCTGGAGGTGGTGAAGCCGGAGGCCGACGACCTTGCTCCAGCCATACCTGAGCTTATTGCCGAAATCCCCAATGGTGGAATGGAGCTCAATTATACCATCAAAATGCCGACAACCCTTTTCAACGGAGATGCGGCCACCGGTTCCCTTCATTGGGTGGTGTCGCTCAATGGAATAGAAAAAGAGAGCGGTGAGTCAACCTTCGGCGGCACAGTGTCAGGTTCCCTTACACTTGAAAATGAGGGGGCGCATCTCCTGACAGCCTACGTTACCAACGAAGCAGGGCGCAGTCCTGTGGCAAAGATGACCCTCATCAACGGAACCGGCACACCGATGGCCCCTGAAGGTTTCAGGGTCTTCAATTTCGGAGGAGGGGAGATAAGCCTTTTCTGGGAGGAAGTGACCGCTTCGGCCGACGGTGCGTATATTGACCCTGAAGCTATCACCTATACTGTGAAACGCAACGGGGAGACTGTGGCTGAAAATCTGACCGATACATGGTTTGACGACAAGGTCACCATTCCCGACACATTCGTTAAACTCACCTACGAAGTCACAGCTCACTATGAGGATAACACTTCAGAACCTGCCACCGGCTCTACAGGCATCGGGTCGATCACACCCCCTTACTCCAGCCGTCTTGATGCTTCTCAGGCCGATACAGATTCAGGCCTCTACTCCTTCCTTGATGAAAACGGTGATAACAGCACCTGGTGGTTCTCCCCAAGCTATGGCTCCTTCATCTATGATTACAACAACGAGAATGCCGGCGATGACTGGCTCTTCTCTCCTGCCTTCCATCTTGAAGCGGGAAAGAAATATGAGCTGTCATACAGTGTGTCGGGCAACAGCACATTATACACTGAACGTTACGCAGTGGCAATGGGTCTTGCACCCACAGCACAGGCCATGCGGACCGAGCTTCTGCCTGCCACTGAAATCTCCACCGAGCGTTATGAACCGATTGGGATGACCCTCACCATCGAGCCTGCCACCGATGATAACTACTATATCGGCTGGCACGCCCTTAGTGATGCCGGAATGTTCCAGATACATATCCGTGATATCACCCTTTCGGCTCCTTTGACAGCAACATCTCCGGCCGAAGTGAAGGATATCGTGCTCGAGCGCGACAAAGATGGCTATTTGAAAATGACCGGTAGCTTCACGGCTCCGTCTGTAGATATCAGCGGTAACGCATTGAAGAGTATAGGGAAGATTACTGTAAGCCGTGAGGGAAAAGAAGAAACGCTGGCTACATTCAATAATCCTCAGCCGGGTGCTGCCCTGAAGTTTGAGGATAACGACCTCCCTGCGTCAGGCACTTACACCTATGCCATTACCTCCGAAGGGGTGGATGGCGCGCCCGGCCGTGCGGTCAAAGCTTCTTTGTTTGTCGGACCCTACGCACCGGAGAATGTACCTGCCGTCAATATGGTGGAAGAGTCCACGCCCGGTAAGGTAAAATTGAGCTGGGATGCACCGATTAATGATGTTTCCGGCCATCCGCTAAAAGATGAGAACCTGAGCTATATGGTCTATGTGGCAGGTGAATACGGCATGGCTGAACCGATTCTTGAGCAGCCTGTCACCCAGCGGTCGCTATCGATAGAAGTATGCAAGCCTGAGGAAATGGACTTTGCAGTGTTCTTCGTGTCGGCTTTAAATATGGGTGTCGAGTCGGAGAACCTGACCCGTTCGCCGATGATTCCTGTGGGAAAAGCCGAAACACTCCCTTACTTGCATAGCTTCACCGAATCCGACCTTGAGGCGCATCTCCTCGGCTATGTGAGCCAGAGCGGCACCTACGGTTCCATCAGCCTTGGAACGCCTGAATATGACAAAATACCGTCGGCTGACGGCGATGACGCATTCCTTGTGGCCACTCAGTATGAGCCGGGTGCCACGCTCGACTTCTTCACCGGGAAGATCGACCTCACTGGCACGGAGCATCCCGCACTCACGCTGCGCCATTACAAATGGTCGGATACGGATGCCAATAAATTCAGCATCTATGCCATCTTGGCCGATGGCAAAACCGTTGACCTCGGAACCACCGACCATTCTGCCGGTGGCAACATAGGCTGGAACGTCACTGTCTGTCCGCTTGAGAAGGTTAAGGGGCAGGTGGTAGAACTTGCCGTTTCAGCCCTCTTCATGACACACACCTCAATGCCGTTTGATGCATTGAGGATAGCGGAGATGCCTGAGCATGACCTGTCGGCTACATTCGTTTCCGTTCCCGGTCGGATCGAACCGGGGAAAGAGTTTGTGGCTACGGGTGCCGTATGCAACATGGGTAGCAAGAAGGCGGAAACATATAATGTGGAGCTTCTGATAAATGATGAGGCCGTGGCCTCGATTGAAGGTAAGGCCGTTGAGTCCGGAGAAACGCTTCCCGTACAGTTGCGCCATACATTAAGTCCGCTTGCTTCCGGTACGCAGAAGATTCAGCTGCGCGTAAATATGGATTCCGATTCCGATGCAACCAACGATGTCTCGCCAGCAGTGACCCCGACATTGGTTGAATCTGCCTTCCCTGCAGTTGCCGACCTCAAGGCCACTGCCACACCGGAGGGAGTGGAGCTTTCCTGGACCGAACCTTCAACAGGCGGATATGGTGTTAAGGAAGCCGAAGACTTCGAGGATGCCGAAGCTTGGACCGGGGAAGTTGACGGGTGGACAATGGTCGATGTTGATGACCAGCAGATAGGTACACTCGAAGGCGCTTCAATGCCTGATGCAGTGGCTATGCGCACGCACCATTCATTCTTCGTGTTCGACAGTTCAAGCGACGACATCACCTATTATAACCCGGCTCTCGAATATCTCGTGAAAGGGAATTCAGGCAGCAAGAGCCTTGTGGCTATCTATATCCTCAACCCCTCTGTGGCGCAGGATGACTGGGCAATCTCGCCGCTTCTGAGCGGTGAAGCACAGACAATAAGCTTCTATGCCCGCAGTTTCCATCCTGAATATCTTGACCACATGGAGGTGCTTTATTCCATGAAGGATTCAACCGATCCGGCCGACTTCGTATCGCTCTGCGAGAACGGGCCGTTTGAGGTGCCGCAGTTGGTCGATGCCATCGGAAATGCCGTCTATCAGCAGTATCAGTTCAAGCTTCCGCAGGGCGCGAAACGATTCGCACTCCGTGTTTATAACGAAGGAGGCAACGGCTTCATGCTGATGATCGACGATATCAAATTTGATCAGGCCAACAAAGAACTGGCTGTTGACCATTACGACGTTTACCGTAATGGAATCTGCATCAATCCCTCGCCGGTGATTGAGGCTGCCTATCTCGATGCATCGGTGCCTGCCGGCACGCACACCTATAATGTGGTGACCATTTATAACCGAGGCATATCGGGAGCATCCAACAGTGCCGTGCTTACGACTTCAGGCATAGATGACATACTTGCTTCCGGTGTAGAGGTTTCCGTAGAGGGTAATGAGATAGTAGTGGCGAATTGTCCTGACGCATTTCCCGTTATGCTCTCCGACACAGATGGACGAAGGCTCCATTCCGGCTTTGGCAACTGTCACATACCCGCCGACACGGGCATCTATCTCCTAACGATAGGTGACAAGAGTATCAAGCTGATGGTGAAATAACCATTGAGTAAATCTCTGAAAGATCTATAATAAAGATCTAAAATAAAGGCTCCATTCCCGTTGTCTGAAGGGAATGGAGCCTTTGATTTAATATTATTCTCATTCGCGGTAGTAGTCCTCCATTCCTGTAATCTCTACAGAATTAGCTTCATTAATACTGTTCTTGCGATACGAGCATCGTGCCGGGGTTTGAGAATATTATTTTATCCGGATATTTTAGTCAAGTCACATAGAATCCCTTCCCAAAGTCAAGTGCATTACGCGAATGATTCACATCAGGTATTGTAAAGCATTGGTCAGAAGAATGGTAAACTAACATAGCGCATATCCTTTTTGTTTCATCAGCTTAATCACGTCTTCCGCAACATAATCGAGGCTGAACGTATGTAATACATCGTACGACGCTGCTAAATAATCTTTGATTAATCCGGCAGACTGTAACTTTCGATATATAATAGAACATGACTTACCAGTCATTTGAGCTAAAGCTCCTATTACACAAGTTATATAATCTATTTGGTTTTTAGTCATATATTAAAATTTTAAAATATTTTACGGATACATTGCAAGCCGAACCATAATCTTCCTTTCGCCTCCCTGCGTATAGAAAAGTATAATCTGGCCGATGTCCTTTTATAAAAAGCGATATATCCGTCAAAAATTTATCTTAAGGGGAACTTATTCGAATCCTTAAGATATGGGCTATAATTTAATTCTTTGCAGTAAACAATATCCTCGCATAGACTGTCCAAAGAAGGAAATATAAAGCTCTTAGTTATTCCAATAGCGTGAAGTTTCCAAAGAATCACTGATTTTAAGTGTGCAGGTATAATAGATTTTGAATAAACAGGTATAATAGATTTTGAATAAATATGATGTTGATTTTCCAGCCAAGGCTTTGGGAAAAGAGTAAACAAGCAGTTTTGATTCCTATGTCTTACATCTATTACCGAAGGCCATATAATTGATTCATGCTCAAAGGTAAAGATGTTATCCCTTTTCTCGTCGAAACACCTCCTACTAAATTCTAAGCATGTATATACTACACCGTCTTTAGTGGGATTTGAGCGGCAAGCAAAATATAATGCCACAAAAGGATTATGAGTCCAATCTAACAAACGTGTAGGTAATCCAAAATGTTGAGCAAGACAAAGAGATTGAGTGTCATTCTCAGGACGGCAATTAGTATAAAGAAGGTATTTACGTTTAAACTCCTCAAATATTTTTTTTTCAAAATCAAGAAGAGCTTTTTCTTCGCCATCTTTAAAAATTCTACCAATAGAAGGAACTAACCTATAATCTTTATCAGACATTCCCCGATAAAAAGCTGTATCAGGAAGAAAGTTGATATTCCCAATATATTGTTCAAAGGAGTTAATAATATTTTCCTCAATTTTTACTGCCATATTACGATATTATTTATAAAAAATCAATATTTATTCGAGAGGAGTAATTTTCTATGTTAGTCGTAGAACAAGAAGGTTAAGTTTCCGCATCTTCTTCATTTTGAATACATATCACTTAGTGTTGACATATCTAAAAGATATGATAGATTAGCGTATGATGTTCCGTCACTTGTTCCGCCACTTTATTACTATATAATTCAGGATGTTATGAAATAAAAGTGTCTTATTTATTTGTTTTTTTCTCACTTTATTCAGTCACTTGTTCCGTCAGTAGGAACATTGTCTATCATATCACAATGGTTTTGACCTTTAAGAATATGAGTAAGACCAATTCTTATAGCTTCTTGCAATAGGTTCATTTTGGATCTAAATTCAGTGGAAAGAGAATAGATAGTATTGTTGGTCTTACCTGTCTTTATAAGCGGCTCCCCCGGCTGTGAAAGGCGTTCTATTATTCGACGAAGTTGAGTTTCAGATACATGTGAACCTATAACTCTTGCAATATCCGACTTTTTGGCTTTGCTATACTTGGTAAGAAACGGTATTAGAACCGCTAAAACCTGTTGGTCATTCCAATCTGTTAGCCCGGAGTACTCTGCCAGATTATTAGTCACCTCCCTTACTTCTGCAAAGGTATTTACAATGGCTAAGGTGGTTTGTGTTGCGATAGGACTTTTCAATATGGTGGCGAGCATATACAGACCTTTCTCTGTAAATGCCTTAATTGTCGCTGAAGAGTGTTTTATATTAAACTGGTCAAAATTTTTTACCAGTTCGGCCTTCTCTTCTTTTGAATATTCAAGCATAAACCCTTCAGGGAATTTCTCGGGATTGTTTCTGACCGCCTGATTAACTTCCTTAGTCTGCACCCCGTATAAATGCGCTACAAGGAAATCAGGAATAACATTATGCCCTCTTTAAGGCATAATTACCTTTTTAACATCTTCTATTTTAATTATATCACTCATAAGCTATCTGATTATCCAGAAAACATATTAACACAAAGTCATCAAGGCCTTTTACGTCGTGTCCAGATGACCATTATACTTGAAATACAAATTTAGAAAAAATTTCAATAATGCGGAAAGGGGGTGAAGAAAATTGAATTTGTGGAAATTTGACTCGATATTTATGGGTGGAATGTATCTGTTCGTTATAGGCGGATCCTATGATTTAGTCAAAGTCACGTGATTCTAGTTTTAATAGCGGTCACTTAACCTCGGTGTTTGGTGGAAATCCTAAAATCTATTTATTTCCATTATTATATTGAGCCACTCCTTTTGGATATTCGTAATATATTTATAATCAAGATAAAACTATACATTGCCAGTATTTAAATCATCATTTTGGACATTTACCACATCACCCCGTTTAATGAGTTCCTGCATTCCAATTCCGATTGCCTTATAAATTGTGTCAGAACTTTTAATAAAACTATCACTGAGAGAATATACAGTGCCAGATCCCGTACCGAATTTTACCAAATATAAAGGAATCATTTTTTCAATAAGACTTCTAACTTGCCGGCGTGTTAAATGAGGTTCAAGTAATGTAGCAAAATCTTTCATTTTTGCTGTTTTAAATGATTTAAAATGAGTTAGCATATATTGCAAGGCTTGCTCAATTCCCCATTCCTGTTCATGAGTATATTGTGCATTTTGACCACACCTTTCATAATAACTTTTAGCAAAAAAATTCAATAATGCAGGTTATGAGGTGAAAAAAATGGATGCGCTGCTATTCGGTTCGAACCTACAGGTTCGAATCGACTAAGACTGGTCTGAATAGCAAACAGCTTTCTTATTGCTTGCATTTCCCTACCGGCGGTTCGGTCAGTGTGATCTTTATTATTGTGGTTCGGTCAAGGCTTCGGGCAATTGCGTCTTCAAAATGTTCCATCTGTTTGGGGAGAAATCTTTCGCACAGGAGACGCAGGGCTTCAATCTTCTCAGCCCTATCTTCCACCCACTCACACCGGCCTATGGCAATGGCCGACCGGTAATGTTCGGTGAAATTCTTTTTCTCTTCCTCAAAAACCGGGGTGCATCTGCTTACGGCCGACAGACTAACCACAGGAGAGTGTTTGAGACAGTCTATCTTCTCTCCTTCGTCGGCGCAATGAAAATAGAATGTGGTTTCATCTTTCCTGACAAGTGAAAGGGGCAGCCCGTAGGGAGTGCCGCCAGGACGGCACATGCTTACCGTGACGTAGGGCGCCCTGTCAAATACTTCAAGCGCCCAGGCGCAGTCTTGTTGGCGCGATGATTTTCTCATTGGTTTCATAGCGATATTTTATTCTGATGCTTTTCGTTATACTTGAAATACAAATTTAGAAAAATTTTCAATAATGCGGAAAGGGGGGTGAAGAAAATTGAATTTCTTTGTAGTTTGAAGAAAATAAGGATTGTCATTTGAACTCCTTTTTAACATTTCATATATATTTTTAAATAAGTTCTTTACAAATTGTTGAGAATAATGGTAGATATG
>CAMWIH010000094.1 GCA_947174305.1 uncultured Porphyromonadaceae bacterium | reverse complement strand
GTCGAACCCACGACCTTCGGAACCACAATCCGACGCTCTAACCAACTGAGCTAATTTCACCATTTTTAACCGCTCTTCTTCCGAAAAGCGATGCAAAGTTAGACATTTTTTTTGAATGCTCCAAATTATTAAGTAATTTTTTTGTAATTTTGTTAGAAATAATGAGGCTTAATTCAAATGCCTTCAATTATCAAGAATCAATTGGAATCTTCAAAGAGCTGTTAATATGAATAATAGCGTTAACGATATAATGACTGTTGCAGAGATTAGGGAACTCGGCGCTCTTATCTCGGATTTGAAAGGAAGATTGGGTCCGAATATGGCAAAGGAGGAACTCGATAAGGTGAGTCTGACTTTGAGAAAAGGATTGAGGAGTGGAATCGCGGCTCATGATGAGCATGGCCTGTGTACTTCTGTCATGACTATGCGCACTGCTTGTGTCTTTGCAGAAATGGTTGACCCGGATCACGATATTTTGCTTGCCATAGTGCTTTATCCCTTATATGAAAGCGGTTCGCTCTCTTTGGATGAGATAAAGGCATCTTGGGGTGAAGATGTGGCAGGACTGTTGGAAGGGATTTCCAATGTATCTAAATTCAGCAACAGGAACAGTGCTCATAATCAAGAGAATTTCCGGGGCCTAATGCTTGCCTTGGCTCACGATATAAGGGTGATTATCATTATGATTGTCCGTAATCTGGTGGTTATGCGATCAATCAATCATCATCCTGATGAAGATTGGGTGAGAAATGTGGCTTTCGAAGCAAATTGTCTCTATGCACAGCTGGCCCACCGTCTGGGATTATATAAGATAAAAGGGGAGCTCGAGGATCTCTCGCTTAAATATAGCAACCGGGAGATTTATACCCAGATTGCCCATAAGCTGAATGAGACAAAACGGTCAAGAGATGCCTACATCAAGTCTTTTATCGGTCCGCTGAAGGATAATCTTGAAAAGGCCGGCCTGAAATTTGAGATAAAAGGACGCACCAAATCCATTTCCTCTATCTGGAACAAGATGAAGAAGCAGAAGGTCGATCTCCCGGGCATTTATGATCTGTTTGCAATCAGGGTCATCATCGATACCCCTGAAGAGAAAGAGAAATCAGACTGTTGGCTTGCCTATTCAATTCTTGCCGATATGTACACGGCTAATCCTGCAAGAATGCGCGACTGGATCTCAATTCCCAAAAGCAATGGATATGAGAGTCTGCACGCCACTGTGCTTGGCCCGGAATCAAAATGGGTCGAGGTGCAGTTCCGCACTGAGCGTATGGATCTCGTTGCAGAAAAGGGTCTTGCCGCTCATTGGCGTTATAAAGGAGGAAAGGGAGCGAGCACTGACCAATGGATGAATAATATCCGCGATATTCTCGAAACAGCTGAAGCCGGTCCGATGCAGCTGATGAAAAACATTCAGGCAGATGCATTCGGCGAGGAGGTGTATGCCTTCACTCCAAAGGGAGATCTGTTCAAAATGTCGGCGGGAGCAACCGCTCTTGATTTCGCGTTTCACATACATACCAATGTGGGGGCGCATTGCACAGGTGCGATTGTAAACGGGGCCCACAAAAAGCTCACTTACAAGATTCAGAATGGCGATACGGTGGAGATACTCACCTCCACCAACCAGACCCCTCGTCAGGAATGGCTTAATATTGTCACCACATCGAAGGCGCGCAACAAGATAAAGCAAAGCCTCAACGAAGAGAAGCAACGTCTTGCCGATTTGGGTAAGGAGTCGTTGATGAGGCGAGCCAAGAACCGTAAGGTAGATATCGATGAAGGGGTGTTGATGAAGTTGATTAAGAAGCAGGGATTCAAATACGCTCTGGAATTTTTTGCAGAGATGGGGGCCGACCGCATTGACGCAGGAAAGTTCCTCAACGCTTATGTTGAATTCACCTCTTCAGGAACAGATTCTGAGCCGGAGAAAATATCAGCCGAAGAATATCAGATTATCCGTAAAGAGGAGAATGCGAAAGATGATGTGCTTGTGATAGGGGAGCAGTCGATCAACGGGCTTAGTTATAAATTCGCAAAATGTTGTAATCCTATTTATGGAGATGAGGTGTTCGGGTTCATTTCATCTGATGGGGCGGTGAAGATTCATAAATGTGACTGTCCGAATGCGGCACATATCAGGGAACGTTATCCTTACCGTATAATAAGGGCTGACTGGAGTGGGAAGACAGGGCAGATGCTCTCAGCCTATATCCGTGTCATAGGAAATGATGACATTGGTATTGTTGCCAACATTTCCTCAATTATCGCCAAAGAACCCAATACGAATTTGAGAAATATTTCGATAGATTCTCACGATGGAATTTTCCAGGGTTATCTTGTGATAGGTATCACCGATCAGCGTCAGCTTACGTCTCTTATAAAAAAAATTAAGACCGTATCCGGGGTAAGAGAGGTGACAAGGATGTAAGAATCAGGGGGAGATTTCCTATTTTGTTTTATAAATTATTGAAAAAAGAGATATGAAAAAGTTGACAATACTCACTTTGGCGCTCGTGGTTCTTGCAAGTTGCGCCCACAAAAATGAGTCTGGCGAGAAGGCACAAAAAATCTATCAGAATTCGATGGAAGATTCAGTCAGGAATATTATTGCAGAGATTGACTCATGTAATGATGTAGCTTCATCGTTAGCGGACAAGATTAACGGACTGTTACCCGAATTTCGTGCTGTTGACAATTCACGGGAAGTGGAGGGTTATACCATTTTCCAAGGATGGGAAAAGAGATACCCGTTACAGTCAACAGGGTTGGTTGCACGTCTTAGCAACAGCAGGCAACTTGAACTTGTGGGTGTGCTCAAAGGTGGAGAGTTTGATCAAATAAGGGTTAATGTTCCCTCGGCTTCTGCTGTGAGTTCAGTAGTGCCTTTCGACCAAGCCTTGAATTATCGTCAGAATGGACTTAACACGGTGATGTTTACCGGCAAGGAAGCTGATGAAATTGCCCGACTCATTGCAGATAATGAATTAAACCCTATCACGGTTTCATTCCTTAAAGAAGGGAAGGTTGCAGGCACTTGGAAAATGCCTAACGATTACGCCAAGATGGTGTCTATGACCTATATACTCTATTCCTCAAACAAGGAAATGCAGGCATTGACTCAAAGATCCTTGCTGTTGACTGAGAAATTAAAGCTTCTTCGCCGTCATCAGGAAACTGATTTTTTTAAAGAGATGCGTAAGAAAAGACCAAGGTAAGGAGAATTATCCTTCCGGTTTATTAATGATAAAATTACGGTGTGTCAAAATGCGAGAATTTGACACACCGTAGTTTTTAAACGGGGGATTAAGTTACTGATGTGCCGGACGAAGGAGGTCGTTGACCGTCTTGACCGGATTGAAGGTATCAGCAGGAACTTCCACAAAGATAGTGTTCCAGTTGCTCATTGCTCCGTTCCAAAGGCCGGGAAGCTCAAGTGCCTTTATCTCCACACCCTCACGGCTCTTCTCAGAAATGAACCCTGTGGCTTTATCAACATATTCGGGGAGATTAAATTTCTCTCCTTTGTAGTTCTTGGTTGCCACGGCAAGATCAACCGGGTTGAAGTGAGTGGATTGCTTAAGCATTTCCACTGAATGCTTATCTTTCATATCGATTTGAGAGCCTTCAAGAATCTGGAGACTTACTGTTCCATCTGGATTATAAACCAACCACGGGCCACCGCCAGGTTCTCCCTCATTCTTCACCATTCCGCACACGCGAACAGGACGGTTGAGCTTGCCGAAAATATATGCGGCCTTCTCCTCAGCCGACATCGACTCTGCTTTATCGTTTGTGATCCAAAGCACATTGCGGAGGAATTTCAGCATCTCGTCGAGTTCCTTTTCTGAGGGGGTGCCTTTCTCAAGTTTACGGCAATATTCGTCAATCTTCTGTTTGGTAGCAACGAGAACTCCACCGAGGATTTTCTTGAATCTGATAGTTGATTCACGATGAGTGTCGGGCACCACATTATCAATATTCTTTATAAAGATAACGTCTGCATCAAGGTCATTCAGGTTCTCAATTAGCGCACCGTGGCCACCGGGGCGGAAGAAGAGTTTCCCATTCTCGCGATAGGGGGTACCGTCGAAATTGGCGGCAACAGTATCAGTTGATGGTTTCTGAATACTGTAGGTCACGTCATATTCCACATCATAAAGATGGCACAGATGTCCTTTGGCTTCCTCCACTTTCATTTCAACGAGCGGGAGATGCTCGGGAGAGACCGTGAAATGAACATTCACCTTGCGTTTCTTCCCTGCGGCATATTGTGCGCCCTCGGCAAGATGCTCCTCAATTGCAGTGCGACCACTCCCATGAACCTTATGGAAGTTCAGCAGAGCCTTCGGCAGGTGACCGTAGTTGAGACCTATTTTTTCAATAAGCGCTTCCGCAATTTCCTTATATCTCTTCTCTTTGATAAGGGAGTCAATGCTTTTTCCATAGAGCGACACGCAAATGAAATTGAGTTGTGGATAGAAAGCGAAATTCTCAATCTCATCGAAGAACTTCTTCATGAAATCGTTGTCAGGACTATCTTTCTTGCCTCCAACGAATGAGAAGATATCTTTAAACATCCGTGAAGCCGCGCCGCTTGCCGGAACCATCTTCAAAACCGTTCCTCCCGCATTCAGAAATTCATCCCAGCATGTCACTGCTGTTGCTTCCATTTCAGGGGTTACAGGGGTGATGCCATGACCTATTGTGGCAGGAGCTTCCAGGCGGAGGAAGGGGAACCCTTCGCTCAGCATTTTAAGTTGCTCTTCAAATTTTTCTTGTGAAATGCCTTTTTCGGCAAGCATTTCAAGATCTTTTTCTTCCATTGTCTTTTGATTTGTAGTTATATATATTCGCTTTTCCGAGTTTTTCAAATAAAGCGGTAAAGACTATATTGTTCCCAATGACGAAACACCGGGAATTTATATATTTATAACGCTGTCTTTATCGCGAAGGTTTAATAAACCAATATGTTATGCGACACTATCTCTAAGCATCCATCCCAGATGCATTCAATTCGCGAAATCTATTGAAAGCCCGAAACGTAGTTGTCTTGGATCCACAGGATAATGAGGCATGGAGAAGTAATTATTTCCAAACAGACCCTGGTTAAAATGACTCCAGACGATAAAGAACCGGGTCTTCTTTATCTTGGCATTGATATAGGCATTTGCAAAAAGGAAATTGCCTACATCAATCGGGTCTGCTCCCTGCACGTGAAACTGCATAGTTGCCGGCTGATAGGAGAGGCCTTTATATTTCGTATAATAATCGCAGTCAATACCAATCTGCATTCTCAACACCTTAAACGCCTCGAACTCTATGAACATATTGCTGTAAAGGGAGAAAGCCGGGAGAGGGATTATATCGGCATTGGAAGTGGCCTGATAAGTTAGGGTGTTGTTCCAATTCCAGATGCCGAACCGTAGTTTCTGGTCAAGAGCCATGGAAAAAATCTGTACGCTTCCTCCATACTGCCGGGGGAGGGAGGAGGAATCGAAGTAGATGTAGTTCTGTACGTTTTCAACACCAGCAGATATATCAGTCTTTGTCCATGGAATATGTAACCTACCTCCCACTCGGAAAGATCGGGTTTTGCCGAAATCGTTGTCCCAGATGAAATGATTGCTTACATAGTGTTGGAGAAGATATGATGGCGTGCTGTTTCTGAAAAAACCTTCGGCAGCAATTATCACCGTATCTTTACCAAGTTTAAAACGTGTCTGAAGATTTCCATCCACATCAAGTTCACCGGCGGCATCGCCTAAAAGACCGAATTTCACATTTGCGGCGTAACGAAGCAACGAGCCGCGCGTCTTTTCAATCCTTCCTCCGATCCACATCCGGTTGCGTGTCTTTTCAAGATGGTTGGTGACCCCTTCGGGGAGGGTGGTAAGCCCTTCGGAAGAGGATTGAGATCCATCAGGGGTGTCAGGCACGAGTGTTTCAATGCGGAACTTGTCTATTTCGTATGAAGCGTATGCCGACAGCCCAAATTTGGCCCATGTCTGGAAACCTTCAATCATCTCTATTCCTAATACATTGGTGAAAGCACGATACCATGTCTGGTCGTCTGTGCGACTGAGATTGAAATAGGTGTTCTCCCAGAATTTAGTTTCGTCGGATGCGTTGTTATTGGTGAAGGTGTGATGTCCGTAACGGTAATCAAATGAATATAGAAACTTTGTGACAGGTACAAATTCCTCCCTCTCTATTGTGTCGTTAGGTTGGGTGATGTCGCGCCAGAAGCCAAGCTTATAGGCATGGTTCATATAGAACTCCGCACCAACCACACGATTTTTTGCCCTTGTCAGATTGGTTGGGATGCTCTTGGGTTCAATCTTATCCACACCTCCCTGCAAAACGGCCGGATCAATTATATAAAGATCGTCGGTAATGCCTCCGTTCTCCTGATTCATGGAATTGTAATGTTCGAGGAATGCCTGCATCTCATACCGGTCACCATTATAATATCCTTGTGCCCCATACACAAGATTCTTGGCGGCTTGGTTGGCGTAAGCCCCCTTTGAATAAAGGTAGTCAAGGTTTGCCCCGACACCAATCTTGCGGTTCACGTTTCCTGCGAACACACCCTTGAGCCGGTCATTATGATTTTCACGATTCCCGCCGAAATCATACGAAAGGAGGGTCATGGGTATATACACATTGTAAAACTTCTCCTTACGGAAAGTTGGAATCCAATGCTCTATAGGGTCTTCAAAAATAAACTGGGACCGCTGAGGACGGTTGAAAAATATCATATCTATCCCTTCAGCTGCAAACGTGCCGGTAGTGGCCCAAGCATCGCTGCAAAGTGCCGGAATGAAATTACGCTGCATTCCATAAAGAAGGGTATCGATTGTTGATTCCTCATGTGTGCCGAGTGGCCAGGAAAGCGTCCATGCGTTACCCGGCTTATATGTTTTGTTCTCTGAGGTTGTGTTTGTGCCCCTTTGTTGTGTCTGGGAAAGGGCGCCAAACGAAAGAACAAGAAAAATCAATATTGCACCTATAAATCGATTCATTTTGCGAAGTTACAAAAAAACTATGATACTCTGCTTTCGATATTTGAATAAATTTGAAAGAAAAGGGATAAAGGGTATAAAAAACATTCGGGCTGCGGTTTCACAACCTCAGCCCCGAAGTCAGCATTAAAAAATATCTTTCTAATACCATGAATAAAACACAGTGCAAATACAATAATCGTACTTTTATAACAACGGGGGTTGAAAAAAGTTCAACCCCCGGGTATAAAAAATTTAAATTTTTATATTTTTATTGTAATAATGAGGCTTCAGGGAGTCTCACTTATGCTTTGCCAAATTTGACTTTCAATTTTGCAAGCATATCCTTGGTCATGGCATCGAGGTCATACTCCGGTTTCCAATCCCATTCATTTCGTGCGCAGGAATCGTCGAGGCTGTCGGGCCATGAATCCGCTATCTGCTGGCGTAAGGGATCGGGTTCGTATGTCATCTTGAACTCCGGCACATACTCTTTGATTTTTGCATATATCATTGCCGGATCAAAGCTCATGGAAGCAATGTTGAATGAATTGCGGTGGAGGAGTCGGCCGGGATCCGCTTCCATCAGTTCGATTGCCGCGCGCAAGGCATCGGGCATATACATCATATCCATATATGTGCCGTTGCAGAGAGGACACTTGAATTCCTCGCCTTTCACGGCCGCATAATATATGTCAACGGCATAGTCGGTTGTTCCTCCCCCCGGAGGTGTAACGTATGAAATGAGACCGGGGAAGCGCACAGATCGGGTGTCAACTCCGAAGCGACGGTAATAATAATCGGAAAGAAGTTCGCCGGTAACTTTTGTCACGCCATACATTGTGTCGGGACGCTGAATTGTATCCTGAGGAGTGTTGACATGAGGGGTGGTGATACCGAATGAACCGATAGAGCTTGGGGTGAAGAGGGCACATCCTTTTTCCCGTGACACTTCGAGAGCATTATAAAGACCGCCTACGCCAATTTTCCATGCCAGATGAGGTTTTGCTTCTGCCACTGCCGAAAGGATGGCGGCAAGGTTATAGATTGTATCAATCTTATATTTATCCACTGCTTCTGCAATCTGAGTGGGGTTGGTGATGTCAACAATCTCTGACGGACCGCTCTCAAGAAGTTCTCCTTTGGGTTCTGCACCGGGGATATAGCCGGCCACGACCGTGCCATTAGGATACGTCTCTCTAAGCTTCATTGTAAGCTCCGAACCAATCTGTCCGGTGGCTCCGATTACAAGAATATTTTTCATGATAGGTTTGAATGTTCAATTCTTTCATCCGGTTTGAGAACGCTCAAACTGGAGAGAAAAATAAAATTTGAAGGTTGTTGATGCAAAAGTAGCAAAATTCCGGAAATTATTCTTATCTTTGGGGTAAATAATTTAAAAAAACTTTAATTAAGTCTAAGATCATGTACACAAACTTCCAGAAACATCTTCAAAAAGAGATTCAGGACATCAAGGATGCAGGCCTTTATAAGGAGGAACGCGTCATCATCACACCCCAGAGCAGTGATATCGAAGTTAAGAACCAGGAGGGGGAAGTATTGAACTTCTGCGCTAACAATTATCTCGGACTTGCCGATAACAGCCGTCTTATCGAGGCCGCAAAAAAGGCAATGGATGAGAGAGGATATGGCATGTCGTCGGTGCGTTTCATCTGCGGAACCCAGGATTTGCACAAGGAACTCGAAAAGGCCATCAGCAATTACTTCAAGACTGAGGATACCATCCTTTATGCCGCATGCTTCGATGCTAACGGTGGTCTCTTTGAACCTTTGTTCACTGAGCAGGATGCCATCATATCCGACTCGCTCAACCATGCTTCTATCATCGATGGCGTGCGTCTTTGCAAGGCAAAGAGATTCCGTTATGCAAATGCCGACATGGCCGATCTGGAACGTTGCCTGAAAGAAGCCGATGAAGCAGGATGCCGTTACAAGATTATCGCAACTGATGGTGTGTTCTCTATGGATGGAAACGTTGCACCGATGGATAAGATTTGCGAGTTGGCCGAAAAATATGATGCTTTGGTAATGGTTGATGAGAGCCATTCTGCCGGTGTGGTTGGCAAGCGTGGCCGTGGTGTGGCTGAAAAATTCGATTGCTACGGAAAGATTGATATCTTTACAGGCACACTCGGCAAGGCTTTCGGTGGCGCGATGGGTGGTTTCACAACAGGACCGAAGGAGATAATTGAGATGCTCCGCCAGCGTTCCCGTCCATATCTATTCTCTAATTCGGTTGCTCCTTCAATTGTTGGTGCAAGTATCGAGATGTTCAAGATGCTTGATGAAAGCGATGAACTTCATGACCGTCTGATGGAAAATGTAACTTATTTCCGCGACAAGATGCTTGAGGCAGGATTCGACATCAAGCCCACACAGAGTGCAATCTGTGCAGTCATGCTTTACGATGCCAAGCTCTCTCAGGATTTCGCCGCTGAAATGCAGAAAGAGGGTATCTATGTAACCGGCTTCTATTATCCGGTAGTTCCGAAAGGCCAGGCCCGAATCCGCGTCCAGCTCTCAGCCGCCCACACCCGCGAACAGCTTGACAAAGCAATCGCCGCCTTCGTTAAGGTTGGGAAGAAATTAGGTGTACTTAAATAAATCTTAAACGGATTCCACATTGTTTATCCCCCCGGTTGGCTCCCACGTAGCGAACCGGGGGGTAGTTTTGCGCATACCTTTCCCATAAAGTTTTTACATGTAGGCACTATCCCTTATTAGCTGTACCGTAGCGCCCTATGGCATAGGCTGGGATAATTAGAATTTCTTTTTCTCCCTTTTCTGTCTCAATCCTAAGAGAACCGAAATTTTCCAACGAACAGCGTAAACCCACCGATAGTTCTTTTTTTTGCATAAAAAGCCGCAGACTCTTCATTTTTCCACTGGTTCCGGCTTTTACCTCTACCGGCAAAACGTTGCCTTGGTATCCGAGGATGTAATCTACTTCAGAGGATGTTCCCGAAGCAATGTTCTGCCAATAATAAAGAAAGCATCGCCGCCGTGATTCTGAGTTTTTCAGCAATTCGAGTCCGACCGCCATTTCTGCTACAGATCCCTTATTAATTATCTCCTCTGCCGAGCCGGTCAGAATCAGTTCTGTCAGTTTGCTTACACCGGCCTGATCAAAAGACATTGCTCTCATCAGCAATCCTGTATCAAGATAGATGTACTTAAAGAATTTTGGATTGACTTCCGCACCTAACGGCAATCCATTTGCAGCCGTATATTCAACGATATGAATCAGTCCGGCATCCCGAAGCATTGTCAGGGCGTGGCGGACATCATTTTCGTTGTAACCCCCTGCTACATTGCTATACATGAATTTTCTTCCTACTTGTCTGATAACTCCTTGCAGAGTGTTTCTCAGTAATACGGTATCAACTTTCTCCGCATACTTATTGAAGTCATCATAGTAGGATTCCTGAATATCTGTTAGTTCATTGATACATTCGTTGAAATTACCTGTCTCAATCCAAGCATTCACACTTGCGGGCATCCCACCAACTATTAAAAAAATCCGGTAGGAATTAATCACTTGTGCATGTAGAGATTCGAATAGGGGAGCCGAAGGGGAGGCCTCCTTTATTGCCCGAGTCCATGAATCCTTTCCTTCCGCCCATAGAAATTCTTCGAAATCCATGGGATACATATACATGGAGGTGATTCTTCCCACACCGTATGAAGGCATCTGTTTTATCGCAAATTCCAAGAGTGAACCGGCGGCAATCAGGTGCAATTCCGGCATCTGCTCTTTAAAAAACCATAAGCAGTGAATCGCGTTCGGACAGGCTTGCACTTCGTCAAGAAAGAGGAGAGTTTTTCCAGGGATAATCGGTTGGTTAAAGAGGATGCCGAGTCGTCGGCATATTTCCTCGACTTGCAAATTCATTTCAAATAGCTTGCACGCTTCCGGCATGGCTTCAAAATTCACCTCCACAAAATTATCAAAGCTTTGGCCTAAAAACCTCACTGAAGAGGATTTCCCTACTTGGCGTGCTCCTCGGAGAAGAAGCGGTTTCCGGCTCTTTGTCTCTTTCCATTTAAGAAGGTCCTCATCAATTTTTCTTCTCAGATAAGTCATCTTTCCATATTTGATTTGATAATGAAGTTATTTAAACTTCATTTTAAC
>CAMWIH010000093.1 GCA_947174305.1 uncultured Porphyromonadaceae bacterium | reverse complement strand
GAAAATATTTAAATATTTTCTCCTCTTTTCTTTATAAAATTTATCAAATTCTTCTATTAATGAAAAAAATTTTTTAACTTTGCAAATGAATTGCGGAATATGTTATAAAACATATATTTTTGCATTATTAGAAATTGATTTTCTCAAGATATGGGACTTTTTTCGTTTACACAAGAAATTGCGATGGACCTTGGCACCGCCAATTCCATCATCATTCATAACGACAAGATTGTGGTTGATCAGCCCAGTGTCGTGGCTATCGAGAACAAGACCGACAAGCTTCTTGCCGTGGGTGAAGTGGCTCACCAGATGGAAGGCAAGGAACCTCCCGGCATCCGTACGGTCCGTCCTCTTAGAGATGGAGTGATTGCAGACTTCAACGCCGCCGAACAAATGATTCGCGGCCTTGTGAAGATGGTGAACCGTAAGCGTCGTTGGTTCTCCCCTTCTTTAAGGATGGTTGTGTGTATCCCTTCCGGATCAACTGAAGTTGAAATCCGTGCGGTTCGTGATTCAAGTGAACATGCAGGCGGACGTGATGTATATATGATATACGAGCCAATGGCCGCTGCTCTGGGTATCGGTCTTGATGTAGAGGCGCCTAACGGAAACATGATTGTTGATATAGGTGGCGGATCGACTGAGATTGCCGTTATTTCTCTTGGAGGTATTGTCAGCAATAAGAGCATCCGTATGGCCGGTAACGATATCACAGCTGACATCAGGGAGCACATGGGTCGTGTTCATAACCTCAAGGTTGGTGTGACCACAGCTGAACAGATTAAGATTAATGTTGGTTCAGCGCTTGCCGATCTTGAGAACCCTCCCGAACCGTTCATTGTACGCGGTCCCAATAAAATGACATCTCTTCCAATGGAAGTGCCTGTGACACATGAAGAGATTGCTCGGTGCATCGATAAATCAATCTGCAAGATGGAGGATGCTATCCTTGCAGCTCTTGAACACACTCCACCTGAACTTTATGCAGATATCGTTGAAAACGGTATCTATCTTGCAGGAGGAGGAGCCCTTCTTAGGGGATTGGCCAAGAGGTTTACTGATAAAATCAGGATTGAATTCAAGATTGCCGATGATCCGTTGCACGCTGTGGCAAAAGGAACCGGGGTAGCTTTGAAGAATATCAACCGATTCTCATTCCTTATTCGATAATAGAAAAAGAATTTATATGTTTTCCACTTTCTGAAAGGAAGGTGGAAAACATATTTTACGCTCTATAATGAAGAATCTAATAAACTTCATAATGCGTTATTCGGCATGGTTTGTTTTTGCATTCTATGCCATCATAAGCGTGTTGCTTTTAGTGACAGGCAATAATTACCAGCGTTCGGTATATCTCACATCCGCCAACATCGTTACAGGATCCGTATATAAAGGGGCCTCGCAGATTACCGGATATTTCCATTTAAAAAGTATCAACCGCGACCTCGAAGCTAACAACGCGCTGCTTCAGAATGAAGTGTTGAATTTAAAGAACCAGTTGGCGCAATATCGTGTTTTAGCTTCCGACTCCCTTCTTCCCATCACCTATTCCGATAGATTTGGCTACGTTGCCGCTGCCGTTATCAATAACAACACAAGCCATCCTAAGAATTTCTTTACAATTGACAAGGGACAACAGGATGGTATAAAATCAGGAATGGGCGTGGTAGATCACAATGGAATTGCCGGAATTGTAAATGTGACCGGGCCTCACATGTCGCGCGTGATTTCACTCCTTAATGAAACACAACATTTCTCTGTAAAACTTAAAGGGACAGAATTTATCGGATCTTTATGTTGGAAAGGAGGTGATCCCACTATCGGATATGTTGAGGAGATTCCGCGACATGCTGAATATAATATAGGTGATACCATTGTCACAAGCGGTTATTCAACAACTTTCCCTGAGGGCATTCCGGTTGGAAAAGTGTTGTCAAGGGTTAAGAGCGGCGACGACAGTTTCTTCACGCTCAAGATTAAGCTGGCTTCCGATTTCCGCTCCCTTAGCACCGTTAGGGTGATCAAGGATATCTATAAAACTGAGATTGATTCTCTTGCCGAGTTTGATGAACTGAAATTAGACTGATAGTTTGATTTTGAAATGGATAGAGGAACCATATATAACCTGATTTTATTAATCTGTCTGATTCTTGTCCAGATTCTTATCTGCAACCACATTCATATTTTTAATGTTGCAGTGCCATTTGTGTTCATATACGTAATATTGCGGCTGCCTATGACACTTTCCACCAATTGGTTGCTGACGTGGGCATTTTTGAGCGGATTCATTGTTGACCTGTTTTCCGATACTCCGGGGGTCAATTCACTTTCCTGCATATTGTTGGCTGTCGTAAAACGCCCCGTACTGTATGCGTATATACCTAAAGACGACCGAACAAAAGATATTCAGCCCTCTCTTGCAAATCTTGGGTTCGCGGCCTATGCAAAGTATTTGCTGACAATGTCGGTGATATATTGCTTCATGGTATTCATAATAGAATATTTCAGCTTCGGCGACGTTAAAGAAATAGTCATAATGGCTTCGTCAAGTTCAGTTCTGACATTCGGACTATTACTTGGCATTGACAGCCTTATGGTTACGAAGCGTGACTGATACGCAATCTTATAAACCCTTCCTCTTTATTTTCATGATAAAAGAAGGTTTATGTTAAAGCTTTTGCTGACTTAACAAAGATTAACGTGAGGAAAGACTATAGCTTAGAGAAAAGAAAATATGTGATTGGAGGATTCATAGCGGTGATCGTATTGATATACATCATACGCCTTTTTAATCTTCAAGTCACTAACGATAAATATAAAGAAAGCGCCGACAGCAATGCCTTCTTAAAAAGGGTGATATATCCTTCCCGAGGTTTGATTTATGATCGTAACGGAAAATTGGTTGTATTTAATAAACCTGCCTACGATGTTATGCTCATTCCTAAGGATGTCGGGGAATTTGACACTCTTGCCCTTTGCTCTGCCTTGAACCTTACCAAGGAACAATTGGCTGATAAATGGGCGGATATGAAAAATCCCAGAAAGAACCCGGGATATTCTGCATATACCCCTCAGAAACTCATATCCCAGCTTTCAATTGAGGATTACGGTAAATTCCAGGAGAAGTTAAATCTTTTCCCCGGTTTCTTTGTGCAGAAACGAACAGTGAGGAACTATGCCTATCCTGCCGCTGCCAATATTCTTGGAAACATCCGGGAGGTCTCGGTCAAAGATATAGATCGCGACCGATACTACCGGCGTGGAGACTACACCGGTGACTTGGGAATTGAGAAAAGCTATGAAGTGGCCCTGCGTGGTCAGAAAGGTATTGAGATCCTGATGAAGGATGCCTACGGACGTATCAAGGGTAAGTATGAAGATGGCATCTATGATATCTCTCCGGAGTCAGGAAAGAACCTCACCCTCTCCATAGATATCGAGCTACAGGAATATGGCGAAAAGTTAATGCAGGGAAAGATTGGAGCAATTGTGGCAATCGAGCCGAAGACAGGTGAGATTCTTGCTCTTGTTACCTCACCCAACTATGATCCCTCACTCCTTGTAGGAAAAGATCGTGGCAAGAACTACGCCGCCCTTGTTCAAGACCCACTGAAACCTCTCTACGATCGTGCATTACAGGGAGCATATCCGCCCGGCTCCACTTTCAAGCCTACCCAAGGTCTTATCCTTTTGCAAGAAGGGATCGTGAATCTTAACACCATGTATCCGTGTCATCATGGCTACGTAAACGGATTGCGAGTGGGTTGTCACGGTCATGCCTCCCCTATCTCCCTAAAACCTGCCTTGCAGACATCCTGCAATGCATATTTCTGTTGGGGTTTGAAAAATATGATCGACAAGTCGGGCACTAAAGCGGCAAATCAACTCACCAAGTGGAAAGATTATATGGTTGAGATGGGATATGGTTACCGCCTTGGCGTTGACCTCCCTTCAGAGAGCCGTGGTTTTATCCCCAACGCTGATTATTACAGTAATTCTTTCCGTGGAAGCAATTGGAGCGCCAACACCATCATATCCATCTCCATTGGTCAGGGTGAAGTTCTGGCAACTCCTCTCCAAATTGCTAATCTGTGTGCCACTGTAGCCAACCGGGGTTTCTTCTATACGCCTCATGTCGTAAAGGAAATAGCCGATAGCGTGATAGATCCGAAATACAAGGAGGCTCATCGCCCTAAAATCAAAAAGGAATATTATGAAGCCGTTGCTGAAGGGATGCGCATGGCTGTCACCGGTGGAACTTGCCGTCTGGCCAATCTTCCCGACATTGAAGTGTGTGGGAAAACCGGAACGGCTCAGAACCCCCATGGGCGCGACCACTCCGCTTTTATAGGTTTTGCTCCATATCAGGATCCCAAAATAGCAGTCTGCGTTTATGTCGAGAATGCAGGTTTCGGTGCGGCTTACGGTGTGCCGATCGGTTCTCTTATGATTGAGAAATACCTGAAAGGTGAGATTAGTGAGGCCCGCAAAGGGATTGAGCAACGGATGTTAACTTCAAATACAATCGAAACAAGTGGAGTCAAGAAACACTGATACCAGCACATCTGTATTCAAATCTTTGGATTGGATCACAGTTTTGCTTTACTTAATTCTTGTGACCGTGGGTGCAATCAGCATCTACGCGGCAAGTTATGATTTTGATAATGCATCACTGTTCGACCTCAATGAATTTTCAGGAAAGCAAATTCTTTGGATCGGTCTCTCACTTTTGGTTGGTTTGGTGATTCTATTGATGGACTATCGAATTTTCAAGATATATGCCTATCCCATATATGGAATAGTCCTGATTGTTCTCATTGTCACGATTTTCATCGCGCCGAATACCAAAGGCTCACATTCATGGCTCGTTTTCGGCCCTGTAAGCTTGCAGCCTGCAGAGTTCGGTAAGTTCGCAACAGCCCTCTGTCTCGCTAAGCTCTTTGATTCCTACAATTTTGTTCTGAATCAGAAGATCAGCAACTACTTCAGGGCACTCATCATTATCTTTCTGCCAATCATACTGATTCTTTTGCAACGGGAAACTGGGTCTGCACTCGTTTACGTTTCATTCATTTTTGTGCTCTATCGCGAAGGAATGAGCGGGCTTGTTCTGTTTTCCGTCTTATGTGCGATCACCTTCTTCGTTGTGGCAGTTAAATTTGCCGACCCATTGATACTGGGTATCCCGATGGGCGAATTCACTGTCTTTCTCCTCATAATGCTCATATTTGTGTGCATGCTGCTCTTCTATTGCAAAGATGGAATTGTAGGTCGTAACGTACTTATAGGATTTGCGGGCTCTGGAGTTATTGTTTCTGTGCTTGCGTTCTTTGGGGTGGTATTAAATGGAACAATCTATTTTCTGTCGGCTTTAGGAATCGGTATGGTATATACATCAATAATGATGTTCCGTCATCGTATTGGAAAGTATCTTATCACTATTGGGTTCGTGGCCACTTCTGTTATGTTCCTCTTTTCGGTTAACTACGTTTTTGGAAACGTTTTGGAACCCCATCAGCAGCAAAGGATTAAAGTTGCTTTGGGTATTGAAGAGAATATAATGGGAGCCGGGTATAATGTGAATCAGTCTAAGATAGCAATTGGCTCTGGCGGAATCGCAGGGAAGGGATTTCTTAACGGCACTCAGACAAAACTGAAATATGTGCCGGAGCAACACACCGACTTTATCTTCTGCACCATCGGAGAGGAGGAAGGATTCATTGGTTCGGTGGCCGTTTTGATTCTCTTCCTTGGCCTTATATTGAGGCTCATCCACATAGCAGAACGGCAACGCACAGCCTTTGAACGCGTATATGCATATTGTGTTGTATCAATTCTGATATTCCATCTTGGAATCAATGTCGGAATGGTGATAGGTTTATGTCCCGTTATCGGTATTCCGCTCCCATTTTTCAGTTATGGAGGATCATCTTTGTGGGGTTTCACGATATTGCTTTTTATATTATTACGTTTAGACGCGGCAAGAAAGGAGCGGACTGATTAAATGTAATAACGGCAAAGGAAGTTCAAAGGAAGTTAAGGTAATGCCACTGTTTTTGATATTTTCTGAAACATCCAGCGGGAAATAAACGTTATAAATATAAAGCTTGATGTAAGCGAAAAATGATGTTTTACAAAAAACCATGAATTAATAACCCGATTTATTATGGCAAATAAAAGAGAATTCAAAAAATATGTTGACGCTCTTGGTGCAGCGGCATGTGATGAGATGATGTATTCCTTCTATACTGTAGAAGGGGCTGACAAGGATGCAATCTCAAAGGCGATTGAGAAAGTTCTTCTTGCCACCAACAAGGCTCGCATGAACTCCAATATTTTCTTCGACAGGGGCGTAAAGGCTTTTGCCGACAGAAAAGAGTATTCTAAAGCAAAAGATGCCTTCTTCAAGGCCTTGTTTGAAAAAGTATCTAAGGAATTTTCCGAAGAGGTCAACGAAGCTCTAAAGGAATTCAATGCAGCTCTTCCGGCAGAAGAAAAAGAAAAGAACAAAGCAGCTGTTGCTGAATAATGTAAATTTCGACATTGCATGAATCTTTGGGGCATTTTTTTAAAATTAGCCGGTTGGAAGGTAGATATCACGGCTCCGCGTCGTGATAAATGCATCATTTGTGTTGCTCCTCACACCTCTAACTGGGATTTTATCCTCGGATTGTGTGCATACCATTCATTGGGAAGGAAAGCCAATTTTTTAATGAAAAAATTTTGGTTTTTCTTCCCTCTTGGCTTTTTATTAAAATCATTGGGGGGGATACCCGTTCCGGCAAGAGATAAAAAGTCAAATCTCACTGATGATATCATAAGCAAATTTGAGACAGAAGAATATATAAATCTTGCTGTCACTCCTGAAGGAACCAGGAGTAAGGTTGAGAAATGGAGAACAGGTTTCCTTTATATATCCTATGGTGCAAATGTTCCAATTCAATTGGGCGTGATTGATTATAGCACTAAGACAATCTTTGTGAAAGATGAATATTTCCCTACAGGGAATGTGGAAGCAGATATGAAATATGTTAAGGAATATTATTCCAAATATATTAACGTAGGGAAATATCCTGAAAAATTTGCTATCTAATGCGGCTCTCCTCCCCCTTTAGCCGGGAATCGTCGAGTCAATTTATTTATTAGTTTTACATTCATTTTAAAATTCATTCCTGACATCTATGATTTCTAAAGATCTGAAGGTTGCCTTAGTGCCGTTCAAAATAGAATGGAATCAAAAGGAAGCAAACCTTTCTGCGCTTGAAAAAATACTCGCGTCCGTTCATCCATTAACAGATCTTCTAATCCTACCAGAAACATTTTCCACAGGTTTCCCCGTTGGAATGGAGAAGGAGGAGGTTCGTGAACTTGCAGAAAAAAATACAGGCCACACTGTTGAACTGTTAAAGATGCTTGCAAATAAATATAAAATGGCTATTTGCGGGAGTTTCATCGCCGATACAGGAGGATCATTATATAACAGGATGTTCTTTGTTGAACCTTCGGGTGAAGAATACTTTTCTGATAAACGTCATCTATTTACAATGGCAGGCGAAAATAAGATATTCTCCCGTGGCTACAAACGTCTTAAAGTTAGATACCGAGGTTGGAATATTGCAATGATTGCTTGTTATGATATTCGTTTCCCCGCCTGGTGCAGGAATAAAAACAATGAATATGATTTGCTGATAGCGGTTGCAAATTGGCCAAAAGTAAGGATTAACGCCTGGGAGACTCTTCTGAAAGCTCGTGCAATAGAAAATGAAGCCTACGTGTGTGGGGTGAATTGCACAGGCACCGATCCCAAGGAGTTTGAATATGACGGAAGCTCTGATGCCATTGACTTTAAAGGGAAAAGCGTTACTGCAAAATTAGAGGGTAGCGATATACTTTACGCCACCCTTTCCAGAGAAAGATTAGACAGGTTCAGAGAGAAATTTCCGGCTTGGAAAGATGCCGATGACTTTAAGATAATCGATGAACATATTGTTTAGGGAATATAATATGCTCTTACCTGTCCCACCGGTAATGACCCGGTAAGGTAAAGTGGGATATGGTTGGAATCTGTGGAGATCCAAGTATCGATATCATCACTTGATTTCTTTTTGCCGCCGGTTGTAAAATTAAACCTTATGTGATAAGCTTCGCGTTCAGTTTTGTTGCGGAGCTTTATTTTCTCTTTTCCAATCAAACGGATGGTTATGGTTTCAGCCTTGGATCCGGAAAAAACGGTAGCCTTGAAAACATTCCCTTTTGTTAGACTTGCATAATCTATCTCACGCAAATAATAGAACACAGAAAGCATATCATAAACCGGACCCGATGCAGACAATGTCTTGGTTGACGTCGAGACCTCCCCTTTCTTGTTCTTTTTGTATCGCTTACAAACGCCGGTGACCTGACTCCCCGTATATTTATACGTGATCACGTCTTTACCATATTTACCGTTTTCATGGGCTATCTTGGTGTAGCTTAGCGCCTTGAAATCACTTTTTCTTATCGAGCCCAAAAGAGTATCGCGCACCTGATAAAACTTATCTGCCCATGGTTTGGTGCGAGCGGCAAGCATCACGCTGTATTCCCCTCCATGATTGTGCAGGGAGAGGGTTGCTTCTCCGGCATCCTTATGAATCATGCCCCATTTATATGATATTACATAATGAAGTTTCTCATCCTTGATGCCTGCTCCATACATTGAGGAAGAGAATCCCGAATTAAGAACTACGAAAACTGCGGCAAAAACTATGAGTATAAATCTTTTCATTTTGGCATTGTTTGAAATAAGTAATGTTGTTTTGACTATTTTTAAAACGCTTGGTTTAAGGATAAACGTATGGTTTAAGAAAATATGACAAAGCGATATGTATCTTCTTTTGACACATATCGCGTAAAATGATTAAGGTTTCAGATCTATTCTATGTGAAATCTATTTTCAGAAAAATTTAGCAAGTTCCTGTTCAAGAACTTCCATCGGCATAGCTCCCGATGCGCGCCATTTCATCTCTCCATTCTGGAAAATCATGAATGTCGGCACAGATCTTACATTGTAAAGAGCCGCCAACTCTTGATTCTTGTCAATATCCACCTTGAGGATTCTTGCTTTCTCTCCCACCTTTATGTGGAGTTCCTCAAGAACAGGATGCATCATCTTACAGGGGCCACACCATGTGGCGAAGAAATCAACCAAAACCGGTTTTTCTGATTTGATTATATCATCAAATTTTTCCATAGTATTTATTTATTTTGTTTTATAAATAAACAAACTTAAACCTGTTAAGGTTTGAAAAAATTTATTATCTTTGCAACAAAGAGTTTTCCTGAAGAGGTTTTCCAAACGGATAATCCTCAGGAAACGTTCTAATACCTTTTGTAATACATACCTAAATTATTTCACCATGAAAACCGATCTGAGATTATCTCCCAACCATGTTGTGAGGTATCTTGAAAAACCCAGCAACGAATTTCGAAGAAGTGATATCATTCGTTTTGTGAAAGAAAACGGGATACGGATGATCAACTTTATGTATCCGGCCGACGACGGACGTCTCAAGACCCTCAATTTTGTGATTAATTCAGAGGAATACCTCGAATCAATCCTTACCTACGGAGAAAGAGTGGACGGCTCAAGCCTCTTCCCCTTTGTCGAGGCCGGCAATAGCGACCTTTATGTAATTCCCCGTTACGCAACAGCATTCGTGGATCCCTTTGCAGAGATTCCAACCCTTGTGATGCTTGCGTCATTCTTTGACAAAGAGGGAAATCCGCTCGACTCTTCTCCACAATATACACTCCACAAGGCTTGCAAATCTTTCCGTGAAGTGACTGGAATGGATTTCTATGCAATGGGAGAACTGGAATATTACGTTATTGCACCCGACAACGGAATGTTTACAGCCACCGATCAACGCGGTTATCACGAATCATCTCCTTTCGCTAAATTCAATGATTTCCGCGTGGAGTGCATGGACTTGATAGCCCGTGCCGGTGGAGAGATAAAATATGGACATAGTGAGGTTGGAAACTTCTCTCTCGATGGTAGGATTTTCGAGCAGAATGAAATTGAATTCCTACCTGTCTATGCCGAGGAGGCCGCTTCTCAATTAATGTTGGCCAAATGGATTATCCGCACCAACGCTTTGAGAAGAGGTTATGATGTTACCTTTGCTCCCAAGATTACCGAAGGTAAAGCCGGCAGCGGACTTCACATTCACTTCAAGGTGGTGAAAGATGGCAAGAACATGATGATTGAAAATGGGGCCCTTAGTGAAATTGCCAAGAAAGCCATTGTAGGAATCCTTGAGAATGCTGAGTCAATAACCGCCATGGGCAACCGAGTTCCAACAAGTTATTTCCGTCTTGTTCCTCACCAGGAAGCCCCCACCTCTATCTGCTGGGGCGACCGGAATAGATCTGTACTGATTCGTGTGCCATTAGGATGGACAGGTGAGAAAGATATGTGTTCACAAGTCAACCCGCTTGAAACTCCTGATCTGGACGGTGCTGACGAACGTCAGACAGTGGAATTACGTAGCGCTGACTGCTCGGCCAACATTTATCAGCTCCTTGCAGCTATGATTGTTGCCGCAAAAGAAGGTTTCTTGATGGAGAATGCTCTCCAGCGTGCCGACGAACTGTATGTGAACGTTAATATCCATAATGACAGCAATAAAAATAAACTGGAATCGCTTAAGAGCCTTCCTGACTGCTGTGTCCTATCTGCAGAAGCTCTGGCAAACAATCGAGAAGTCTTTGAGAAAGATGGTGTGTTCAATCCATCTATGATTGACGGCATCATCAGTAATCTCCGTGCTTTCCACGACAAATCGCTCAGAAAGGATCTTGAAGGCGACAGAAAGGGAATGTTGGATTTAGTTGAAAAATACTGGAACTGCTAACCTTCTTGACGGTTTATCCCAAAACAAATTAGTTGATTAAATTCAATTCAGCTTGATTAATCAATAATGATAAAAAAGTTTCCCAGATTCTTATCTGAGAAACTTTTTTATAACCTCATAACCTTATAACCTTATAACCTTATGATCCCCTCTTCATTACTGTTTATCAAAATGAACATCGAGCTGTGGGAAAGGGAATGAAAAACCTTTCTCAGGCAACTCCTTAAAGAAACGTTCATTCATCTGGAAAAACAAAGGCCAGTAGTTGGAAGAATGAGTCCAGGCTCTGACGGTAAGAT
>CAMWIH010000092.1 GCA_947174305.1 uncultured Porphyromonadaceae bacterium | reverse complement strand
TTTCTGAAGAAATTCAAGTATCAGATCCTGAAGTTCCTTTTTCTTTAATCGTCTGCTTGTAGTCTTAGTCTTTACCATTTTGTCATATACATTAGCCCCGCCATCCCGGCGGGATGAAGAGATAGGTTATTTTATTATAACAAAGAAAATGCCAATTTTATTTAAAGATTCATTGAATAATGCAATTGATTGTTTCTGCAATCGGAATTATTTGTTTATATTAGCAGAATGAAAGAAAAAGATATAAGGTGGCTGCAACGTTTCCAGAATTATCGCAAAGCTTTAAAACGACTGGAGGAAGCCATTGTAATAATAACTGTAAACGAAGACTCTGAAAATATTGACCTTCTTAAAGAAGGTTTGATTCAACGCTTTGAATTCACCCATGAATTGGCATGGAAAGTAATGAAGGATTATATAGAGTATCAAGGTCCATCCGAAATCCGTGGTTCCAGGGATGCATTCCGAAAGGCCCTTTCAATCGGCATTATTGACAATCCACTTTGGATTGATTCAATTCAGACAAGGAATATAACATCGCATACATACGATGATGAGATCACCAACCTCACCTTACATACCATCATCACGGAATATTACCCTTTGATGAAAGATTTTGACACCGCCATGACAAGAATTGCAGAGGATGAAACTATTTGAAACCTTAGGATTGAAGGAGAGAGAACTGAAGGAAATCCTGAATATATTGGCATCGTTTGATAACGTTGAGCGAGCCATTGTTTACGGGTCTCGGGCGAAAGGTAATTACAAGCCTTTCTCCGACATTGATCTCACGCTATGTGGAGACGGCCTTACTCAGACCGATGTCCTACGTATTGCCGACAGATTCGAAGATTCCAACCTTCCCTATCTGTTCGATATTTCCGATTTCAGCAAACTGACCAATCCCGACCTGATCGATCACATTGAACGCCGAGGCATAACCATTTTCCAGAATACTTAATGTCTCATAAAATAAAGCCATAAATCTCTTCTGCAATCGGAATTATTTGTTTATATTTGTGAAAACAACTCATCTGAAGTATGACAGCTACGAAATTCCTAAGGTATCCAATCGGCATGCAGACCTTTTCCAATATTATTGAAGGAGGTTATACATACGTGGACAAGACATCTTTCATCCCACGCTTGATAGAGCATGGGAAGTATATCTTCCTGAGCCGTCCGCGACGGTTCGGGAAAAGCCTGCTGTTATCCACTCTTGAATCATTTTTCGAGGGGGAGCGTGAGCTGTTCAAGGGATTGGCTATTGACAAAATGGATGTGGATTGGACCCCCTCCCCGGTGTTGCATTTCGATTTCAACAATGGTTACTATGTGTCAATATCGGGACTCGTAGCCAAACTTAACGACACCCTCAGTGAGTATGAAGAAATGTATGGTGCACAGATAATCCCTGAGGAAAGGGATGAAGTAGCGCTCCGATTTAGAAAAATAATAAAATCTGTATTTGAAGCAACCGGACGTCAGGTCGTAATCTTGATTGATGAATACGACAAGCCGTTGTTGGCTATTGAAGATAACAAAGAAGTGTTCGAACAATACCAACGACTCCTTAAATCCTTCTATGGGAACCTGAAGTCGATGGACAAGTATATCCGTTTCGTTTTTATCACCGGAGTGGCGCGCTTCAGCAAGGTCAGCATATTCTCCGACCTCAACAACCTTGATGACATATCTCTTGAAAACGCCTTCGCTGACTTATGCGGATGGACTGAGGAGGAACTTATCAATACTTTCCGTCAGGGTATTGAGAATCTTGCATCAGAAATGGAAGAAGATTTTGAATCAACCCTAAATGCATTGCGTGATTTCTACGATGGCTATCGATTCACTCCAAAGGGTTCAAGGCTTTACAACCCCTTCAGCGTGCTCCGCGCGCTGAAGGCTAAAAGCATCGACCCTTACTGGTTTGAAACCGGTACCCCGACTTTCCTTGTAAGACGTGTGAAGTCTCTGGGACTATACCCTCCGGAGATGAACGGGCAGAAATGCAGTAAGGCCCAGCTCACTGCCGTGGGAATGAACGATCGTGATCCTGCTCCTCTTATGTTCCAGACCGGCTACCTCACAATCGCATCTTACGATGGGGAACGCTATGAGCTCCGTTTCCCTAACCGTGAGGTGGAAATCGGGTTCTACAGATGCCTTCTCCCACAATATGCACCGGAGACGAGTTATTCGTACAGCGCTTTCAGTATATACAAATTCCAGGATGATCTCTTTGAGGGACGCCCGGGCGACTTTATGAAACGTCTCGAAGCATTGTTCAAGGATCTGCCAGGTGAGGATCATTGCGAATCGACATATAGGGCTGTGACATACCTCTTGGCAACCTTGTGCAGCACCCGCTCTTTGGCTGAGCATCATGGCTACAGGGGAAGAAGCGACGTGGAGACTTTCACAAGAAAATATATCTATCTTTTCGAGTTCAAATACAACAGGAGCGTGGCCGAAGCCATGGACCAGATCCATTCACGCGACTATGCCGGCCGCTTCGCAATGGATTCCCGCCAAATCTATCTTATCGGGGCCAATTACACCGAGAAGAAGGATGAACGTGGACTGCAATATGAAATTGAGGAAGTTCATACATAGCTGTGCTTCCCTCCCAATAAATAGTTGACTCCAAAATAGGTCATCAAGACTGTGAGGAAGGCGAAAAGAAGATAGATGTAAAGCCATCGGCCACGTAATTTCACAATCAAGGGCACTGAATAGGCTATGAGCGTGATAAGGGCCCATGTCTCTTTGGGATCCCAGCTCCAGTAGGCACCCCACGCATCCTTGGCCCAGATGGAACCGGTCACTATCCCCGCCACAAGGAACCATACCCCGGGATGCAACACACATATACATTCCCTCCTCAAGTCTTTTCCGGCGCGCCTGTTCAAAAGTCCGATCAAGGAAATAACGAAAGTGAGAGCCAGAAGGGCGTATGATATCATAACCAATGTCACATGAATTGAAAGCCACGGCGACTGAAGGGCCGGCATCAATGGAGTGACCACCGGATTCTCACCAAGCATCCAGGCTACAAGCCCGACACATCCCCAGAAAAGCATTGCTATCAGTGAAAGCCCGTCGGCATCCCGTCCGGGGTTTCTCTCGTCACCCTCCCGCATCTCGCCCTTCTTTCGTCTGCGAATCATCATCAGCAGCACTGTCAGCAGGGTGCCGACAAGGACAGTGAAACTAAGTGTCTCACCCGTGTTTGACAGCGGAATCCTCCCCGCCAATATCCATTCAAGAATAAAGTTGATGAGCGAAACGTTGAAAGCCACGCTGAGGAAGAAGCCATTTATAAGCATCAATCGCGATGAAACACTCTTCCCGATAAACTTCCTCCATAGGAAATAAAGGCCCCCTGAAACGGCTCCGGCGAACAGGAAAATGAAGATAAGTTTCAGAAAGGGTATCCGGTTATAAAACAATTCGAGATTCACACGCCATTCCGGAAGCCTCACCGCGTCATCCTTCACAACCAATTCACCGGAAATTATTCCCAACAATATCCCGACTTTTTCATCAAGCTCCTCAATTGAACGTGTCTCCTTCCGGTCAGCACCGGCATAGAGAGGCGTTATGCGGTAGCTTCCATCGGAATCAAAAAGCGATGACAAGGAGACCCATTTCCCCTTTGCCCCAATTTTAACGCCCAACTCCTTATCCTTAACCCGGATCAATGGCTCATCTTTCCATTCCACAGGATAAAGGCGCATGGAGGCCACCACCTGCTCGGACGTCAGGCCCCGATATGTTTCCTTCCCATACACTTTCTTAAGGAGGTCACGGCTGAGAGTATTGAAAGTGACGGGGATTCCGTCGTAAAGCACGGTCTGCCGAGCAAGGCTGTCTGCCTGCTGCCGGGCGATTCCTGCAATCTTCTCACCCTTTATCCCCTCTGCTGTCAGCAACGGAAGAAGGAACAGGATCACCCTAAGGAATACCCCCGATATGTTGTCAGAAATCCGCATATTCACTCTCAATAGGCTTCATAGCCATGCACTCCATCTCCACAAGCCAACCCGGACGGCAAACGGGAGCAAGAAGAATCACGTATGGCGTATCAGGGAACCGTTCGGCAAACATTGCGCTCACCACACCATAATCTGCCGGATCGCGAAGATACACGAGAATCTGCCCCACATCTTCCCATTCACATTCAGCCTCGCGAAGAAGAGCCTCAACATTAGTCCACATCCTTTCGGTCTGCCTCCTCACGTCTCCCTCCCAGACCACGCGACCCCGGTTGTCAATACTGGCAGTGCCCGAGATAAAGAGATGGCGGCGGTCGCCATAGTCAATGCTTGTGGCGCGTTCGAATGCCACCCCATATTCACATGTCGGATTAAGGTAGGCCGGGGCATTGATCTGGCGCATCTGCCCTTCACGCAAACCTTTCACAGAATAACTATCCATCTGCACAGCCACATTCTTGTCATAGTGGCGCCCTCCAATGCCGGTGCTCGCTATGAAACGTGTCCGGGGCGTCAGGCCAAACTCCTCAAAAGCACTGTTACGTCCGTTCACCACCCCAGAATAGTTCACATCCACATTCTGGACAAAGAGCCACGTCCGGACGCAATTTTCAAGCAAGCTCCCTCCCAGACTGCGCAAACGGAGCTCGGTGGAGGAGAGCATATCGTAAGTGGAGGCGTATGGGCCTAAGCCTGAACGGCAACTGCCCCCTTCCATTATATGCATATAGTCGCCGTGAATGATTGAATAACTGCCGTCGGGCTGCCGCTCCGGACGCGCATCCTCCACAAGCCATACCCATAAGGCTATCTTGGTGAGGTTGAGGGGAGCCTGTTCCACCACCGACACCGCACAATCGCTTTCCGGAAGCAACGATGCCTGATTGGCCGCGTCGCTCAGGAACCATCTCTTGAACACCGGATGCATCCTTTCACCTTCCCCTTCAAGAAGTGCATCATAATCTCTATTTATGTTCTTTAACTGCGTCTTGAAATCAGCGCTTGTGTCGTCAACAGTTATTATGGCGTGAGTCTCACGGGCTCCTCCACGGGCATATATATTCCTTTTCTGAATCATTTTTCTGCTCCTTTCTCTATCCAGTTACTTATGAATCCGCTCTCTTCAACGGTGAGCAAATTCGAATGGTTGAAACTCCAATGTGCGGAAGCATCAGTGGCCACCGCTTCCCAGAGTGTTGATTTGGTCAGTTCTTCCGGCTTTACGCGAAACATACCCTCCTCCACGGCCGACGGCACGTTTACAAGCATCGAATATGCCTGCTCCCGGCTTAAATTTAGCCCCGCGGCTGAATGGGAGGTGCCTCCGTGACACTGAATGCAGGTTGTGGAGAAGATTCGGCTGGAGATAGACTCAAAGGGCGAGACATTAACGTCTCCGACCTCAAATCTGACAACTCCTCCATTTTCAGCCGACGACTTTGAGATATCAACCGAAGCCAGGGTCAGCACCCGTTTCCGCAATGTGTTGATCACACATAGTTCAGCGCTCCCTTCCTCCACCTTGACATTATTGATCTCCACCTTAGAATCTCCTGTCTCCACGGCCTTTGAAACCTCCGCAAAATCGCTTCCCTCTTCAAAAACAGCAAGCACCGGCGCATAACCCGTGCCGGCATATCCTTCAGTTCCGGTGATATTTCCGGAAAGAACCACCGTAAAACCATCGCCATCCCCATTGTTTTCCGAAGGATAGATCTTCCCTTCATCACAACTGCAGAAGAGAAGCCCCATGCCGAATGCAAAGAATACATGAATCGCAGATTTCAAATTCACTATCTCTCTCATAACCTTATAACCTTATAACCCTATTACCTCAGAAAGTATATTGTATCTGCACGGTTGCGTTATGTGTGGCGAGCCCGAGGTCATCGTTATCACGGTCAAGCTGCGTGGCGTGGCCGGTGCGTCCCACATACCGGTACATTCCCTGCAATTTAAGGTTCACGCCCTTGAAATAATAGTTTATGCCGATTGCCGGCATATTCAGCAGTCCGCCCTTGTCGAGACCGTTACGGTCGAAGAAATCATAACGTAAGGCTCCCTGGATTCGGTCGGTTATGAAATATCCTCCCTGAACATAACCCCCAAGATAGTTGAAGCTCTCGTTTATCTTCTGTCGTTTGGTGAAGCCGACGTGCATATAATAGGCTTCCCCGGCCAAGTAAAGACGTTTATGCATCCACGCAAGCTCCACTCCGGCACGGAAATCGTTGGTGCTTTCATTTTCGCTCTCCACATTCATTGAGGCAGAAACGCCCACAAGGAGTTTATCGAGGTCGAGTTGTCGAGGGTTTCCCTGCGTGGCGGGCATAACTCCCCAGGGCTGAAAGGTGAGGCGCCCCGCATAAAGCAGAGATGGTATGTGCCAGTCGTCGCTGAATGTCTTGGTGGCTAAGTTCACGTTAGAACCTGTGCCGTTGAAAAGGCCTGCCTGATAGCCCCACTTCCCTTTAATCATTCCGTGAAATTCCACACCTAAGTCAAATCCGGTCATCATGGAGGGTGTCACGGCATTGAGCGAATATGGCATTATCACCGATGAGGTGAGCGACAGAGGCAACGTAGGGAACAATGTCTCTCCAAGGGTGGTGAGGGTGGCATGCGTGAAAGGGGTCTTGAATTTACCCACCTTCACACCAAACCCGTCGCTCACCTTCATGTCAGCCCACGCCTGCTGAAGGATTCCGGCTCCCGAAGCGGCCGCATTGATGGAGAGGTTGTAGGTGATGAATCCGAAGGCACGACCCGTAAAACCCAACACTGCGTATGGAATCGAGAAACCTGTGTTATGGACCTTATCTTGATTATAGGCCGGATCCAGACCCTCACTGTCATACCAGTTGAAGTCAACGGCAGTCTGAACCATCAGATAAGGCTTGAACTCAAATTTTCCATCCTTGCTCTCCCATACAAACCCTTTGCGTCCGGCAAAGGATACCACGCCATTCTCAGTGTCGGCATCATATTGAGCCGCCGCACTCAAAGCCATCATGGAGAGAGCGGCGATTGCTATCATCTTTTTCATTTCAGGTTATTTTAAAGTGATTCAAGGAATCTTATCAAAGCGTCGCGGTCGCTCTTCTTCATATTCTTGAAGAGGTTCTTTGAAGCCTCCCCTTCACCTCCGTGCCACATTATGGCTTCCGTGAAATTGCGCGCCCGGCCGTCGTGAAGGAAATAGGTATGGCCGTTCACTTTCTCCTGTAGTCCTATGCCCCAGAGCGGTGTGGTGCGCCATTCATTGCCCATTGCCAATCCGGAAGGATAGTTATCGTTCAGCCCCACCCCCATTATCTCCGATCCCATGTCGTGAAGAAGAAAGTCACTGTATGGATGGATTGTCTGCCCTCCGAGCCATGGGAGGCGTGTGCCGTTCAGGAGTGTAGAACCCGTTGAGCGCGTGTGCAGTGTGGCAACGTGACAGAGATGGCACTTGGCCTCATAGAATTTCTTTTCACCTAACTTCACCTTAGGATCATTCACATCCCTGCGTGCCGGAACCCCCAGACACTGCATATATAGATCCACATTCTCCATATCCTCCGTTGACACGTCAAGCTGATCGTAAAGGAGTCCCATCATCGACCCCTGTGTCATCTGATGCTGACCCTGACAGATCTCCTCGGGATAACGGCTGTTGGTTACACCCATATCGCTTGAGAAACCGAGTTCGACGGTAAGGTCGGCATGCTGGGCCTTATTGCCCGAAACGCCGAGACAGAGTTTTCCTCGTTCGGTGACATAATTGCAGCGTCCTGATATGCCATATTCCGGATAATTGCTTTTACGGGCCAGAGCCTCAATCTCATTTGGGTCGAGAGACATTATCTGTCCCATTCCCACGTGGCGAAGCGGAATACGCACCGTGCAGAAGAGGTCATCAGGTGAGATTTCTCCTAAATACCAGTCGGTGATTCTATAGTTTGGACGTGCCAATTCGTATGTTTCACCGTCGGGGAAAGAGAAAGTCTGATAATCCCAGTCAACGCTGAATTTTCCTTCCGGTTCCACACCATATATGGCCTGGTCGTGAATCACGCGGCCATAACCCTGGAAAAAGGCTCCGTTCTTTCGCGTAACATAGACAAGAGCTGACGAGAATCCGTATGGGCCTGATCCATGGTCGGCCCACCCTGCCGGCTTGGTGCGTCCGGCATTGCTGTGACAGCTTCCGCAGGAATAACCGGCATAGACAGGGCCCAATCCTCCGCCATATCCGTTGGAGCTCGTGCGCATATCGTCATAGAGCTTGTCGCCCCGGTTGAATCGCGTGGCGTATGTGCCGCTCACCCAGTCGGCCGGACTGTCATAGCTCTTTGATGAGTTCATGAATATGGACGCTGTACCCGCCGACATCTCATATCCGGCTGGTACCTCCACATCCAATACATCCAGGCCCTCTTCCTCACAAGAGAGAAAGAGAGCCGGAAATATAGCTAAAATTAAGAGAGGATATTTCATTTATAATTTATAAACTTACCTTACGGGGTTTTCCATCTTTGAAAAGCAAGAATTCAAGAGTGTGGAATCCACGGATATTCTGTGCTGCCTCCACTTTGTCATCATCATCACCGTCTCCCCATTCGAGATCGCTGAAATTGCCGCTCTTGAGGTGGTTAACGATTGCATCCTGATCGAGTGGCCAGCTATCCATATTGGGATCAAGGCCAAGTGCATCAACCGGACCGAATAGGAATGCCTCGCTACGTTCCCACGGTTCGCGGGCGGAGAGCCAAGCCTGACAAGCTGTCTCGAAGGCGGCATCAGTGCGGTTATTGGAAAGGTTCTTCACAGCTGTGGCAAGCGTGTTGGCGCGCTCTTTAAGCTGCGAGTAGGTAGGAAGGACCACTTCATCTACATAATTCACCACAATCTTCTCCAATTGTCCATCGTAGCTTGCAGGCAGTTCTGCAAAGAAGGGCTTCAGCTTGCGTGAGAGCTGTTGCTCAAGTTCGGCACACGCATCCATAGCCTTGCGTGCCTCCGCAGAATTGATATTGTTACGGAATGGCTGAGGAATGGCCTGGATGGCCTTTGCGGCATTGTCGATAGCCTCTCTTGTGGCCTGATCGAGTGCAGGGTCAAGGCTATTGACCAAGGTGGCCATGGAGTTGGAGCTTACACTGCCGTCAAGGCTTCCGAAATAGGAATTGCGGATTGAATAGATATTGTTGGTATAATCTTCGCGTGAGTGCCAGCTATACCAGGATTCAACGGCATAAAGAGCCTCCTCAAGTTTATTGTTCTGGTAAAGATCGTAAGGATCGCCTATCTTGGCCTCGCCAACCTCATTTGCAATGTCGGCGCATCCGTCGATTATCTCCTCAATGCAGTTGAGGTGGCTGGTGTAGCCGAATCCGTTACCGGCACGGAAAGCCGATGCGTAAGAAGCGCCGCCTTCGTATGATTCTGTCCAGGCACTGTGAAGATCTGATGCATCGCGGGCAAGAAGATCGGCCACCTTCATCGAATAGTTGTGCCAGGCATTGGCATTGGAGCCGTTATAGTCGATATTCTTGGAATCAACAATCTCCTGGGGTTTCTGGTCAGGTTCATTCTTATCGTCACTGCAGGAGCTGACAGTAAGTGCTCCTGCCAACATTAGGCCACTAAGGGCTACCGTGATAAATCTGTTTTTAATCATTTCTTTATTCGTTTTTTGTCAAGTTATTTTTTAAGGAACCAGCCGATGTAGGCCACTCCGATGGAAAACTCATTCTCACTGTTGTAGGCACCGTGCCCGAATACCTTGTTTGTACCGATCTGACGGTTGGAATAATCGGCTTTCACCACAAGATTGGGAAGTGCAAACCAGTCGAGGCCCACCATCCATTTGCTCACTTCAAGGCGTCGGTCGGCCGTGTAAGGCTTCTCTACCGATCTCTGGGGATTGAAATATTCATAGCGTGCGAACGGCATGATCTTCGGACATCTTTTTATTCCGAATACATTGCCGAAATTGAAACCTACCTCCGCACCATAGCTGAGCGTGTTCTTGGCAACCGGAGTGAGCCGGCTGTAAGGCGATGCGCCAGGAAGGCGGTTGTTGCGTTCATTCACCGCGCGGCTATTGCCCAGATGGCCATACACCACATCGGCGCGGGCAGTCAGATAGCGGTTGCTGTATTGTGCATCCCATGTGAATATCTCCACCGGTATGCGCCCGTAAGATGAATAGGTTTGCGACTTATCCGAATTAGCGCCTGCATTGTGGCAATAATATAGTGATACTCCAGTGCGCAAGCCTGGCACTCCGCGCCAATCTATGCGCGCCACATAACCGGGCGAAGTGAAATTATCAGTTTCGAAAAATCCCTGCTTACCGGAAGCCACCCACGTATCGCGATCGAAGCCGTTGGCATTCAAGCCAGCGGTGATCATGGCTTCATAATCGAAAGTGGCCTTGCCCCGGCCAAAGGTTCCGAAAAAGGAGATTCCTGTTTCGTGCCAGGTGGAGGGCATCAGGCTTGTCTGACTTTCAGGCCGGATGGTTCCGAAGAAATTTATCGGTTCATGGTGAGGATTCGTAAGACCCACGGGCATTATCTGATGACCCACACGGACATTGAAGGCAGGAACGATAAGACGTGTGATATGCAGCTGTTCGAGAGCCACCTCTCCCCCTTTCTCTATCTCAGTTTCATATTCTCCGTTCTCATTGTTTTCAAGTTCCACGGCAGTGCCTGTGCCGCCGGCCTCAAACTCAATCTCGGCTCCCAAAATCCATTTGGGGGTAAACTTATAATCGAAACCTATGGTGAAACGCGGGATTGCCACTGTGGCGCGGCGTTCCTTGGTGGAGCCTTCGGCCTGAAAACGGTTTATCCCGTAATCCTTGAAGCTCGCCACGATTTCTGCGTAGCTTCCCAATCGGAATTTATTGTATCCTGCCGTATCGGCCAGCTCCTGCGCCTGGAGAGATAAGGGTGCAACTGTCAAGACCGCCGTGAACACAGCAATCGCAATACCTTTGATTTTCATTCAATGATGCAGCTTAAAAGTTTATGAATACCCCCAAAATAACTCTCGGGAACGAAGTCATTTTGGACACTGCAAAATTACAATAGGATTCACCCCCCCACAATCGCACAAATTAGGTAAAAAAACAAAATTCCATACCAATAAATGATTAACCACCGGCCAAAAATAATTGAAAACCGGATTATATCAAGTATTACTATAATAAGAGACGGGGATTAAAGCAGTAAAAGCTGAAACTCGATGTTTCAGCTTTTACTTATGAGGCGTGTCAGAATGGTTCGGATGGTAGGCGGTTGAGATTGAGGCTGAGGGAGCATACTC
>CAMWIH010000091.1 GCA_947174305.1 uncultured Porphyromonadaceae bacterium | reverse complement strand
ATAGACGTACACATTTTTTTAATCATTCGCCATGTCATTAAAATCAGATGAAAATTTAAAGACATGGCAAAAAAAAATTTGGCCCTACGGAAACGCAATTCAGAAACAGACATATTAGGTTACAGGCTCCCTGTATTTCATGACAAAGGGGAGAAAATTTATGTTGATTTCTACTGTTTCGACCCTGTGAGGGGAGAGATGCGCCGGAAGAAGATTCATCTCGACAAATACCACACAAAAAAATCAAGAAAGGAACACGCTAACGAATTGATAGCCACTCTATCCGCTAAACTGAGGAATGGGTGGAACCCGTGGTGCGACGCTTCTAACGACCGACAATTCACCTCCTTTGAAGAGATACTTGACCGCTACACGGACTATATCGAGAAAACATGCCGGGAAAGGACACAGGAAGCCTACAGGTCTCGAGTAAATATATTGAAGGAGTACAACAATTGCCGTTATCGGCCAATACAATATGCCTACGAATTTGACAGATCTTTTGTCGTTGAATTTCTCGATTACATACTCCTTGATCGCGATGCAGGAGCGAGAACCAGGAACAACTACAAAGGATGGGTCAGCTCCATGTCAGAATGGATGATGGGGCGCAAATACATCAGCGAGAATCCGGCTGAGGGGATTCCGAAACTGCATGAGGACCCGAAGAAACGCCAGCCTCTCAGCAAGGAGATGATGCGCACCCTTCATTCCCATCTGCAGGGGGAGGACAGGCATTTTCTGCTTGCCTGCCTCTTCGAATACTACACGTTCATACGCCCCACCGAGCTCAGCAACATCAGGATTGATGATATCCGTATAAAGGAGCAGAGCGTGTTCATCAGCGCGAAATTCAGCAAGAACAAGCGCGATGGCTGCGTAGGCCTCAACGATACATTGATCAAGCTCATGCTCGAGCTCGGCACGTTCGGCAATCCCGGCACACACTACCTGTTCGGCAAGCATTTCATGCCATCCTCAAAGAAAGTGGATGCTGACATCTTCAACAAACGTTGGGTGCAGATGCGCAAAAGGCTCGGCTGGGGCGACGAATATCAGTTCTACAGTCTCAAGGACACGGGGATCCGCGACCTCGCCAACAGTGCCGGAGTCGTGATAGCCAGGGACCAGGCACGCCACACCGACATAGCCACTACAAACAAGTACCTCGGCGCCTCGGCCACCGTACACCCCGAGACTCAGAGCTTCAAGGGAGCCCTCGGGTCATAGCCTGTAGAACTCCCCCTTGACTAGCTGCGACATTCCGGAAGAGGAGAAGGTGACCTGCATTTTACGGCAGATGTACCTTTTCCCCCGGATTATGTACTCCGCCTTCGGGTCGGGAAGCGAGTCAGAAAGGAATGAAATCCTGTAAAGCTTTCTTTCATCCATGGAGAGAAGCGATGAAATGCCCCGGTCGAAAGAGAGATTGAGGCGCATGGTCTTCGCCTTGGTTACGTAAACCCCGAAATCGGAATATACATGCACGTTGGATGTAACCGGGATCTGGTTTTTCCAGTCAATCCCCCCGGTCCAGTAACCGAGATAGAGCTTATCGTAATACTCGTGACGCGACTGGTTGCCCGAGCTCAGTTCCCGGTATGGGGCGGGCTGTCTCCAGGTTGATGAATCGTCAGGGTCAATAGGGATGGAAGAAGATCCCTCAAGGCTCTCATCAGCCGAGTAAGGGAGGAACACGGCGTGAGAGTCGGTGCCTATCATATCGACAGGCACCGGCACAGTCTTCAGCTCCACGCGGTCAGCCTCATCAGAATCCTTCACGATAAAATCCCCGAAGTCATTCACCGGCATCAGGTTGTAGAGATAATATGAATTGCCCCCGATAAGGTTATACATCTCCCTGTCGCCGGGATGCTCCGCATCGAACTCTGAATTCACCACCACCATATCCACGGCCCGGAGGATGAAGTGGCACTTCACGTCGGCCGCATAGAAAAGTAGGTCGTAGGGATATCCCCTATAAGTGTTTGAATACTTATACTTCCTAAGTCCGGCTACAAGATCCTCAACCGTATCGAAATGCATGAACCGTGTCTGGTCCTTCAGGAACTGTGTGTAATCCGTGCTTTCAGTCCATCCCGCTCCCGGATCTGCCCTAGTCCCTGAGTCATCATCATAATTCGAGACCTCGCGGATTCTCCGGCGGATGAACCAGTCGCACGACTGCATCGGCCAGAACCTGGAGGAATTGTCGGCATATCCCACATTTTTTGTAAGCTGAGTCTCCGATTTGAACGTATCGTCATCGATATCCACATCAACCTCGAATTCATCCACCACCGAATCCAGCACCACAGGCTCCGTGTCGGCCACCACGGATGCCGTAGTGCGGAAAACAATAGTCTTGCAGAGATGGTCGATCTCGAACTCACCCTCAAGGATCATCTCGATATTCTCGAAGAACTCATTGATTGTCCAATGTGGGAGAACCCACGAGAAATCACGAAGCCTGAGCGAAGCAGGGATAGTGTTGCACACGAGCAGGTTTCTCTTCACCGGGTCATACTCCCACATCGAGAAATCATACCGATATCCCATGGCTTCAGCCACACGCTTAGCCACTGTCAGGAGATAAGGCATATAGCTCAGGTTCTCCTGGGAAGGGTTGTGAGCCGACCAATTCCAGCCACCCTTGTAATACCACTGCGGCTCCCATACCAGGACATTCTTCTTCAGGGTTACGGCATTATGCACCATTTCCCCGGAATCCTTGATCACCCACGGGAGGGCCACGGCATCAGCCGGCATCCCGTCATCGCACGTTTCGCCATACCTGCGCCTTGCATCATCCACCGAGACAACGCGCCTTGAGGCCGGGAGGTGAGTGTAACCCAAAACAAGTTCATTCACGTAAGACTCCTCAAACGAAAGTTCCGAATTCTGCATGGATCGACCCTCGAGGAACTGGATCGTGATATCCCTTTCCGAGACACCCACCACCATCACAACCCCCAATAGCTGAATCTGAGGAGTCAGGATCATAGCATTGAACCTGACAGAATATATATCGGCATCCATTCTCCAGATCAAACCGAACACCTCCGAATTTACCGGGGAATCCAGCAGAGGGATATCGATACCGAGAGAATAGCCGTCGGCCTGAGTGAGCAGACGGTTCTCGAGAGAATACTCAAAAGAGATATCTGAAGGGAGGTCGATAGAGCGACCATCAACATAAATTTCAATCATGATCAAGATCTTTTACGTGGAGATTTATTGCGCATCATCCTGTTATACTTCTCCTCGGCACGTTTGCTACCGAACTCCCCGGCCACCGAGCTCACGGCCACAATCGGATTCTCGAGACGGCTGTTAAGCTTATCGAGCGAAGCCGCTAAATCACCCTGAGACAAACCTTCCCCGGCCTGACCGCTGGCGACAGGAGCGGAAGCCGGAGCCTGCACCACTACCGGCTGTTGAGCCATCGATGCAATCCTCATTGGGGCCGATATAGAGCGAGACACATCCTCCATGGAGAGAGAACCTATGCGGTTTGTGCGCTGAGCATACTCGAGCATATCGATGATTGGTCGCGCCACCGGCGACTTCACCAGCTTCTGCGAAGCCACCCATTCCCCGGCATGGACCACTCCTGCCGGCTCATCAACATCGCCCGGCTTGGTGAAACCGCCCTTTGAATACCCGGTGGCGGCGGCTGCCTCCTTCTGTTTACGGATTGATGCCACCTGCACCACACCCTGAGCCACCGCGAGACCGGCAGCGATAGGAGCGAGGATAAGACCGGCGGGACCCACCTTCAGAGCGGCACCGTAGGCTGATATGGCATTTGCGGCAGTCTGAGCCACCGCCCCGATCACCTGCATTGCAAACTCCTTATTAGCCGCTTCCTCCTTGATCTTGGCGATCTCCTCCTGTTTCTCCTTCTCGAACTTCTTAGTGAGGTAAGAATTACCCTCGGCAAAAGCGATCTCGCGGTCATAACGCTTCTCGATTGCGGCGGTCTGTATCTGCATCTCAGCCTTGGTGAACTCCGTGATTTGAGACATCACGGCTCCCATCACGGCCACAGTAGCCTCAAGACCCTTTGTCAAGCCATCGAGAGGATCCCCATCAGGGTCATTAAGAGCCTTGGCAAAATCCATCCATGCATCAGCCATGGAAGTCATGAGCGAAACCCATTCAGATTTTGAATCCTTCAGAGGGGCAATCAGCGAATCATACATATCGCCCTTTATCCTTTCAAGCCTTGCCTTGTATTCCTTCTCGTCAATCACATCGGAAGCGAGAGCCTGATCAAGAAGCTCCTTCTGCTCCTTGAATTTCCTTTCGGCCTCCTTCCCGGCATTCTTAGAAGTATTCATATTAACCACACCCGGCAGAGCATCCTTCTCTTCCTCACGATCCTTTTTCTCTTTCTTGTTGAGTTTCTCGAGCCAGTCCCTATACTCCTTTTCGTTGATATATTTCATATCATAGAGAGTTTTCAGGGCCTCTCGCTCGAGCTTATACTTCTCGGCCACGGTGAGCTTATCGAACTCTTTCTGATACTCGGACACTTTTGCCATAAACATTTTCTGGCGCTTCTCCTGTTCGGCAGTTGAGGCCTCTTTCAGCTTAAGGTCATAATCGTACCATTCCTTAGAACCCTTCTCATACAGGGAACGAAGATCTATCAGCTTTTGAACCTGGAGAGAGTAAAGGTTAAGGGAATGTTCCATCTCATCCTGAAGGGAAGTGTTACGCAAGGCATTATACCTTGCATTCTCCTCCTGCTCCTTCACCTTGTATTCCCGTTCTGTGGCCTCCTTATCGAGCACAAGCTTTTGATTCCTGTATTTCTCATCAGCATCAGCTTTTTTCTCAAGCAATGCTTTATAGTCGGCATCTTCCTGAAGGTTGTGGTCCTCATAAAGCTTCAGGGAGGAGTCGAAATACTCAATCTCAGCTTTCCTCATCTGCTCGATATACTCAAGATAATCTATCGCCCCAATGTTTCGAGAAACCTTAGCCTCGGCCTCAGCCTTATCACGGTCACCCTGAATCTTTTTCAGTTCATCCTTGAACTCCTTCCGGGCTTTGATTTCATTACGGCGAGCTTCGGCCTGAGCCTTACGGGCTTCAGCCTCACGCTTGCGGCGCTCCTTATCGGTTTCAACGTGCGTGTAGCCGGTGAAGGAGGGAGTCTCAGTCCCTTCGCTGTCAGCCTCCGACAGAGTGTTTTTAAAAGCCGGATTATTCTTGAAACGATTGGTCAGCTTATCATTTGCCTCGGAAAGAACCTTTTTCTGCTCGGACTTTTCACGAATATTTTTAGCCGCCTCATAGACTTTGGCATCGGCCGCCTTTGTTGATTTCTGCTCGTACATCTCCTGCGTCCCCCCGGCTTGCATTGCAATAGCCCCGGTGAAAGATTCGGCAGTAGAAGAAGCCTTGGTATTTACATTTTTATTGTAGGCTCTGATTTTATCCCTTTCGGCAGAAGCCTCCCTCTTCTTCTTCCACTCCTCATCAATCTCGCCCTCGAGGTCTAATATCTTCTTCTCATTTTCGAGAACCTTTTCAGCGGCCGCCTTTGCCTTGGCATTGTTGATGATCGATCGCGTGAGATTGTCGTAAGCTGATTTAGCCTTGCCTAACATTATCTCCTCTGTTGACATATTGGCGAACTGGGAAGGATAAAGTTGCTGAAGCCTTTTGGCCGCCTCCAGCCTTTCATCTTTTGATTTGGCTTCATCAATGGCGGCTGAAAATAGACGTTTAAGAGCTGATATCTCTTTTGAGTAATTGTCAACCGCTTTTTTTGATATATCCTCAGCTTCCTTTGCAAATTTATTCCTTTCCTCCCTTAAACGAGCTTGCTCTTTGTAAGCATCGTAGGTTTTCTTAGCAAGAATCACCAATGCGGCCGCCACAGTAAGGATAAGGCCGGCCCAGTTAGCAAGATTCATTGCACCCATGGATTTTCTCCATCTCTCTTGCATCTCGTATGACACCCTAAGCCCATTTGCGAGATACTGATAAGCATTGGTCAAACCGGATATCATTAACCTGAATGCAGGGATCTTAGACACGGCAATAGCCTTATTCCACAACATCTGAGCGGTCGCCACAGCCTTTGTCCTAATGATAGCCAGATTAGCCACCACGCAATATGCGGCAACAGAAGAGGTGAGAATTATTATCTCCGTCCTGTTCTTGAAAAGGAAGTCAACCAATTTTGAAAGAGTCTTCAGCAACACGGTAGATGAAGAGAAGCAGAGAGACATCACCGGCTGAAGCTTCTGGCCGAGATCCACGGCAATCTCCTTCAGAGCCTTCTTAGACTTATCGAATCCGGCAAGAATAGTATTATTCTGCACGTTAAACTCATTGTCAATAGACACGGCCTCCCTGAAGGCCTCGTTTGCCACAAGTTGCTGGTCTTTCACCATCTCGATCTTTCCGGCGAGAGTGGATAGGGCGGCAACCATTCCGCTTCCTTTCTCTCCCATATCCTTGAACATCACGGAAAGCACATCCATCTTTCCGGCCTTGTTAAGGGCCTCCAGGAACTGGATAATCGCTTCATTGGCATCTTCCTTGAGTAATTTTGAGAACTTCTGAACATCGAGACCTGCAACCTTGGCGTATTTTGAAGGATCCTGATACATCCGCACGATAAGCTGAGACATGGCCGTGGCCGATTGCTCAAGAGCCTGGTTGTTTGCATCGAGAACCGAGGCATAGGCCATGATCTGTTGCACAGTCAAGCCTGCCTGTGCACCCACGCCACCCATCCTTGAAGCGAACTCAGTGAGATAAGTTCCGGAAGCCGAGCAGTTCTGCGAAAGTTCGTTTATCACTGAGCCGACAGAAAGAAGAGCTTTCTCGGTTCCCAATCGTTCCTCATCCCCGAAGATCCCGGTCAGTTTGGAAAGGGTAAGGGTGGCACCCTCACCGAGATCATCGAGAGCCACATTGATCTTGTCGGCCGCACGAACGTACCCCAACACATCCTCTACGCGGGATTTGCCGAGACGCCCTGCTTCCTGGGCATATTTATTAAGATCCTCGCGAGATGTGCGGGTGTCAATCTGTTTAAAGTACTCATTGAGCTGTAGCACTTCACCCTCGTTCATGCCGGTAAACTTCTGCACATTGGCCATCTCCTGCTGCATCTCTGCATAAGATTTAACGGCACTGCGCCCGGCTGCAATCAGTCCTGCAATCGATGCCACGCCGGCTGTAATCTCGAGTTGAAAATCATCCCAGAACCCCTTCACCCTATCCCATAGCGATTGATCCGGGTTCATCTCCTCATTGAGATTCTGAATCTCCTGTTTGACCTGCTTGATTTTCTCCACGTGTTCATTCCACACCTTGGAACCGCGCGGAATGTTATTCAGCTCGTTCCTGAGTTGTTTAAGCGTACGATTCAATTCTTTGGGAGTCGCTTTATCAAGTCGTTGCAACACCTCTGTTGCCTGAGCAGTCTCAGTGGTGAGTAACTTCATCAACCTCTGGTTTTCCTTGATAGATTTCCGGAGATTCTTCATTGTGACCTTATCTCCGGCTTTTTCAGCCTTTTGGAACTGCTTTTCAAGGTTAGCTGTATCCTTCTTCAGCTTGTCAAGCATCTGCGAAGCCTGTTTGGCATTCACCTGAAGGCTCACAGTTGAAGTAGTTGTATAATTCTTTGCCATCGCAATTTAAGTAATGTGATATATATATGGCAAAGATACGTTTTCAGAACCTATGGATAAAAGACAGGAAAGGGGGCGTGTCGTCACGCCCCCTTGTAATTTTTTTTTAATATATATATCCTGGATTGGTATGTGCCTGTACAGTTGTGCGGAACCGTATAAATATTTGAATTTTACTTATTTGCTCCGCACACCTACTGTGCGTATAGTTGTGCAACGCGCTGTGCAAGTGTGCGGAACATGGCGAAATCCGTTATTTTCTCCTTTTCCGGCACTCTTCCACATACCGGGTGAGATGTTTAGAGAACTCCTCCATCTGCTCGAAAGAATGAAACAAGATTCCTGTAGGAGGCATGCCCGGCACAGTCACATCCACATTGAATGTCTCGCTCTCATCTCCTTCCTCTCCATATTTTGGCCACGCTTCGTTAACAAACCACGAGGAGACATGTTCACCCTCATTCTCCATCATGAACCTATCTTTATATTCTTTTGTCATTCTTCACCTCCTTTCATTTCTGATGGTTTAACTGACAACAGGGCTAAGAGAGCCCCTGCATACATAACAACGTCGGCTGAGAGGAGACCGCCGGCATAGGCTATCACGGCTCCTGCAATACCGAATGAAAGTTTGTTGCTTACTGATGCCGTCCTGATGAACGACCATAAGGCGATTTTTGGCATCGCCTGTGCCTTTACTGAAATTGCTTTCATACCTGTAATGATTTTGGCATTATACATAAGAAATCGGCTGTTATATCCGATTCGCCAAAATCATTACAGGTTATACCTCCGAAGAGCATATAAAGAGTAGGATATAACAGCCGAAGGCTTTTATGTAAGGGCTAAAAAAAAACAGCCCGGTTTGTCCGAGCACTTAACCGAATGCTCAACGGATAGGACTAACCTACAATGATTTTGGCACTACAAAATTAGTAAATAATTCTGTAATATCCAATTATTTCTTATCCTTTTTAAACACATCATTGAAGAAATAATCGCGGATATGTTTTCTTAAGTTTTGCCTTGGATTTTCAATAACGTAATGCGAAAGGTATTTATCCGGTATATGTTTGAACCGTTTGAGAGAATCCAAAGGGATGACGTAGAATCTTTCCGGATTCGAAGCACTCCCTCCAACACCGAGAGCGATCAGGATTTTTCTCTTGGAAGATTTCTGAATATCCGAGTAACGCTCCATTTGGTAATCCTTCAGTCTGAATCCTCCCTTACCCAAATCGGATCTGAATTTGCATTCAATCCAATAATTGAGATTGATTTTTGTCTCTTGATCAGAAACAAACATATCCGGATTTAATGCATTTTCTGAAAAAGCGCCCTCATCTGTCACCGTTCCCTTATTCCATTCTTTAATAGTTAAAGAATTAGAATTAAGAACGTTTGCAACATAATCTTCAAAATCATTTCCTTTCTTTTTTGAATCCTTATCGGCCGAAGAAGGTTCCTTTATGGAAATTGGAGACTGTTCCTCAACCGCAGGAACCTGTTTATCGATAACCGTAGTTTGTGTTTTCACTGAAGTAGATTCAACCTTGGTTTTGTTGCCGGAGAATGTCATTATTGCCCCGATTGCAAACATTACCGCTCCCAATATCATTAACATAATATTCATTTTCATTGTATAATCAATATCCAGCAGATCTGTTACATCGTTTCAAAATCTCCTGCATATGCAAGGAAATCAGCTTCAGAAAGTATTTCAATTTGTTGACCCTTGTTTAGCAAATCAAGAGCTTTTCGTTGCTTAGAGCTCATACCAGTTTCACCAACCACGCGGAAATCCTGTTGCCCCACTACCAGAACATCCGTATTCTTTGTAACTGCATCCACTGGTGTCCCTCCGATGTTCGCAATATACTGTTGTAAATTTTTCCTGACGCTGAAAGACATTGCTCCTGTAAAACAAACGGATTTTCCGAAAAAATAGCTATCCGGATTGTTTTTATCTGGATCTCCTACTATGTCAGATGCCTTGATTTTTACTCGCTTGCTATAATCCTTTGGAGTGTTTGAATATTGGTTTTTATAGAATCCGAGACTAAGATGTCCTATTTTTAGCTGAAAAACCTGTTCTATTTCATCCCTGCTTTGAATGTTGTTCCTTTTAATACATTCAAGAAGTATTTTCGCACAAGCCACCGCATCATCTCCGGCACGATGATGGTTTTCCATCTCTATGCCAAACAAATTTCGATATACAGAATCAAGCGTATAGTTAGGCAAACCACAGATTGTCTTCTTTGATGGCCTAATTGTACACATTATGTCGAAAGTAGGATACTCGATTTGATATAAATCCAGTGTCGCACGAAGTGCCCCCATATCGAAAGCTGAATAATGACAAACCACGATCTTGTTTTGAAGGTATTTACAAACTTCTTTCCACACTTCAGGGAAGAATGGCTTATCTTTCGTATCATCGGGTGTAATACCATGGATATAAGTATTGAATGGAAGATATTTATTCCCCGGAGGTTGTATCAACCAGCTTTTAGTTTCCACAACTTCCATATTGCGAACACATGCGATACCTATTTCGCAGATAGAGCTCCTTAGATTTGTCGCAGTTTCGACATCAAAAGCCACAAAAGAGTTTTCCATAAAAGTTTAGTAATTTAATCAATCCGAGTGCAAAATTAATAAAATAATGGTGAAATAAAAATGAGTTATCGAGGATAAAGGAATGAGTATGGTATTTATCTTGCAGATTAATAAAATAATCATTATCTTTGATGAGTCGTTTGGTGGTGCTTACGACATCATGAAGATATTAACATCAGCCTCGATTGGAGATTGCCAAGCACCACATAAGCAATCAAAGGTCGGGGCTGGTTGTTTAATGTATGGAATTAGAAGACATTTTTAAAGAATTGAGCAACAATCAGAAGACTCTTGCAATCTCATTCTGTATTCACTTCCCAATGGTTTATGTAATAGGATATTATCTTTATCCTAAACTAATCACTCTTGATCTTTTCCCCCAGATAATGTTTGTGTCCGCATTTTCCATTCTTACAGTAATGGCAGAGACCTCCATAGCGTTAATAGCGGACTATCACCACAAAAGAAAATTTTCTCTTTTCCCCATCATTTGGGTTATTGTCTGCACATTTGCTCTTTGCAGTTTCCTTTACGTCATTGGAATGCTGACCCTCCGTATAGTTATCGGAAACTACGTACTTTTCGTGATTTCGAGTTGCCTCATAGCTTTTCGCTATTCCATTAAAATAAAAAGAATAAAAGCAGAAGTTGAGGGAAAAGAAAAAAACAGAGATAATAACAGTTAACAGATTTTCCATCATAAAGAGAGTTGAGAACACTTGCAAATATATTAAATTTCCATAAAAGAAAGGAACAAATCCCATTCTATTGTAAAAAAAAACAACTGAATGGGATTTGCTTTCATTTATTCCAATTCCCGACCCGATTTAGCGCAGTAACGATAAATCGCGCCCGAAAGCCCAATTTTTCTACGCGAGAAACGGTTGATTTACAAGACAAAATCGCCGATTTTCGCGAGAAAAATTGCGAAAAATTTCAAAAAGTAAAGGCTTGAAACGCCAAAGAGCGAAAAATCAAGGCTTTACGCAGGGGGTTTGGGGGATTTCCCCCAAGTGCGCGACAGCTTACCCCCCGTCCGCCCTGTCCTGACA
>CAMWIH010000090.1 GCA_947174305.1 uncultured Porphyromonadaceae bacterium | reverse complement strand
GGTAATAATACTATGCTATAAGCATTTTATTCAAATTAGAGTTTCGGGCCTGCAGAAACAAGAGCCTTTCCTGCGGGGTTGAACTCGAATTTCTTGAAGTTCTTGATGAACATCTCAGCAAGCTTGGTAGCTTTCTCTGTCCATTCTTCGGGGTTAGCGTAGGTGTCGCGGGGATCAAGGATCTTGGGATCTACGCCGGGAAGTTCAGTAGGAACTGTGAAGTCGAAGATAGGAATCTGTTTTGTAGGAGCCTGGAGGATGCTGCCGTCGAGGATAGCGTCGATGATACCGCGTGTATCCTTGATGGAGATACGTTTGCCGGTACCGTTCCAACCTGTGTTCACGAGATAAGCCTTGGCACCGTTGGCATTCATCTTCTTAACGAGCTCTTCAGCATATTTTGTGGGGTGGAGCTCAAGGAATGCCTGGCCGAAGCAAGCCGAGAAGGTGGGAGTAGGCTCGGTGATACCGCGCTCTGTGCCGGCGAGTTTGGAAGTGAAGCCGGAGAGGAAGTAATACTGAGTCTGCTCGGGAGTGAGGATCGAAACGGGAGGAAGAACACCGAATGCGTCGGCAGAAAGGAAGATAACGTTCTTTGCAGCCGGACCTGCGGAAACAGGTTTAACGATGCTCTCGATGTGGTCGATAGGATAAGAAACACGAGTGTTCTCAGTCACGCTCTTGTCAGCGAAGTCGATCTTGCCGTTCTCGTCAACAGTAACGTTCTCAAGAAGAGCGTCGCGACGGATGGCGTTGTAGATATCGGGTTCGCTTTCTTTGTCGAGGTTGATAACCTTAGCGTAGCAACCGCCTTCGAAGTTGAAGACACCGTTGTCGTCCCAGCCGTGCTCGTCGTCACCGATGAGGAGACGTTTCGGGTCGGTTGAAAGGGTGGTCTTACCAGTGCCTGAGAGACCGAAGAAGATTGCAGTGTTCTTGCCCTCTTTGTCGGTGTTGGCGGAGCAGTGCATAGAAGCGATGCCGCTCTGGGGAAGGAAGTAGTTCATCATTGAGAACATACCCTTCTTCATTTCACCGCCATACCAAGTGTTGATGATAACCTGCTCTTTTGAAGTAGTGTTGAACACAACGGCAGTCTCAGAGTTGAGGCCGAGTTCCTTGAAGTTCTCAACTTTAGCCTTAGAAGCGTTGTAAACAATGAAGTCGGGCTTGAAGTCTTTGAGTTCCTCCTCAGTAGGAGCGATGAACATGTTTGTCACGAAGTGAGCCTGCCATGCCACTTCCATGATGAAGCGGACAGCCATGCGGGTATCCTTGTTAGCACCGCAGAAACGGTCAACAACATAAAGTTTCTTGCCTGAGAGCTCTTTGATAGCGATCTCTTTGATCTCTTTCCAAGCCTCTTCGGTTACAGGCTTGTTGTCGTTCTTATACTCCTCGGTAGTCCACCAAACTTTATCTTTGGAGTTGTCGTCGAGAACGATGAATTTATCTTTGGGAGAGCGGCCTGTATAAACGCCGGTCATAACGTTTACGGCGCCGAGCTCAGTTACAGTGCCTTTTTCGAAGCCTTCGAGAGAAGGATCGGTTTCAGCTTTGAAGAGTTCCTCGTAAGAAGGATTGTAGATTACCTCTTTGACATCCTTGATGCCATACTGGGACAAATCTATCTGTGCCATAGTAAATAAAAAATTATTTTGGGTTTAAAATTATTACCTTAAAATTATAAGTGCTTTCAAAAAATATAATCGGAAATCGATGTTTTTGACATGACCTATTTTTCTGAATGCAAAGGTAATCATTTTATTTGAAATAGCATATCTAATTAAATAAATTTTTCTTTAATAAAGTTAAAATAGTGGGATAGGTAGGATAGGCGGGATGGGCGATGTGGGGATCTTATCATCTTATTTGGAGTAGGTGAAAGTGAGGGCTTCCAGGAAGTCGTCGCGTCGCATGGGGAGCTGGATTTCTACTTTGAACCAGCGGTAAGGGGCGCGTCGCAGGCCTCGGATGTAGGGCCCGTGGCTTCGGGCTATCATTCTCCAGTGTTCGCGATGATGCGAACCGTAAAGTGTCATCGTCACTTCATCCCTTTGGAAAATGCCACGGAGAAATAGGTCAGATACGCTTTTGGAGGCCTCGGGCAGTCCGAGGTGGAGTGGTGCGGTTGCTATGTGCAAGTAGGGTCTCCAACCGGAGATGCCGGTGGTTGGGTTAGAGGAGGATGTGGAATTGCCAGTTGAGCCATTGCCTGTGCCGCTTCCGTTTGAATTGGTAAAAGGATATGTAATTTTTTGAAGCGATGATAACCTTTGCAAAGTGCCGGCTTCAAGGGGAAATGGACTGAGCGTGGAATATGCACCTTCGGCTATATCCGAAAAGGGGATTGTGGCTACAATGCGGAAAATCGTCTCGGCCTTTGCCTGCGCAATAAGCGCCTCACTCTCATAGCGTTCGTAATACCAGGTTCTCTCCCTGACACCATTGGCTGAGATGGAGCGTATTCCGGAAACAGTTGCATCAGGTGAATACAGATCTGACTGCCGGGTGATGAAAAACTCAACGGAAGTTATGATATCCTTATATTCCTCTGCATTTTCCGGCACAGGAATTGAAAACATGAGGGCTGCAGGGTAGTGAGAGACGGCCACTTCCGTATGAATTGATTTCTCATATACCTTATAAGAGGTTATGATAAGATCGGGAGCTTTCTCGGCGGGCACAAGCACGATCGGCTCGGTGGAGTAAACCAAGGAATTGTCGAAAAGGCGGTAGCGGCAACCAATCATGAAAGGGGAGGTGAAAAGGTTCCGGTTGGTTGCTGAGGAGATGAATGAATTGACAGCCGAAAGCACAGCGGTAGTCATGTTCTTCTTGAGCGTTGCGCTTTCCGGCATGGTTACGTGAGAGAAATCGCCGGTGAACCACGCCTGGACCCTCTTATAGTCTTCCGCAGGGAATGAGAAATCCACGTCGGTCACAGGGAGGGTGGTGCCGTAGCTGGGAAGTGAACTTTTGTCAAATGAGAAGGAGGGGGCGATTACAGGCAGCGACGGAATGTCGGGATCGGTACCCGGGGTGTCTGGAACGCCTGAGTCTGAAAGGTCAAAAACGGGTATGGAATCGAATGGAATACGTTTGGTAAATTTAGCCATAATCGTGCTTTTTATGCTTTAAGAATTGAAAATTAATATCGATAGTCAAAAATATAGCCTCCCGAAGTCAAAACATCCATAAATCTTTATTAATTTTGCAAAATAGCCATTCCCCGTCCATAATATAAGGGGAAACCTTGAAGGGGAACTTGGCCATCATCTGCTCCAAGGCAGAGGTTGCTTAAAGAAAAAGGAAACAAGAGAAAGACAAAATATCAATGAAAGAATTCAAGAGAACACTTATCACGACCGCTCTTCCTTACGCGAACGGTCCCGTCCATATCGGACACCTTGCCGGCGTATATGTTCCGGCCGACATCTATGCACGTTATCTCAGACTTAAAGGCGAGGAGGTGCTTATGATCGGCGGCAGCGACGAACATGGAGTGCCAATCACAATAAAGGCCAAGAACGAGGGAGTGACCCCTCAGGATATTGTGGACCGTTATCATAAGATTATCAAGGATTCTTTCGACGGGCTCGGCATTTCGTTCGATGTATATGGGCGCACCACATCTGATACCCACCGCAAGACAGCATCCGATTTCTTCAAAAAGCTGTATGAGAAAGGCGAGTTCATAGAGAAGGCCTCAATGCAACTTTATGATGAGGAGGCGGGACAATTCCTTGCCGACCGTTACGTGACAGGCACTTGCCCCCATTGTGGCAACGAGCATGCATACGGCGACCAATGCGAAGCCTGCGGAACGAGCCTGAACGCCACCGATCTTATAAACCCGAAGTCGGCCATTACAGGCAATACACCGATATTGAAAGAGACCACGCATTTCTATCTCCCTCTCGACAAATGGCAGAGCCGTCTGGAGGAGTGGATATTGAAAGACCATAAGGAATGGAAATCGAACGTATATGGACAGTGCAAATCCTGGCTGGAAATGGGTCTGCAGCCCCGTGCCGTGAGCCGAGACCTCGACTGGGGTATTCCGGTGCCGGTGGAGGGTGCCGAGGGGAAGGTGCTCTATGTATGGTTTGACGCTCCGATCGGTTACATCTCAAATACTATTGATCTCGTAGGGGAGGATTACACAAAATGGTGGAAAGATCCTGAGACACGTATGCTCCATTTCATCGGAAAGGATAATATCGTGTTCCATTGCATAGTGTTCCCCTCAATGCTTATGGCCGACGGAACATACAACCTTCCTGACAATGTACCGGCCAATGAGTTCCTGAATCTTGAGGACGACAAGATCTCCACCTCCCGCAACTGGGCGGTATGGGTTCATGAATATCTTGAGGAATTCCCCGGGAAGCAGGATGTGTTGCGCTATGTGCTGACAGCCAACGCCCCCGAGACCAAAGACAATAACTTCACGTGGAAAGACTTCCAGATGCGCAACAATTCAGAGCTTGTGGCCATCTTGGGTAATTTCGTGAACCGCGCGGTAGTGCTTACTCATAAGTATTTCAACGGTGTGTTGCCCGAAGCCGGTAATCTGACCGAGGCAGAAGAGAAGCTTATCGAGGAGATCCGCAACCTTAAGAAGGAGATGAGCGAGGCCCTCGACACATTCCATTTCCGTGAGGCCCTTCGTCTTGCAATGGATATGGCACGCGCCGGCAACAAGTATCTTCAGGAGACAGAGCCATGGAAGGTGGCAAAGACCGATATGGCTCGCACTGCCACGATTCTCAACACCGCCATCCAGACCTGCGCCAACCTCTCGATTGCTTTCGAACCCTTCCTCCCCTTCATGTCGGCCAAGCTTGTGAAGATGCTCGGAGGCGACAAGATAAGCTGGGATATGCTCGGCTGTTTCGATCTTGTTCCGACCGGAGCGAAGATTGGCGAGCCGGAGCTGCTGTTTGAGAAGATTGAGGATTCGGCTGTTGAGGCACAGGTGCAGAAACTTCTCGACACCAAGAAAGCCAATGAACTGAAGGCGTGGAAGCCGGAACCTGTAAAAGAAGATGTGGATTTCGAGACATTCGAGAAGGTTGATATCCGTGTGGGAAAGGTGCTGGAATGTTCGAAAGTGAAGAAGTCAAAGAAACTGCTCCAGTTCCTTATTGAAGACGGTATGGGCACTCGCACCATCCTCAGCGGAATAGCCCAGAGCTATGAGGATCCGTCGGTGCTCGTGGGGAAGGAGATATGCTTTGTAGCCAACTTTGCGCCGCGCAAGATGATGGGGATAGAGAGCCAGGGGATGATAATGAGTGCCGTAAATCCTGACGGAACACTCACCGTTATCGGACCTACTGGCCCTGTTCAGCCGGGTGCACAGGTTGGGTAAAATTTTATCAATTATGACCAACATTACAGCAATAATCCATACGAAAAATGCAGAGGAACATCTTCAGGAGGTTATCGATCACCTGAAGATGTTCGACTGCATCATGATTGTGGATATGGAGTCGGACGACCGCACTTTGGAGATAGCCCGTGCTAATGGCTGCCGCATTCTCCCGGTTGAAGACAAGGGCTACGGTTGTCCTGAGCCGGTAAGGGATTATGCCATAAAATCCGCTGAAACTGAATGGGTGTTTTTCGTGGATGCTGATGAAATTATCCCCGCGGAGTTAAGCAAGAAATTGATTGACATTGCCGCGTCGCCCGGAGATGTGCGAGGAGTGAGGATAGCGCGTAAGAACATGTTGCTTGACGGATGGAACAAATCCACCTATCCCGACTATCAGTTGCGTTTCCTTCACAAGGATTCATCCCAATGGCCTCCGCATGTCCATTCCTTCCCTTCGGTGGATGGAAGAGTGATCTCTCTTCCAAAGTCAGACGAAAGTCTCGCCATGATTCATAAGGCTCCCTCGATATCTGCTGTTATGGAGAGGATGAACCGTTACACCACGGCTGAGGTGGAACGACGTAAAGGTGAAAGCGTTTCGATATGGAAGATGTTATTCAAGCCCTGGTTCCGTTTTTTCCGTTCTTATATACTTAAAGGAGGTATATTGCGGGGAATGTCGGGATATTTCTCGGCTAAAAATGATGCAAACTATAAATTCTATATCTACAGCAAGCTATACGAAGAGAAAATAAAGGGGAAGGAATGAAGTTAGACAGGAATGGCCGAATAAGACCCTGGAGATTCTATCTGCACTCCGTGGCGGGAATGCTTGTGCCGCGCTTTATCAAGATATACAGACGCAAGCTGCTTCTGAAAAATTGGGAACAACGGGCAGACGCTTCAATCATAAAGGAGCGTGTGGATTTCTATTGTCTTCCCGATTCTCCGTTCTCCCTGGGTGAAGATGCGCCTAAAATAAAAGATATAAATCTCCACACTACACATTCTCGTTATTATTTTGATCTTCACCAGATTCTCGGAGGCTTCCCGGGAGGGAAACGTGTGGGGTTTGTGCAGGGAGATATCCTCTCCAACCCTCCCTATCCCTCCCTGATGAAGGGGCGCCGGTTGATTGATGGCCATGAGAATGGAGTTATCCTGAATCTGGATAAGATTCGCCATTTCTGTGTGCCGGCTGACCCTATCCCGTTTGAAGAAAAGATGCCGAAGCTTATTTTCAGAGGGGAGGCTGAGGGAAAACCTGCCAGGCTGAGATTTCTTGAGATGTGGTTTGACCATCCCTTGTGTGATCTCGGCGACACGGCGAAGAAAAGAAAAAGCCAATGGTTCAAGGAGCCAATCAAGATGGCAGACCATTTCAAATATAAGTTTGTACTGACTCTGGAAGGCAATGATGTTTCATCGGCCCTGATGTGGGTAATGGCGAGCAATTGCATCCCTGTCATGCCTCGCCCTACAGTGGAGAGCTGGCTTATGCATTCGCGTCTCATACCGGGAGTTCATTACATAGAAATCAAACCTGATTTTAGCGATGTTGACAAGCAGATAGAATACTATGCATCGCATCCGGAAGAGGCGAAGAAAATTTCGGAGGCCTCCAAGAATTGGATAAGGCAGTTTGAAGATGAGAAAAGGGAGAAGATAATATCAGCGTTGATAGTGGATAAGTATCTGAAGCTTTCCGGACAGATGTGATCCGGATGCAGTTCTGTAAAAAATAAAAGAAATGAACATAATGAATAGAATGGGAATAGGCCGGTCAGTTATCTCACCGCTTATTTCTTGCTTCCTTAACATATTATTCATCTTTTTCATTTACACTCTCCTCAGGGTGGAATTCCTTTTGGAAAACTACAGTTATTTCCAGCCGGCCATACAGGAGGGTTACATCTGGGATTTGCTGAAAGGGGGCCCGGTGTTTGACGCTCCCGGCATTTTCTACCTCAATGTCTTGTATATTTTCTTGATGCTGTTCCCGCTTCATTTAAAGGAACAGGAATGGTATTACAGGATGTGCAAATGGGTGTTCGTGATAATAAATGGTCTGGGGATAGTGGCCAACGTTGCCGACTCTGTCTATTTCACCTATACGCTTCGACGCACCACCTTTGACGTTTTCTCTGAATTTGCCGGGGATGACAATATGCTTAAGATTGTGGGAGTGGAACTGGTAAGGCACTGGTATCTGCTGATCCTGACAGTGGCTTTGATATGGGTGATCTGGATGATTTATGCCTCCCCTTCGCCGGGAGCCAACAGGAAGCCATTGTGGAGGTACTATCTTTTATCGGTTCTTTCCTTGGCTGCCGGTGCTTTAACAACAGTAAGCGGGATCAGAGGGGGATTTCTGATTAACTGGTGGTATTATATAGTTGGCGCCATATTGCTGTATTGCGCAAGAAGGGTATATGTGGATTTGAAATCCCGACGCAAACCTGTTTATGTAGCCATTCTCGCGTTAGGAGGATTCCTGCTGATTGTTATCGCTCCTCTCGGAGGCTGGCGCCACAGGGACATACGCCCCATTGCCATTTCAAATGCCAATAGATATATTCATCGGCCCAATGAAGCCGCGTTGATTCTAAACACCCCTTTCACGATGATTCGCACCATAGGATCAGTCCCGTTTGCAGATCCGAAGTATATGAGCGAGGCAGAGATGACAGCCCTTTACACCCCCGTGCATTGCGGCACCTTGAGCGGGGACTCGATTGTTGAGAAGCGTAAGAATGTGGTGGTGATCATTCTTGAAAGCTTCGGAAGGGAGTATATTGGGGCACTCAACCACGATATTTTAGGAAAGGACTATAAAGGATACGCACCTTTCATCGATTCGCTTGTGAATGTGTCGGCCACTTGGCGTTGGAGCTTTGATAACGGACGGAAGAGTATCGAAGCCATGCCCAGTGTGTTGGCCGGAATTCCCTCTTTTGTAAGGTCGTTTGTCTTGACCTCGGCTGCAATGAACCGACTGAAGGGCTTGCCGGCGATATTGGGCGATGAAGGTTATGCCACCGCATTCTTCCATGGGGCGCGTAAAGGGTCGATGGGATTTGACGGCTTTGCCCGTAGTGTCGGCTTTCAGGAATATTATGGCAGGGAGTCATTCTTGGAAGATGGACGTGCCGGCGGAGAGGAGGAGTTTGACGGCTACTGGGGCATATGGGACGAACCCTTCCTGCAATTCTTTGCATTGAAGCTTACGGATATGCCTGAACCTTTCATGGCCAGTCTCTTCACCCTCTCGAGTCATCACCCGTTCAATGTGCCTGACAAATATAAGGGGCATTTCCCGAAAGGGACGGCTCCGATACATCAGACCATCGGTTACACGGACAATGCGCTAAAGGAATTTTTTGCAACGGCTTCCAAACAACCGTGGTATGCGAACACCATCTTCGTAATCACCAACGATCACACAAATGAGCGGTGTCATGATGAATACCGCTCCGCAATCTCCGCCTTTTACGGGCCGATACTTATCTTCGATCCTACGGGAGAGCTTCCGCGAGGGCAACAAGAAGGGATAGCTCAGCAGACCGACATAATGCCAACTATTCTCGGGTTGACCGGAAGCCGGCAGGGATATTTAGCTTTCGGCAAAGACCTCTTCACCACTCCGGCAGAGGAGGACTGGACGGTAAACTATAATGGTCTGTATCAATATGTCAAATATGGATATGTGCTGCAGTTCGACGGCAAGAAGAGCGTGGGTCTTTACCGGCTTGGCGATCACAAGATGAAGGATAACCTTATCGGCACCCAACCCGCAGTGGAGAAGAAGATGCAACTCGAACTGGAAGCGCTCATTCAGCAGTATATCCAACGCATGCTCAATGATGGGCTCACTGTGGATAAAGGATAGCTTTATTTCTTGGCCGAGAGTTGATTGCGGTTCAGACGGAGGGTGTAGTCCTGCATGAAGGCACGCGCCCAGTTGGTCATGGCTTCAACTTCGGATATGTCATAGTTGCGGAGGGGACGCGTCATGTCGTAGTCGGTTTTCCAGTCATATACTCCCTCAATTTTTTTCATATCCTGAGAGAAGCGGAGGGCATATTCCGGTCCGCAAACCTGATATGCTCCCTTTATGAACATTATGGCGTAGCTCTTTTCATCGTCGTCACCAAGCATATTATTTCCCAAACCGATATATTCGTCAGGATAGCCTGCAAGTGAAAGGATGGTGGAAGGCACATCGAACTGGGTCACGAACTTTGATTCCATCCGTTCAGGCTTCAGGGAACCGTCGGGGGTGAAAATCATCATTATCACGTGCGGAAGCACAAAGCGTGAATCATATACGGTGCCTTTAAGATCTCGGAAACCATGATCACCGACGATGATGAAAATAGTGTTACGGAACCAAGGCTCTTTCTCTGCCAGGCGGAAAAATTCCCGTATCGCACGGTCTTCATATTCCACGGTGCGTCGCATCTCGTCGGAGGCTCGGTATGGTCCGGGGTTCCAATCTGATGGCACACCGTATGGTCCATGAGGATTGAGGGTGAACCAGCCTGCGAAGAAGGGTTGTGGGAGGCGGGATATATCCTCCACTGCATATTCCGCCATCTTATGGTCCCAGACTCCCCATTGGCCGTCGAAATCTCGGTTGAGTCCGTAATCCTCACGGGTGATGACCTTATCAAAGCCTGCTACATTCAGAGTCTGGTCTATGTTGAAGGAACCTCTGTTTCCACCGAAATAGAAACGGGTGGCATACCCCATCTCTTTGAGCAGAGTGGCGGGTGCATCAATCTTGTTGGCATAATAGGGGGAGGTCATGAGAATCATATCACCAAAGGTCGGCACTCCGGTGAAAATTGAGGTAATCCCCTCAATGGACCTTATTCCTGTGGTGAAGGCATTGGGGAAAACAACCGACTTTGAGGCAATGGAGTCGAGGAAGGGCATCAATTGCCTTACAGTGTCTCCTTTAACCGGATTCAGGCCATCAACCCATATCGCGCTTCCACTTTCGATGGTTATGACCATGATGTTCTTTTTATTGAGCCGGGTGCCCGGATCTGCCTTATGAACTGACGATCTTATCCGGTTGAGTTCCTCATTTGTGAAGAAACTCATCTCCTCAATCCGGAAATCGTTTTTTAGAGAACGAATTATGCAGAAGGGTGTATTAAGCACCACGTTCATCTGCGATGCCTCGCTTGTGCCCCATACGGCATCGCCTATTGAGAGGGGGCGGCCGGGACCGGCATGGCCACGTATGCAAAGGAACGTGGCTCCGGCTGAAATGATAAAGATTACAATGCGAAGGATCAGACTTTTCTTATGGGAGAGGGTGGGGTAAGGAGCGACGGTTATCTTGATACCGAATGCTATGAATGTTAAAAAGGCGATGAGTAGGATGGCCAACAGGAAGCTCCACCAGTAATCCTTGGCAAAAGAGAGGATGATTCGTCCCATCTCGGGATCGCTCCAGATGGTGGTCAGTGCTTGCCAACGGAGGTGTGTGCCATTGAACCTGAAGAAAGGTATGTCGGCCAACGCCGGCAGCAACATAAAGGAATTGCAGATTACAAAGACTATTCCTGTCATGGTCAGATATCCTCTCTTTCTTGTGAACTCAAAAGGGAGGAAACGCGTGAGTATGAAGAGGGAATTGAACCATGCCCAGGCGCAGAGATCGAATTTGAGGCCTGCAAAGGAGAGCTGAAGGAGGCGTGTCAATGAGAGTTCTCCCACCATGTCTGAGTTATAGGAAGCAAAAAAGAATCGGCTTGACCAGAGCAACAGCAATGGCACAAAGAGCTGGAGGAGTGTGGCAGGATAGTAGGGGAGACGTAAGGAATATTTCATCTCATAAAGCTTGATTAAGTGATGGTTAAGGAACTATCTTTTGTTAGAGTCCATCCAATAAAATCTGTTAATGCCAGGGTCGCAGATGTGCCTTGGATATCGCTATGCAGATTCAGGCGCATAGCGGGCTATGCAACTGAATCAAAGAGCGATAGACAAGGGGCAGCTGCGAGACGGATGGTATCTTTAAATTATTAAAATTATTCAAATTTATTAAAATGTTAGTTT
>CAMWIH010000089.1 GCA_947174305.1 uncultured Porphyromonadaceae bacterium | reverse complement strand
TTATTTAATTGATTGAATATCTGTTAATTATTTAATTAATTGATTGTTAATAATTTATTTCATTAACTGTCTGTTTAAGGATGGAAAGACGGGTGAGTAGATCTTCCGCTTTCGACAACGGGAGCATATTGGCACCATCGCTCTTGGCTTCGGCAGGATTACGATGGGTCTCCATAAAGATTCCATCAGCTCCTGCGGCTATAGAACTGAAGGCTATTGTCGATATAAGCTCTGGCAATCCTCCCGATACTCCTTCCGAACGGTTAGGCTGCTGAAGAGAATGCGTGATATCCATAATGACGGGGCACTCACAGGAGCGTTTCATAAGGGGAATGCCTCGCATATCAACAATCAGGTCTCCATAACCGAAGAATGTGCCTCGGTCGGTAACGGCAATCTCTAAACCGGCATACTCTCCTCCTGCCTCTCCCCAATTACTCCCCGTAGAAATCATTGACAGTTGTGTCTCCCTAACCTTCTCACAGGCAAAACGCATCGATTCGGGAGCAAGGAACTGTCCTTTCTTTATATTAACGAACTTTCCTGTTTTGGCAGCGGCCACCAGCAAGTCGGTCTGTCGGCAAAGGAAGGCAGGAATTTGCAAGACATCAACATATTCAGCAGCTATCGCAGCCTCCTCGGGAGTATGGATATCGGTCACCACCGGAATATTGAATGTCTCCTTAACTTTCCTAAGAATCTTCAAAGCTTTTTCATCTCCAATCCCGGTAAATGAATCAAGGCGACTTCTGTTAGCCTTTTTATAGCTTCCCTTAAAAATATAAGGAATATTAAGTTCATCCGTTATCCTTATCATCTCCTCGGCAATATCAAGTGCCATTTCTTCACCTTCAATTACACATGGACCCGCAAGCAGAAAGAAGTTGCCATTCTTGCTACTTTTAATATATTCTGATATCTTCATATTCTAACCCTAAAATGTTTCAATATAACCAAATCCTATTCCTTCTCCCCTACTTCAATACGCTGTTTCAATTTAGGATTTACCAATCATCTTCATCCCTTCACCCGGTCTATCACATGGGTAGCCGTTACTGCAAAAAGAGCTGCTGATTCTGTTCTGAGCCTTGACTCTCCGAATGTGACCGGAATAAAGCCTTTTTCTAATGACAATGCAACCTCTTCCGGTGAGAAATCCCCCTCCGGCCCGATAAGGATAGTCAGATCCTGAGTTCCCGGATAGAGGGTAGCAAAATCACGACGTTCAAATGAACTGTCGCAATACCCCATATACTTTCCGTGAGTATCGACACTATCCATATATTGTTTGAAAGGGATGAATCCTTTGAAAACAGGCAATGTAGCCTTTAGGCTCTGCTTCATTGCAGAAACTATTATCTTCAATAACCTTTCTTCATTAACATTCTTCCTCTCACTGTGATCGCATTTTAAAAGCACAATCTCATCCAAACCTATCTCTACAACTTTCTCCAGCATCCACTCTATCCGGTCAATGTTTTTTGTAGGAGCTACTGCAAGCACAATGCGTTCTTTCCAATGCTTTGGTTCCTCTTTACAGGAAAGAATCTCAAGTGCCGTGTGTTTGGGGTGTGCATCCTGAATGCGGCATTCATACTCTCGCCCTTTACCGTCAATAACGAAAATAATATCTCCTTCCTTCATCCGCAACACTCGGCAACAATGCCCCGATTCCACTTCAGGGAGTTGACAAGTTGTCTCAATATCGGGAGAATAAAATCTGATCATAGCATAAGTTATGAGTTACGTGGAATAATTTATGGGGAAGAGTTATCAATTAAGATATAAATTATCTATCCTACCTGTCAAATATTGATTCCGGGCATCCCTTCGGGATCACCACCACCAATAGTTTCTGCCTCTTCGAAACTGATATTCCTGTCTTGTTTCTTCGGACTACGGAATAAGAAAATGAAGAGAATGCTAATCACGAGGGCATAAGCGGCAAAAATGAACCAGGAAGTCTGCCAACCGCTCAAATTTGCAGCGGCATCTGCCTCGGCCGACATATCCACATAACGGTTAATGACGTATGTTCCGGCCACCCATGTTCCGACACTTGCTCCAAGTCCATTAGTCATTATCATAAACAACCCTTGAGCACTGGAACGGATAGAACGAGTGGTCTGCTGGTCAACAAAAAGACCGCCGGCAACATTAAAGAAATCAAATGCTACTCCATAAACTATACAGGAAAGAACAAGGAATATTACTCCGCTTCCGGTGTTTCCAATTCCAAAGAAACCGAAACGGAGAACCCATGCAAACATAGCCGTGAGCATCACCCCCTTTATACCGAATTTCTTCAGGCAGAAAGGAATAAGCAGAATACACAAAGCCTCGCTTGCCTGAGAAACAGCCGTTAGTGCGGTAGCATTTCGGGCCGCCCAGTCGTTGGCATAGTCGGCAATATATTGGAATGAATTGATGAAGGTCGTGCCGTAGCTATTGGTTATCTGCAGACATACCCCCAAAAGGAAGGAGAAGATGAAGAACACCGCCATCATCGGACTCTTGAATAGTTTGAAAGCATTCAGGCCAAGAGATTCGGCAAGTGATGCACCCGATGATTTGTTTATCGGACAATCCGGCATCGTGACAGCATAACACATCAAAATAAGCGACATGAAGCCCGACGTTATGAACTGCATATACGAACTTTGAAAACCGGTAAAGTTTACAAAAAGTTCAGCGCAAATGAAACCTACCGTTCCCCACACCCTGATAGGAGGGAAATTTTTCACCGTATCAAGTCCGGCGTTATTCAGGGCATTGAAAGCAACGGAATTAGCCAACCCAATGGTAGGCATATAAAATGCAATTGACAAAGCATATAGGGTAAACAATATGGGGAAATGTGGAGTTCCTGCACTCATGCAGTAAAAACCGGCCAACAACATAAACAGGCCAGCCAGACCTTGACACCCGGCTAACATTTTCTGTGCAGGAATCCATTTATCAGCAATTATTCCTACAAGAGCAGGCATAAAAAGCGACACGATTCCCTGCATTGTGTAGAACCAGAATATATTGGCTCCCAGGCCTACACTGCCGAGATAAATTCCCATCGAGACAAGATAACTTCCCCACACCGCAAATTCGAGGAAGTTCATTATGATCAATTTAGTGCGAATCCCGCTTGCATTTCCCATGATGATTGATTTTAAAAATGTCGTTAAACAAAGTTAACAATATTTTCAAAAATGACAAAATTTTATGACCCTTAACTCATGGCATATTCAATCAAAGCCTCACGGTCGGATATAAAGATTTCATTCTCAACCACTGAAATCAGGGAAAGCGACAGAAGCTGATCAATATTATTCCTTACCATCCCTTCTCCATACACCTCTGCAAGTGTGGAAAGCTTTCCTATCCTGATTTCCCCTGATTTCCTTCCCGTGAAGAGAACAAGCCACTCCGCCAACACACGTGAAAGATCCATACGCGTGAAATGAGGGAAGGTTTCCGAAGCTTTATGAACATTCATCGAAAGCAGATTGGCAAAGTTCAGCATATAAATGGGGTCAGATTGAAGTAAGCTGATATACTTCTCTTTGCTAAACTCCATTATGCTTACATTTTCAGCAGCCTCAATTGTGAACTCATAAAGCGGATGCATTCCGAAGAGACGGGTGGCACCTATGGCTTCATGACCATCAAACTTTGAAGAGATCTGAACCTTTCCGTTCAAAACGCGGGTACACAGATTTATTTCACCCGATAATAGAAACTTGAGGCTCCTAACGGGTTCCCCTTGGGTAACTATTATATCCCCCTGTGTGAACCTGTGAAACTCTATGCTTGTCTTCTCAAGGAAAGAGGAGATATGATCCGCGCTCACACCTTTAAACAGCGGTAAATCCATGAGCGTTTCATACATCGTTTTTGTGTTCATAGCTTTAAATCACGGAGTTAAATTGATCAATAAACTTTGGAAACATATTGTAGAATATAAAAAAGGTGAACCTTAAAGTTCACCTGTAGTAGCGGGATCGAGAATTGAACTCGAGACCTCCGGGTTATGAATCCGACGCTCTAACCAACTGAGCTATCCCGCCGTGAGAATTATTTTCCCGTTTGCGAGTGCAAAGTTAGATATATTTTTTTAATTGAGCAAGTATTCTTCGATTTTTTTTGGTAATTTTGTGAAGATATTTTCAATCAGGAGTTGTTAAGGCAAGCCTCTTTATCAAGGCCATTTATCATAAATTTATGACTATCAAAAAAATAAAACCAAGGCTCTTATATGCTTTATTCCTATCCCTAATAATGCTTTTTGATAGCTGTTCCACAGGAATTGAAAGCACCAAGACCATTACATATTCAAAAAGCGACCGGAAAGAGTTGAATGCCTCTCCTGAAGAGACCTTCATGGCCGATATAAAACCGTTAAAACTCAAAGATTGGACCCCCGGCAAGAGATTCATGATTGCCGACAACCGTGCGGCTATTGTTTTTGAGCCTACACAAGTGAAAACAGATTCTGTAAATATTAAAGGGGATGTAATAACATTCAACCGTCTGATTGAGCGTCCCACCCCCGGTGGAGCAACCCAGACCGTCATCTCATTTAACGACGGGATAAATGAGTATCTCTACCCTACCGGCAAGACTCTTGATGATGCACTTGAAAATCTCTCCTCTCTCGATATCCCGATGCTGATTGACCTCGATCTTGTGGCAACTTATAAGGATAAACTTGAGGGTCTGAAACTATGGACCCACTCTCAGTTGTGGTATGATAAGCACGGCGAGAAAAAAGAGGGTCGAAAGTTTGTTCCCGTAACTGTGATGGAAGTCAAGCCGGGTGATATGCTGTTTCAAATTCATATAGACATTAGGGATGAAGACGGCGATGAATCTCTCATTTATATGAATCCCTCGCACAGAGGATTGGAGAGCAGGACTTTTGCGAGCCTTTTCTTCTTATCAGATCCTAAGACCAGATATCCATCCATACAGCCGGAGATCTGGGAATTGATTTGCAAGGGTAAGGTAAGGACCGGCATGACAAAGGAGGAATGTAAGCTTTCGCTTGGCAATCCGGATGATGTCAACACAGGCCATGACTGGAATCAGACAGTAGAGATATGGAATTATAATAACGGTAGCTTCCTTCAGTTTCAAGATGGACTCCTGACAAGATACAGAATATGATAACGATTGAAGAAAATAAGGAGATAACCCAACTCACCACCTTTGGCATCCCGGTCAAGGCAAGGTATTATGCAGAATATAAATCTGAAAAAGAACTTCTGAAATTATCCCGTTCAGAGGAATTCAGGAATAATAATGTGCTTCACATTGGAGGAGGCAGCAACCTTCTTTTCCTTTGTGATTATGACGGCCTGGTGCTCCACTGCGGCATGAAGGGAATTAAACGTTATGACACCAACCCTACGCGTGCATTTGTAATTGCTGAAGCGGGTGTGAAATGGACCGATCTCATCGAGTTTTGCCTGAAAGAGAATCTTGCCGGACTCGAAAATCTTGCGGACATTCCCGGAGAAGTGGGTGCATCGGCCGTGCAGAATGTCGGTGCCTACGGTGTTGAAGCCGGCGACGTGATATATTCTGTGAAGTGTTTCGACACTGTGACCAGGGAGATTGTAAAATTCTCCGGTAAGGAGTGCAGGTTTGGCTACAGAGACTCTGCATTCAAAAATGAATGGAAAGGTAGATATTACATCTTGGAAGTGGCATATCTTCTTACCCCCGGTGGTGAACCCCGGTCACTTGAATATGGTCCTCTTAAAAATTTAGAAGAGAATCTGGGAAGGAAACCGACTATAAGGGAGGTGGCAGAGGAGGTTACCCGTATCAGACGCTCCAAGCTTCCCGATCCTGAAGAGATCGGCAGCGCCGGAAGCTTTTTCAAGAATCCGGAGGTCAGGAAAAGATATTGGGAAGAGTTGATTGCTCTTTCAAAAGAAGATATACCTGCTTTCCCCCTTCCGCCTAAGAATCCCGATGATTCCGATGAGACCCCTATGGTAAAAATCAATGCCGCATGGCTTATCGATCATGCCGGACTTAAAGGGAAAAGGATCGGAGGAGCCGCCGTATATGAAAAACAGCCTCTGGTGATCGTGAACGAAGGGGATGCCACCGGAGAAGATGTGGCTAAACTGGCCGATCTCATAATTCGAGAAGTCAAACGTAAGTTTTATATCGATCTTTACCCGGAGGTTAATTATATCGATACACGGATACACGTGACTGTGCTTGGAAGCGGAACGTCAAAAGGTATTCCGGAAGTAGGCTGTCTGTGCCCCGTATGCACCTCAGATGATTCACATGACAAGAGGCTCCGGGCTTCCATCCTTATCCGGACTCAAGGGTTGAAAATTCTTGTTGATCCCTCTCCCGATTTCCGTGTTCAGGCCATAAGGGAAGCGCTAATGGATGTCGATGCAGTGCTTATCACTCACAGCCATTATGACCATGTGGGGGGAATAGACGATTTGCGTACTATGTGCGCTCAGAAATTCATTCCTCTGTATGTACGGGAGGACGTTGAGAAGAATCTACGTAAACATCTTGACTACGTTTTCAGAGATCATCGCTATCCCGGGGTTCCGGCTCTCGACCTGAAAGTGATTGACAACAAACCTTTCTATATTAAGGGCGTTAAAGTCACCCCGATTGAAGTCCTTCACGGCAAATGGCCCATCTTCGGTTATCGCATCGGTGACTTCGCTTACGTGACCGATGCCAAGACCATTGCAGATGAAGAACTCGATAAGCTTTATGGCCTCAAGATTTTGATTTTAAATGCATTGCGCGCTCGCCCTCATTTCGCGCATCTTTGCGTTCCGGAAGCTCTTGAAATCATTGAAAAGATCAAACCGGAAGAGGCTTTCCTCACCCATCTTTGCCACGAGATCGGGAAGCACGATGAAATCCCTTCAATACATAATCTTCCTCCCAACGTGCATCCGGCGTATGACGGTTTGAAACTGACCATAGAGTAAGTGCAGGCTAAAGCCTCATAAAGAATGACGGTGTGTCAAAACTTTGCATTTTGACACACCGTCATTCTTTTTATTTAGTTCGCAGAATATGTTATTATTCCTTTATTCTTAGAATCTATTATTCCATTCCGTCAAACTCCACTTCCTTATCATCTGCCTTTATATTGGGAAGCTCAAGGCCATAATGTTTCTTGGCATCAATAGCCTTCAGGATCAATCCGAAGATCAGGGCAAGCACACCAAGCAGTGCGAAGAGAAGCATAGGCCAAGTGTAATTATAGCTCAAGGGGTTTTCCACACCCTTGTTGGCGGCCATAAGCACGGCACCGATAATCATCGGGAAAGCGTAGAGACCTATGTTCTGAATCCAGAAGATAACGGCATATGCAGATCCGAGGAGTTTTCCATCCACTAACTTTGGCACAGAAGGCCAGAGCGAAGCAGGAACGAGAGAGAATGAGATGCCAAGGATGATGATCGCAAGGAAGGCAACAGTCATACCCAACCAGTTGGCAGGCTGCTGGATTCTCTTCACGGTCACGTCGAAATCACTCGTAAGCGCGGATGCCTGTTTGAAGTCAACCTGGCTGTTGAGTAGATTTACGATTCCGTCAGCCCGTTTATCAACATTCTCAGGATTTTCAGCGTCCGTGAAAGCATCGGCTATATTTATCCTTACAGTTTCGCCCACCCCTTTGTCGGAAAGAGTCTTGGCCACTTCCTTATTATAAAGGTGAACAGGACGGAAAACAATCTCAGTCTCAATAGCCTTTTCACCATCGGCAGGATTCACCTCCTTAGCTGTTGCAGTGATGATGGTGTCATCGTTAGTCTTTTCGAGGTCGGCGCCACGTAATGCCGGAAGACCGATGGCGAAAGTGAGGTGACACACGATCATCAGCAAGGCACCGAAAATAAGCATCGTGGCACCCTTACCCTTACGGTCGAGGAAGTTTCCAAGGAAGGGAGTGATTGCGGCCGCTCCGAGAGGGAAGACAGCAAATGTGAGTGCAGCAGCTTCAACAGAGATACCCAATGTGCATTGAAGCATATTCGCGGCATACTTCTGGAAAGGGAAGATAGCTGAATAGTAGAGCACACACAGAATGGCAACCACCCAGAACACTTTTGAACTGAGGATATATTTCAAGTCGCTGATCTTAAAGGGATCATCCTTCTCTTCCGTGTTACCGATCTGGTTTTCAAGTTTCTTATCCATGAATGAATAGACAATGAAACTGATGAGTCCGATAAGGAGAAGAATAACAGCGAAACCTACGGAACGCTCCACAACCCATGACTGACCAACACGCGCGATAAGCGGGGAACCCACAAAGACTACTGCTACGCCAACTCGAGCCAAGGCCATCTCCACTCCCATTGCCAACGCCATCTCTTTTCCGGCAAACCATTTCACGATACCGCGGGAAACTGTGATACCGGCCATCTCGACACCGCAACCGAATATCATGAAGCCAATGGCAGAACATTTGGCCGAAGCCGGCATCCCTTTGAAGAATGGTGTTATGTCGCCCCAGAAACCTGTGAAGTTAAGGTTATTGGTGAAGAATGTCTGGAGTCCGCTCTGCGCGAAAGTGTCGGTAAGGGCAAAGTAATTGATGAATGCACCGATAAACATTACTGAGCCTGAGAGGATTGCGGTGAAACGCACCCCCATCTTGTCGAGGATGATACCTGCAAAAATCAGGAAGAAGACAAAGACATTAAGGAATGTTTCCGAACCGGCGAAATGTCCGTATGCATCAGGGTTCCATCCCTTGGTCACCTGCAATGCCGACTGCAAAGGTGAAAGCACGTCCATGAATATGTAGCCAAAAAACATGGCCATGGCAAGCAATACAAGCGCCAACCATCGCGCCCATGCTTTGTCGTTAAGATACTCTTTTACTTGTTCTGCCATTTGTAAATATGTTTAGATGTTTGATTCCGTTTAGAAGTCAGTTTATATGGTGGAACCGTCGAAGCGGTTTTCTTAATTTCTGCAAATATACATCTTTTTTTTAATTTATTCAATTTTTGAAGATAAAACAGCCTGCCCCCAGGGTATAGGGACAGGCCACGATATATATGATAAAACTAATGTTGGGTACTTATGCTGACAATGCCAAAATACAAACTTTTGACAAGTCCTATTACTTAGCGAGGACTTTCTGACTCTTTCCTTGGCTTCTCACTATATAAAGGTTACCCGGCTCAAGCTTCCCGACTTTCATTCCCTGCAAAGTGTAAACCTCCAGTTCTTCCCCTTCAGCAATCGCCGCCCTTATTTCTGAGATATCGGTGGTTACATATTCCGGAAGCGGGGCGGCCTCGGTGGTGTCTCGTTCAGGTTCGGCGTAATATCCGTCAAACTGGCCGAAAGTCTGACGCAACCAATTTGTCTTGGCCTGCAGCTTGCTCTTCACTTCCGAAAGCCTCTGGTCCAGATCCCTGTTATCCACAACCTGCTGTCCGTCGGCTGGAGTTGGCTGATCGTGCCAACGGTTATAGTCGGCCTTCGCGGCGGCTTTAAGATGATTGGCATATTCCGTGAGGTCATCTTCTATCCCATCATACTTGTTTGACATGAACCACTTCCAGGTCTCCCTGACTTTATCCATAAACTTATTGTTCATGCGCATTGATGCAATCCATGTGTTACCCCACGTCACTGTTTCAGTAAAATAATTGTCGGTCGGGCCATTGAAGGCATTGCCACAGTCCCAGAGCGGAGAGAAATGCCATTTCTGATTCTCCCCTCTGTCACGGAAAAGATAAGTGGATCCGTGATAGGCCTCCGTGTGCGACAAGATCTCCTCCACAATATAGTAGCGTGCGGCATCATCAAGATCCATATATTTCCAGAGGTCGTCGGAATTGGCACCGATTGCATCATTCATCGCAGTGAACTGCTCGGTTACAAACTGACGCTGTATGTCGGAATAAACTTCCGGTGTGTCGAATGTGATTCGCAACACATCCTTCCAGCCCGGTGCCTGACCCTTCTCCTCCATGCGTATCTGATTCTCCTCATCATAATTGTCAAGTTCCACGAGGTAACCGCCGCTGATAATGGATGGATCATTCACATTGTCGTCTAGCTCCTGAATATTCACCCTGTCGGCATCCACACGTATGGACTCCGTGAGGAAATAAAGGCCACGATAGTCACCATTGATCACAACCTCCACAGGCTGTTGCCAGGGGGTCCAGGGCAGTCCGATGCGTTTGCCCAAATTAAAGCCGGTAAAATTACGCATATACCCATAGATGTCGTCAGCATGGGCAAGTATGGCAAAATGCTTGCTCTTGGTCAGACCGAGCAACGACTGCTTCTTACCAAGCTTGAGTTTGAAAGGCTTCTTTGAGAATCCTTTGCGGGTCCAGTTTCCACGTGCCTTGATTTCAAGAGGCAGTGGTTCCTCCTTGCTTCCGACAGACTGCGCCCCCAAAGCCTCGAGCCATTCGCAACCATTGGTGTCGAGCCAATAGTCACCGGTGAAATAGTTCTTGTGGGCAAGATCTTTGGAAATAATCTCATTGTTGAGGTTTCCGGCCTCGTCATACACGTTTATATATAGCACCGGGAGAGTGCCTGAAAGGCCAAGCGGATCCGGCTCTATCGGCTCCTCGGGAGCAACACCGTCAACATAAATGGAAATTGTGGTGGTGTTTGGATTCTGAGCTGAATAGGTAAGGGAGATATCTACATTATGCAGGTTGTGGGCCACATAGTTTGGGCCCTCCTTTACTCCTCTCACATAACAAGATTGCGTTATGTCGAATTTTGAACCGGTGGTTGAGCCATACTCAATATGCCAGTCCGCATCTGAGATCTTGAATTCTCCGTCAAGATTCTCCAGATGGATAGAATAGAGATTGTTTTCACGTGAAAATTTGTATCCGTCCTGCACTCCCCAATCGTTCATGCCTCCTCTTATATATAAGGAGGGAAAGTCGGCATCGTTCTCTGCCGCTCGAACCATGGAAGGAGACGAAACAAACGCGCCGCCAAGCATAGCGACACACATCAAAGATGAAAAAAGATTTTTCATGGTTGTGTAAGAAAAAATAATTAAGCCAAGATAAGTAAGCCGCTCCATGTGCGACTTCTCTATAATTTAAGAAGGTTACGGGAACCTTCTTACTTTGCAAAAGTAATAAATTTTTTCTACAAACTGAATATTTCCTAAAAGTTTTATGAAAAAATAATCTTCAATTGAAAAAAAGAGAAAGAAGTCTTGCACAAACAAAAAATTATTTCTAACTTTGCAAAGCAAAACGGGGGATTATACCCTTGATAACCGAATGGTCGATTAGTGTAGCGGTTAGCACGCCACCCTCTCACGGTGGAGACTCGGGTTCGAGTCCCGGATCGACTACCAAATTTTACTGAACCGTTATGGTCGATTAGTGTAGCGGTTAGCACGCCACCCTCTCACGGTGGAGACTCGGGTTCGAGTCCCGGATCGACTACCAAATTTTACTGAACCGTTATGGTCGATTAGTGTAGCGGTTAGCACGCCACCCTCTCACGGTGGAGACTCGGGT
>CAMWIH010000088.1 GCA_947174305.1 uncultured Porphyromonadaceae bacterium | reverse complement strand
TCACATCCGGTGCCTCTCTTTTTAATGTTCTAAGGAATTAAAGATCAATTTTCTTCTTTATCTCGGTTTTTAATCCTGACCCTGTTCTTGCTCTGACTGGTGCTCATGTCGCTTTCCTCTTTCAGGTCAATCTCCTTTCCCGACTGATCAATCACCCTATATTCAAGATATGCGAGGGCCTCATCGGGAACCACCTTGAATCCTCTGCCGAATTTTCTTTTCCATTTTCCGTAGAGGGAGAACATACCTTTCTTCACGTATGCCTCCACGTAAGGATGGATGTAGAGGATGAATTTTTTCACTTTCAAGCTGTTCACCAGATATTCAAGTTTCTCCTCAAGCTTGTCGGTAAAGAGGATGGATGGTTGCACTTCACCTTTTCCAAAACATGAGGGACAAGTCTCGGTTGTGGTGATGTCGAGAGCCGGACGCACTCTCTGTCGCGTGATCTGCATCAAGCCGAATTTACTCAATGGGAGGATATTATGCCGAGCCCGATCGTTAGCCATAATTTCCTTCATGTGATCAAAAAGTGTCTGGCGATGTTCCGCCTTATTCATATCAATGAAGTCGATCACAATGATTCCTCCCATATCACGAAGCCTGAGCTGACGCGCAATTTCATCAGCCGCCTTAAGGTTAACATCCAGAGCATTTGTTTCCTGATCGTTTGAAGCCTTGCTTCGGTTGCCGGAGTTCACATCAATGACATGAAGTGCCTCGGTGTGTTCAATGATTATATAGGCTCCGCTTTTGAACGATACCGTCTTGCCAAAACTGCTCTTAATCTGACGGGTAATGTTAAAATGGTCGAAAATCGGGGTGTCTTTGGCATAAATCTTTACTATGTCCTTATTTTCAGGCGCAATAAGGCCGACATAATTTTGAATCTGAGTAAATGCTTCAGCTTCATTCACATAGATATTTTCAAAAGTGGGGCTGAAAATATCACGGATCACGCTCACCATGCGCGACTCCTCTTCAAAAATAAGAGCCGGGCTTTGGCTTCGCTGCATTTTTGCAATCGACTCCTCCCAATATTTCACCAGGGTGCGCATTTCGTTATTGAGTTCTGCGACCCTTTTGTTTTCTGCCGAAGTGCGCACAATCACGCTGAAACCTTTCGGCTTGATGCTGCTCATGAGCTGACGAAGACGTATTTTCTCCTCGGTGGATTTGATTTTCTGTGAAATGGAAATCTTGTCGCCGAAGGGCATCAGGACCATATAACGCCCAGTGAAGGATATCTCCGTTGTGAGGCGCGGTCCTTTGGAGGAAATAGGTTCTTTCGCAATCTGAACAAGCAACTGTTGTCCCGGTTGAATCACCTCCCCGATACTTCCCTGCTTGGAGATATCAGGATCAAGCTTGAACTTGGATATGTTGGGCACCTTCTTCTTGTCGGCCATAGCCTCATTTATAAAACGGCTATAGCTGCTGAACTGAGGACCCAAATCGAGATAATGAAGAAAAGCGTCTTTATCATAGCCTACGTCGAGGAATGCAGCATTCAGTCCGGGCATTATCTTCTTCACTTTGGCAAGGTAGAGGTCGCCCACTGCATAAGCAATGTTGCGACTTTCCTTCTGAAGCGAAACAAGACGCCCGTCCTCAAGCAATGCTATCGAGACATCCTCCTGTTGTACATCTACTACTAATTCGCTTTTCATGTTGATTAAAATAAAAAGAACAAACTTTCTTTCAGCCAAGGCCGCTTCGGTTTGTTCTTATGACTTTTGTCAGTGACTTTTGTCAGCGCTGCAGGCTGGAATTGTTCACTCAAAGATTATTTCTTCTTGTGACGATTCTTTCTCAGTCTTTTCTTGCGCTTGTGAGTTGCCATCTTGTGGCCTTTTCTCTTCTTTCCGCTGGGCATGACGTTTTTGTTTTATGATTAATATATTGATGTTTGATTAAATAATTTTTCAAGAAGTAAACAAGCCTTTCATGAATTTGAATGGCCTACTGCATCCATAAACACTTTCGAAGGCTTGAAAGCCGGAATCTTATGCTCCGGAATCTTAATGGCTGTATTGCGCGAAATATTTCGTGCGGTTTTCTCTTTTCTTGTCTTGATAATGAAGCTGCCGAAGCCACGGAGATAAACATTGTTGCCTGCAATCATCGAATCTTTGACAACTTCCATCAGTTTCTCAACTATTGTAAGCACTGCGGCTTTCTCGAGGCCGGTGTTGTGCGAAATTTCGTTAACAAGATCTGCCTTAGTCATTATGATTACTTTTTCTATCAATATTCACTTTTATTCACTAAATATGAGGAAGCACAAAGCACCCTCAATTTTAGCACTGCAAATATCGTAATTTTTTTTTAATAAATCCCTATTTATCCAATGTTTTTATGCTTTTTTATCCTTTTTTCCCTCATTTATGATGTTTTCTCAACATTTATGCTCCTCTTTCCGTTATTTTACCTGATTAAATCTCGTCGATTACGACCCCCTCCACTTTTGATATTTTTCCTATAATCTCATCTTTCATCCCTTCCGGAAATTCAATCACGAGATGACATAAGTTATCAAAGTTACGTTCCAAAATTTCAACACCATCCCCTTTTGCAACTCTCATCACCCCTTCGGAGCTGATATAAGGAAAGCTGACCGCCACCCGAAGCATCTTACGCATCTCCTTAATTCCGGCATCTTCAAGGGCAAGACGGGCAGCCTCACGATAAGCGGCTATCAGACCGGACGTACCAAGTTTGATACCTCCAAAATATCTTACCACGATAATCACCACATCCGTAACGTTGAAACTGTTAATCTGCCCCAAAATCGGTTTACCGGCTGTGCCTGAGGGCTCCCCGTTGTCGTTAAGCTGCCATTCTGACCGCTCGGGCCCAATCATATAAGCCCAGCAAACATGCCGTGAGTCGTGATATTCGTTCTGATATTGTTTCACGAGAGCCTTTGCCTCCTCCGAATTTTTCACGGGAAGTGCAAATGAAAGGAACCGGCTCATCTTCTCTTTATATTGAGATGAACCGGATCCCTTTATGGTATAGTAGATATCACTCATCCAAAATAATGGTCTATATCCTTCACACTTCTGGGATAAAGCAACATATCGTTGGCAATTTTATCCGCGAAATTATTATCAAATGTTTCACGCACGATACGCAGTGCCCATACAAGCGCGTTGGCAGGGCCGTTTGCCAAAACAAACTTACCATCAACCACAATGGGTTTACTTTCAAACTTCGCCCCTTCAAGCATATCCTCAAACCCGGGATAGCATGTGGCACGATGACCCTTTAATAAGCCAAGCTGACCGAGCACAACTGCCGGAGCTGCGCATATAGCGGCTATTCTGCCATTTTCAGACTCAGCCTGACGACATAGCAAGCCTTGCAGTGGGGCAAAATTGTATAAGTTCTCCGCTCCGGGCATTCCACCGGGAAGGATAAGCCAATCGGGATTGGAGAACAAAGAGGGGTCGAATAAAACATCTGCGCCCACAGTCACACCATGGGCACCGGTAACACATAAGGAGGAGGTAATCGATACAGTCTTAACAGACATTCCGGCACGACGGAGAACATCGACAACGGTCAACGCTTCTATCTCTTCAAATCCATCGGCAAGAAATACAAATGCTTCTTTCATCTGTTTGCTTTTTTGTTGGTTCACTAATGTTTCTTATCGTAAAGCGCGATCTTAAATTAAAATGCAGCAATAGGATTTTCCAAGCAAAACCCTATTCTGAAATGTCATTTTACTTATATGCTTCTAATTTAGATAAAATTTTTAACTTTGCAAAATAATCTTATCATTTTGAAGGAATATTATGAAAAATTTATATTTAATTCTGATATTTTCACTTATCCTTTTAGCCGGATGCGGCAGGAATGGCAAAAAGGAAATAGATAATTATAAGTTCGTTTATGATGAAGGGATGGTGTGGAACACTCAATTTCACATCACTTATCGAGGGCCGGAGGGTTTGAAGGATTCAATAAGGACTGTTCTCGATGAAGTAGGGAGTAATCTTTCTGTGTTCGATTCCTCTTCACTTGTGACCAAGGTGAACAGACAGGACTCAACACCTGTCAACAGTGATTTCATCCGCGTTTATGAGATGTCGAAGAAAATAAACCGGCTATCGGATGGCCTCTTCGATCCTACCCTATCCCCTCTCATCACAGCATGGGGATTCGGACCGGGGCACAAGGCCACTCCAGATACTGCACGGATTGACTCCTTGCTTAAGATTGTTGGAATTGAAAAAACAAGGGTTGTAGATTCTGCGCTGGTAAAGATGAATAGGGGGATTCAATTCAACTTCTCTGCAATAGCAAAGGGATTTGGTTGCGACCGAATTGCCGAGATGATGAAAAGGAACGGAGTGGATAACTTCCTTATTGAGATAGGAGGTGAAATCGTGGCCTCGGGAAAAAATCCGAGAGAGGAAAAATGGAATATATCCATTGACCGACCGGTTTATTCTAACTCCGATATAATACATGAGTCGCAGGCTGTCATCGCATTTACCGATATGGGATTGGCCACATCTGGCAATTACCGGAATTATCATGAAAATGGAAAGGAAAGATACGGCCATACCATTTCTCCTCGAACAGGAAGGCCATTGCAGACCGATGTGCTAAGTGCTACCGTGCTTGCTCCCTCCTCGATGGAGGCAGATGCTCTTGCCACTTCGTTCATGGCAATGGGAAGTGAAAGAGCAAAAAAAATTGCCACTGAACGGAAACTCCCGGTGTTGCTTATTTGCAACGATACAGTTTGGAGCTCCCCAAATTTCGAAAAACTCCTTATCCAGTAATAATCCATTAATACTCATCAATTGATTCTCTTAATAAAACTGGCATAATCTATTCTTTGGAGTATAGGAGCATAGGAGATATAAAAATAAGGAGACATCCGGATAAAAGCATGACGGTGTGTCAAATTTTTACATTTTGACACACCGTCTTCATATTGGCTTCTTAATAAGAAGATTTATCTCAAGATTCTTGGGGCATGGAAGAGCAATCCGAAATTAATTCCGAAATTCCAGTTCCGCGCCGGATATGAGAGATAGTTGCCATAGAGGGAAAGGGAAGCAAAGGGGAAGTTATACACCACAGCCATCTCTCCAATAAATTCAGCACGGTTGAACCACCCTTTATACACTGCTGAATTATCCGGACCTTTCCTCATATCGCGAATGGGAGAATAAACATAGAAATCACCCCTTATCTGAAGTTTATTAACAGGACTCCAAATGGGCATCACCCCTGCCGCAACATAGTTATCCGACCGGAAGGCTTCGTTAAAATAATTCTGAGTTGAGGGCGTGGGTGCGAATGCAGGTGCATGGACAAGAGTGGCAATGTAATTCTGTGGCAATTGTTGAAGGGTGCCTAATATATTGGCCGCTCCCCCTATGCTGAAATGTTTGGCCACAGGAAAAAATTGTTTCCAATACAGTTCCAGCGATCCGCGGAAATGGCCTTCATAATCCGTTCGCAATGCCTTGTCGCCTTTAGGTGTGAAACGCGACCGCTCATAACTGCCCTGAACATCAGCACGCCATTCCATACCCGAACTCGGATACAGAGGATCATTAAGTAGCCCTCCTTTAAAGCCCGCTCTAAGTGCGGTGATGAAATATTGTGTCTTATCTTTCGACGTATTGGCATAATCTCCTGTATTGGTAGGATAATAGGAATCTGATTCATAACCCCAGGTCAGATCTGAGAAGCCGATGGTCTTCCTGTTCATTTCCCAAACATATTTCATGCGAAGGAAGTTTTGGCTCTCTGTAATAAACGTGGGGGTTGAAGTCTGATAGAACAACAGTTCCGAATCATAGAATTTCTGTTTTTGAGCCACACCCATAAACTCCAGATAGGATGGGGTGCTCGATCGGAGGGAGAAACGTCCAGAAAGCATCCCGGCGTAATATGATTGACCAATCCAACCTTGCAAATCAACATCGAGAGAGTTGAAGCTGAGGGTGTGGAATCCGAGGTCAAGATAAAGCATACTGTTGGTTGAAGATGTGATCCACCCTCCCACTCCTATGGACCATGGTTTCTTTACGGAAGCTTCCAGCAGCAGCTTGTTATGGTTGTCATTGCCAAAGTCAGCCCTCGGCACAAGATTGCTTAGTGTTCCGTCGGTAACGGCACGATAATATGCCTCCTGAGCCTTTTTCAAGTTGAATGGCCGGTGTTTCGGACCCTCAAAAAGATATTCGAGGTAATGCGCCTGCCCTTTGGTTGCTCCTGTGACCGTCGCAGAATCAAACACCACTTCGGGAGTCGCTGAGGCAAAACGCTCACGACGTGCCGTGACTTCGGATAACGGTTCCCTGGCATAGACCCTCTTCTTGATGGAATCCACCATGGCAAGACCTGTTTTATATCCGATGTCATAGATGGTTTTTGCCTGATCAAAGTCAAGCACACCGAACTGCAACACGGGCACTTGAATCTTCACTCCATTCTTTGCCGGCACATTATAATCATTGTTCTGAATGATCATATCTTCAAGCTGGCTGTAAATATCCCCTTGCTGCGGCTTGGCATCGGGACCCGACACGGAGACTCCGATAATGAAATCAGGATTGAAGTCCTCCTGCATGACATTGACCGGGAAATTGTCGTAGATACCTCCATCATATACCAGCACCCCATTCATCTTGATAGGACGGAAAACCAGAGGGAACGACATCGACGCCCTGACGGCATCTCCTAAATCTCCCTTTGAAAGCACAACCTTATGTTTGTGATAAACATCAGAAGTGACACAACGGAACGGGACAAAAAGGTTATTGAAATTCTCTTTACATTGCAATGTGTAGGGAGAGAATAATTCAAGAAACTCTATATTCATGGGGATTGGACTGATCAGGCTCGTAGGCAACATCGACATAACCCCTGTGGAATCTTTCAGGCTTACATTTACACCGACCCACTGCGGGGTAGGCTCGAGGCGGGATATGCGCGTTATGTTGTCGGGATTGATCACGCCGGTGCTCCAATACTTGAAATCAGGAGATGTGAAAAGTTCCATCATCCTGTCAGGACTCCAGCCGCACGAATAAAGCGATCCGACAATCGCTCCCATTGATGTTCCAGTAACGTAGTTTACAGGAATATCATTCTCCTCCAATGCGCGGATCACGCCCACATGGGCAATTCCCTTGGCTCCACCTCCACTCAATACAAGACCGACTGTCTGTTTTTTTTCTGCAAAAACGGCCACAGTGCTCCAGAAGAGTACCGCGACCGTAGTAAAGACCTTTATAATATTTTTCATTGCAATATGGATTGTTTTATGCCCTACAACCGGATTCACGATACCGAAATCAATTCATCCATACATTGATGAATCTTTTCCATATACAGATCATTTTTCCTCTATATATGAATCCTTGAATCCTAAAAAATATAACACTCCATCTATTCCTATTGTTGAAATGCTTTGACTTGCTTCTGCCTTTACCTTCGGTTTTGCATGGAAGGCAATACCAAGCCCGGCCTCTGCGAGCATCGGGAGGTCGTTGGCTCCATCACCGACGGCAATTGTCTGAGCGATATTGATTCTCTCCACCTGTGCAAGTAACCGCAACAACTCCTTTTTACGGTGACCATCCACAATATCACCCACATAATTTCCGGTAAGCTTCCCATCAGGTCCGATTTCAAGTTCATTGGCATAAACATAATCGAATCCGAATTTCTGTTGGAGATATTCCCCGAAATAGGTGAACCCACCTGAAAGGATGGCCGTTTTATAGCCTGAACGCTTCAACACCTCCATGAGGCGCCCCACACCCTCTGTTATGGGAAGGCTCTCAGCTATCTCTTTCATAACCGAAACATCAAGACCCTTAAGAAGCTTGACACGTTGCGTGAAACTTTCACGGAAATCAATCTCCCCACGCATGGCCGACTCGGTGATTGCACGCACCTCCTCTCCTACTCCGGCCCGGTCGGCAAGTTCATCGATCACTTCAGTGCGTATGAGCGTGGAATCCATATCAAAACATATCAACCGGCGACTGCGTCTATACATCGTGTCTTCCTGCATTGATATGTCGAAATCAAGCTCGGAAGCCAGATGCATGAACTCGCTCTGCATCTTTACCTTATCGTATGGCGTACCTCTCACGGAAAGCTCTATACAACCCTTAGTGAGCGGTTGTTGCGCTTCATCAAGGGGCATGCGGCCGGTAAGACGGGTGATGGTCTCTATATTGAGTCCCTGCTCCGAAATTATCGAGGACACCGCCGAAATTTGAGCGGCGGTTATCCTTCGGCCAAGCAAAGTTACGATATATCGATCTTTCCCTTGCCTGCCAACCCACGCTTCGTAGGCCTTTTCCGTAACTATCGAGAATTGAACCTGCACCTGAAGATCGTTGGTCTTAAACAACAATTCCTTCAGAATCTCACCACTCCTTCGGCTATCGGTCTTGAATAATATTCCCAAGGCAAGTGTGTGATGAATGTCGGCCTGACCGATATCGAGGATATCGGCATCATACCTGGCAAGAATTTCAGTCAGGCTCGCTGTTATTCCGCTTTTATCGGGGCCTGATATATTTATTAGAATAAGTTCGGTGTGTGACATAATCATCTTCTCTTTTTTGATGAGGATTTTTTCTTTGATGCATCCTTTTTCTTTGATGACGTTTTACTCTTGGAGGCTTCCTTCTTTTTTGAAGTTTCCTTCTTTACCACTTTCTTACCCGAGGTCTCCGTTTTGGCAGTGGCCGTTGACTTTACAGGAACTGCACGAGAAGGAATCTTCACTCCTTGATTCTCAAGAAGCCCGGCTTGGTAGGCGGCATCCGGATAGTTTTTTTCACCGGCCATCTTGAAATATTTCAAGGCTCTTGGCAGATCTTGAGCCACCCCTTTTGCATCGCGCAACATCACGGCATAACGGAAGGCTCCTTCAGCACTTCCCCGCTCGGCGGCACGCCAATAATTCTCAGCGGCGACCCGGTTGTCTTGAAGCACTCCCTTCCCCTCCTCAAACTGACGGCCTATATTCAGCAACGCTTCCGTATGCCCGTTGCGGGCAGCCTTCCTGAACCAATAAGCGGATTCTTCAAAATTCCTCTTGGTTCCTATTCCGTCACGATAAAGCGTGCCGATGATATAATCCGCCTCTACATTCCCCTCCACCGCGGCTTTACCATACCATATCCATGCCTGCTTTACATCCCTTTTGACACCGGTGCCTGTCTCATAACATTTTCCTATCACAAGCATCGCATCTCCATCGCCGGCTTTTGCCTTTGAAAGGTTGAATGTATAGTCGTCGGAAGTTATGCCGTAGGTCTCGGCTGTATTATCAGCCCATAATCCGAGCCGGAGGGCAAATGATATTGCTAAAATGAGTAACGTTCTCTTTCTCATTATTCTTAATAGTCTATTAATTATCATTAAATAGATGTCGCTTAGAGTATTGGTGTGCTTCAATAAAAAAGACGGTCTTATTGGCCGTCTTTTTTATTTATATCGGTTTCAAAAGAAATTACTCTCCTGCATCAAGGATGGCAATCTTCTCTTCCACCTGTTTCATCTCCTCCTTAAGTCGATTGATCTTACGCTCCATCTCCTTAACCATTGAGTTGCCGGCCGACGACTTCACGTTGAAGAAGCCCATATTGTTTTCAATGGTCTTCATCTCGTTGCGCTTTGCCTCAAGCACACGCACCAAACGATCGCGTTCGCGGTTAAGGTTCTGGCCTTCACTCTTGAGGTTGGCAACTCGCTCCTGGAAGTTGTTCATGCGAGCCTTTCTCTCTTTTGTGTCGAATGCTCCGTAAAGCTCATCACAGATGGCACGATATTCCGCATAAATCTTATCTTTCATACGGAATGGCACGAACCCGGCTTCCTGCCAGGCGGCCTGAAGTTCCTTCACGCGGCCGATCACTTCACGACGGTCGCCATCCTTGGGAAGCATCTTGAGTTCCTCTATGATTGCACGCTTCTTTTCAAGGTTAGCGTTTTCTACTTCACGTCGGGCTGTCTCCTGCTTCTTGCGCTCATCGAAGAAATAATTGCAAGCAGTCTGGAATCGCTCCCAGATGCTGTCGCTATATTTGCGAGGCACACTTCCAATCTTTTTCCATTCGGCCTGAAGCTTGACAACCTCAGCGGTAGCCTTACGGATATCTTCAGTCTCCTTTAAAGCTTCAGCTTTCTCACAAAGGCGCGTCTTCTTCTCTAAATTAGAGGCAAACTCATCTTTGGTTTTCTGGAAATATTCAGTCTTGGCGTTGAAGAATTTGTCGCACGCTTCACGGAAACGGTTGTAGAGGATGGTGTTGCTCTTTCTCGGAGCAAACCCATATTCACGCCATTTCTTCTGCAACTCGATAATCTTATCGGTAGTTGTGTTCCATTCGTTAAAGCTGTTTATGGCATTCAAGTCAATTGCCTCAATCTCTTCGCACAACTTTGTCTTTGCCTCCTCATTCGCCAACTCGGCAGCCTTTCTCTGTTCGAAATAATCTTGATGACGGCGATTGATTATAGCGGATGCTGCCTTAAACTCTTCCCAAATCGAATCGCGAAGATCTTTGGCTACCGGACCAATGTTTCTCCATTGTTCGTGAATTGTCTGCAAGCTCCTGAAAGCGGCGATGGGATCCTGATTCTCCTCAAGTTTCTTTGCTTCCTCAATCAAGGCTTTCTTAGCTTCAAGATTTTTCTTGAAATCGAGGTCGCGAAGCTCCTTGTTCATCTTCAGATGATCATAAAATTGTTCGGTGACCATCTGGAACTGTTTCCACACATCGCTTTCGGCTGTGGGAGGAATCTCCTTTATAGCCTTGAAATCCTGTACAAGTTGCTGAAACTCTGGGAAACGAAGGTTGACGTTATCAATATCTTCCGTGATAGCCTTAAGCTGTTCAAGAATAGCATTCTTTTTTTCAAGATTTTCTTTGCGTCTTTCTTCATCTGCAATAATGAAGGCGGCCCGCTTCTCTTTGAACTCAGAATATAATGTCTTGAACTCATTCTCTTTCTCATCGACCGGCGAGGAGAAAGCAGCGGGGTCATTGCCTTCATCAATAAAGGCATTAAGCTGCTCAAGGTTCTCTTTTGTCTTGATGTTGAAGAAAGCCTGCTTCAGGGCGGTTACCTCTTTATGGGCATCCATACGGTCATTGGCAAGGATTTCCTTAATCTCAACTATGAGTCCATCCTTGTCGAGCGAATGGAATCGGCGCAGATCCTTGCTCTCCTCTTTCTCATCCTCCACAGCATCGGCTGTTTCCGCAAGATCAAGTGCGGGTGAGGCGGTTTCAACACATTCATTAACTGTTTCCTGAGAAACAGTGCAGGCGTTCGTGGTGTCAGACGACTCCACTTTTTCGAGATCGTTCATATAGGTTCAATTCATTTTTCAGCCGAAACTGAGTGAGTTCTTTCTGCTGAGGTTTCCCTCGCTCATTACATACACGCAATCGCTTTCTGCACGATATGCGTTTTCGGCTTCAAATATACAAATAATTTATTTGCCGACAAAAAATTCGGCTGATATTTATGG
>CAMWIH010000087.1 GCA_947174305.1 uncultured Porphyromonadaceae bacterium | reverse complement strand
GCAAATATTCTAAGCTCAAAAATAGAACATTAACACTGTTTAACTTATTAATATAAGCCAATATAGAGATAAAAGATATTATAAATAAAGAGAATATGCTTCAGTGGAACATAAAGCCTTTAACATCTATTAAGGAGAAATTTTTTTCTCAATTTTAGACAAATTCCGGCTTATTTTGCTAACTTTGCGTGATTTACTATATAAACTTAAGTAAAAAAACTTTATTGTATTGCCTCGGCAACATATTCATAGCCCATAGTTTAATTGGGCATAATGGCTTATCTAAACACCATAATGAAAATCTTAAATCTTTCAATTTCCGGGAAGGCACTATTGTTGGCCTCCTCCTTCTTACTCACCTCCGGAATCGGAGGAATAAAGGCATACGCTGACTATTGTTATTTTGAGAAACCCGATTCATGGGGAGAACCATCCGTATGGGCATGGGTAGAAAATGGTCCTAATTGCACCGATAAAGGGTCATGGCCAGGTGATAAAATGATTTTAGTGGATCCTTCAAAGAATCTCTACAGATGGGAATCCCCGGCTGACAAGCATCCGGAATTAATAATCATTTCCGATTACCCCGGCTCCAACAGAATGAGAGGGGTTAACAGCAACACTATGGAGGGAGGAGAGACCCCTTTCATCAATGGGGCCACCTATAAATTTGACAGCACCTACACCATCGGTGGCGGTGGAGATGATCCTACCCCCTCCTCGGGTGCCGGAAAAATTGAGAACTGGGAGAATGACGGCACCACAGTAACGGTATCCTGCGAAAACGCCACCCTATACATCACCCCTTATTCTGAAGAAGTAGTTAAAGTCTTCACCCTTCCAAAAGATGCAACAGGAGAGGAAAGACGAACCATAACTGTTTCCGCCATTCCCAATGCAACATATAATGTTGAGGATAGTGAAGACTCGCCTCTTATTATATCGATTACCAATGGCGCTCAAATCAGCATTGACCGCAATTCCGGTTTAATCACTTTCCTTGACAGCGAGGGGAACGAAAAACTTTCAGAGGCTGATTGTCTCCGCAACAATGGCAATCTGCACACCGTCTCCTTCAATCCGATGGACGACACTGCCTTTTTCGGTGCAGGATACAATGGGGTGAGCAGTAATATAATCAACACCACTTTGCGTCTCGACAACACTCAGACCGGAGGTTGGGGACAGGGCCAATACAGCTATCCCCACTGCATCACAATCCCATTCGTGGCCTCCACAAGCGGGTATGGTGTGCTTTTCGACGATCATTGGCGTGGTGCCGTCATGAGTCCCTCAGCCAATGGACTCAGCTACCGTTCGGGCGCACAAGACCCGATAAGCTATTACTATGTAGGTGGTGAAAATCTTGACGAAGTGATAGCCAACTACACTTTGCTTACAGGCCGTCAGGATCTCCCTCCCTACTGGGCCTTAGGTTACATCACCTCCCGCTATAGTTATATGTCGGAATCAGAAGCGCAGGGATATATCAATGATATCAAGAATGCCGGAATTCCGCTTGATGGAATAGTATTCGACCTTGGTTGGGAAGGAGAGGATGAATCGGGAATGGGAAATCTGACTTGGTACACCCCGAACTTCCCGAATCCTCAGAAGATGATGAGCGACTGGAAGCAACAGGGAATCAACACCATAGTGATTACAGAGCCTTTCTTCACGTCAAGATGCTCAAATTATGAGTATATGCTTAACAATGGCTATTTCTGCGACGCGGATGTGAATGATATGGGATGGCTTAAGTCACCGCGCGTGGGACTCATTGATGCAACCAATCCGGAAGCCCTCGACTGGATGTGGACTTTCTATCGCGACCGCACACGCGAGGGAATGGCCGGTTGGTGGCTCGACCTTGGCGAACCGGAACGTCACGATGCGGATTCACAGCATCTCGGAGGCTCCGTGAGTCAGGTTCACAATGAGTTCGGACAGCTCTGGGTGGAACGCCTATACAAAGGACTGCGCGAGGAATTTCCCGAAATGCGCCCCTTCATTATGCCCCGCTCAGGCACATCGGGCATGCAGCGTTTCTCAACCTTCCCCTGGACCGGCGACATACTCCGCGATTGGCGCGGTCTGGCCGCTCAGGTTCCTGCACTTATCAATATGTCAATGTCGGGTGTCTCCTATTTAGGAAGCGATGTCGGTGGTTTCACTTCTATCAACGGCCCGATGCCGGAGCTATACCTCCGCTGGGTAGAGTTTGCCGTGTTCTCACCAATGATGCGCACTCACTCGGCCGACCGTCCTGAGCCAACCAACCAGGAGTATTCATCCATACTCCCGGGGATCAGGGATTTCATCAATCTCCGTTACCGCATGCTTCCCTACACCTACACGCTCTCCTATCTTAACACCACCAAGGGATGGCCGATGGCACGCCCGGCGTGCGCTTTCGATATTGACCCTCGCAAGCTGGCAAACGTGAATGATGCTTACCTCTGGGGTAAGGATATTTATGTTGCACCGGTGCTTTCTTCCGCTTCGTCAAGAAGCATCACCTTCCCCGAAGGTGAATGGATTGACCTGAACGACTTCTCAAAAGTTTATCTTGGAGGAGAATCAGTGAACTATTCGGCTCCTTTGAACTGCTTGCCTCATTTCATGCGTCGCGGCAGTTTCATACCGATGTTTACCAAGAAAGAGGATTTCGGTTCCACTTCCGAAATCAGCTATGATGACATAACTATTCTTCATAGTGTTGACACTTCGGTTGAAGGAGTGTATGAAGGCCTCCTCTATGAAGATGACCGCACATCAGCCTCTGCCCTTGAAAATGATGAATACACTTTGATTCATTTCCGCGGAGAAGCAGATGGAGATGGCCACTATGCTGTAAGCATTGAACCGGAAACCGGCTCTTCAATCCATTTTATGCCGGATATGCGCACCATCCGTCTTCGTCTGCTTGGATATCCGGGAGAAGAGGAGCCGAAGCTGACTGTGGATATGCCTGAATCCATAAATCTTTTCTCCACTCGTGGCGAAGGGGATGAGCTTGTTCAGAAAAATTCTCCGGCAGAAGTGGATGACTTCCAGGGTCACGCTTATTGCAAGACTGATAATGATGAACTCTACGTGAAGACCATCCTCCCCTCTTCCGCCAAAGTGAAGATAACTCTTGGTGATATCGACACCGGAATAAAGGGAATGATGATTGATGCGAATGTAAGCCTTGAATATGTGGCAGGAACAATCAACTACAGCATTCCGGCCGGTTATGACAAGGTTTCACTTTACTACATCACACCCGACGGAAGCATCATCGGCACCGTCACCGCTCTTGAAGCCGACGGTTATGTTCATTCATTGACCGTTCCCGAAATCAACGGTTTCTGCATAGCGCGTCTTAAGGCTCACTCCTCCAAAGGCGTTGCAGAAAAGAGCGTAAAATTCATGAATTAAAATCACCGCTCCGCGGTTATAACCTTCTATAAGGACATCACCGCGGAGCGGTTACACATTCTATTAGCCGAGGGTTCCCGCCTTTACGGAACTCTCGGATTTTTTATTCCACATCTCAGTCCCAACCGCGGAGCGGTTGCATTTTCCTCCCGTAAGAGACGCTTTAATTTTCATTTTGTTGCTTTTTAAGGATATTTTTTGTAATTTTGCAAGCAAAAATATAGTTCTTGGCCGGAAATATCCATTTGCATGTCGGCTAAAACGCAAGTTTCTACATTTACAGGTCAATGATAAGAAATCAAAAATTAGAGAGAGCAGAGGCTCACGGCCTCTATTCTCCGGACTACGAGCACGACGGATGCGGCGTGGGATTGGTGGTAAAAATCGACGGTAGCAAACATCATTACATTGTTGATCAGGGTCTGTCGGTTCTCGAACACATGGCTCATCGCGGAGCCGAGGGTGCCGACGACAAAACCGGCGATGGCGCCGGGATCATGGTGCAGATTCCACACGAATATATATTGCTCAACGGTATTCCTGTGCCTGAAAAAGGGCGTTACGGCGTGGGCATGGTGTTCCTCCCCAAAGATGATTCCGACAGAGAGATTTTTGAGCAGATTATCGACAGGGAAATCAAGTCGCAGGGACTCTTCCTTATGCATACGCGTGATGTCCCGGTTGACTCCTCTGTCTTAGGTCATGACGCTTTGATAACCGAACCTCTTATTCGCCAACTTTTCGTTGTCGGATGCGACAATCGCGAACGTCTCGAGAACCTTCTATATGTGATTCGCAAAAGGATAGAAGAAGCAGTGCTCGAGTCGGAAGAAATTAAGGATAAGGAGAGCTGTTATATTGTCTCGCTATCGACCCGGACCCTGATATATAAGGGGATGCTATCCTCCACCCAGCTTCGTCAATATTTCAAAGACCTGCAAAGCCCCTATTTCACCAGCGCAATCGCCCTGGTGCATTCACGGTTCTCTACCAACACATTTCCTACATGGCGTCTGGCACAACCCTTCCGTCTCATAGGTCATAACGGTGAGATCAACACAATCCGTGGCAACAGGTTCTGGATGTCGAGTCGTGAAGCAATCATCGAGCCCGACAACCTTGGTGAAATGAAGAAAATCGGTCACGTGATCCAACCGGGAATGAGCGATTCAGCTTCGTTCGACAATGCCCTTGAATTTTTCGTGCGGTCAGGAATGTCATTGCCCCACGCTTTGGCAATGCTCGTTCCGGAGAGTTGCAACGAGCAGAATCCTATATCACGCAAACTCCTTGCCTTCTATGAATATCACTCCATATTCATGGCACCATGGGACGGCCCGGCGGCTATCATCTTCTCCGATGGCCGTTATGCCGGAGGAATGCTCGACCGAAATGGTTTGCGTCCGGCTCGCATGACCGTCACAAAGTCCGGCGAGATGATCATTGCCTCTGAAACAGGAGTGCTCGACATTGATCCTGCAAACGTAGAGCATAAGGCGCGCCTTAAACCTGGCAAGATAATTATGGTGGATACGGAGGAGGGAAAAATCCTTATCGACCGTGACATTAAGAAGGCTCTTGCTTCTGAACATCCCTACAGCGAATGGATCAACGAAAATCGCATAGTGCTGAGTAACCTCAAGAGCGGGCGCAAAGTGACCCACGAAGTGGCCGACCGCGAACGCCAGATGATTGCTTTCGGCTATAATAAGGAGGATATCGAAAGGATCATCAAGCCTATGGCGATAAACTCCGCAGAGCCAACAGCATCGATGGGTAACGATGCACCCCCGGCTGTGCTTTCCGATATTCCTCAGCGTTTCTTCAACTATTTCCGTCAGCAGTTCGCGCAGGTGACCAATCCCCCGATCGATCCGATACGCGAAGAACTCGTGATGTCGCTCACCAGCTATGTCGGTGCCGTAAGGAAAAATATCCTTAAACCTTCGGCTGAACTATGCAATGTGGTTATGATGCCCTCCCCGATTGTAAGCGACAGCGAACTCGACATATTGCGTCATTTGCAATATAAGGGCTTCAATACGATCACTCTCCCCATGGTGTTTGAGGCCGATGGCGGGGTCAAGGCTATGGAAAGTGCAATTGACCATCTATGCTCTGAAGCCGAGAATGCAGTGGATAACGGTTATAATTATATGGTCATTTCCGACCGGAATGTCAATGCCCGTTATGCACCTATTCCCTCACTCCTTGCCCTATCGGCGGTGCATCATCATCTTGTGAGCCGCAAGAAGCGCTCCCAGATTGCAATTATCGTTGAGAGTGCAGAGGTATGTGAGGTGATGCACGTGGCTCTTCTTATGGGTTACGGGGCTTCTGCCGTGAACCCCTATATGGTGTTTGCAATCCTTAAGGATCTTGTGGAGAAGAAAGAGATCCAACTTGACTTTGAAACGGCTGAGAAACATTACATCAAGGCCGTTAACAAAGGTATTCTGAAGATACTATCCAAGATGGGGATCTCCACAATCCGCAGTTATCGCGGATGTGCCCTTTTCGAGGCGTTAGGGGTGAGTTCACGACTTCTGAGCCGTTACATGGGAGGAGGCGTTTCCTCTGTTGAAGGTATCGATATCGAGGATGTCACCGCAGATGCGTTGCGTAATCATTTCCGTGCCTTCGCCGATATGCAGGAGAATCCGGCACTCACTGATTTCGGCAACTATGCCTTCCGCAAGTCGGGCGAACGTCATGCGTGGAATCCCGAGGTTGTGAAAGCTCTTCAGCAGTCAACAATGAAGGGAGACTATGATAAATTCCGGGAATACGTTTCCCTTGTGGAAGATAAACCTGAACCTCTTTTCCTCCGCGACCTTATCACGGTTGAAAGCGATCGTAAACCGATTGACATTGCCGAGGTTGAGAGTGAGGAAAACATTATGCGTCGTTTCTGCACGGAGGCTATGTCGTTCGGAGCCATAAGCATTGAGGCTCACGAAGCGCTTGCCATTGCAATGAATAAAATTGGTGGCATGAGCAATACCGGTGAAGGTGGCGAGGATCCGGCCCGTAATGCAGTGCGTCCGGACGGAACGTGGGCAAGAAGCTCAGTTAAGCAGGTTGCTTCGGGGCGATTCGGTGTAGATGCTGAATATCTTGTCAATGCCGATGAGATTCAGATTAAAGTGGCGCAGGGAGCCAAACCGGGCGAAGGCGGTCAGCTCCCCGGATTCAAGGTTGATGAGGTAATTGCCAAGACCCGTCGTTCACTCCCCGGAATCACACTTATCTCTCCTCCTCCTCATCATGACATTTATTCAATTGAAGATTTGGCACAGCTTATCTTCGATCTTAAAAACCTCAATCCGGAGGCAAAAATCAGTGTCAAGTTGGTGGCTGAGAGTGGTGTGGGAACAATCGCCGCGGGTGTGGCGAAGGCTAAAGCCGACAAGATCCTAATAAGCGGATGCGACGGCGGTACAGGCGCTGCTCCGGCAAGCTCCATGAAACATGCGGGCGTACCGGTTGAGATCGGATTGGCTGAGATTCAGCAGACTCTTGTTCTCAATAATCTTCGCGGAAAGGTGATAATGCAAGTTGACGGCCAGATAAAATCGCCCCACGATGTGATTGTCAATACACTTCTTGGAGCTGAAGAATATGGATTCGGAACGGCTGCTCTCGTTGTGCTCGGGTGCTGTATGGCTCGCGTTTGTCACACCAATAAGTGTCCGAAGGGTGTGGCGACCCAGAATCCTGAGCTCCGTAAAAAATTCATCGGGAAATATGAATATCTCGTTAATTACTTCCAATTTATGGCTCGGTCAATCCGAGAACGACTTGCCGCGATGGGTTACCGTTCGATTGACGAGATTGTTGGTCGTGCCGACCTGCTCAGAATGAAACCGCAACCGGTGGAATCGAAAGCTTCCAAACTTGATTTCTCGCGTCTTTTCTATATGCCGGCAACATCTGAAGAGGCTTCATTACACTTTACTAACGAACAGGATCATAAACTGGATGGGGTGAAAGATGGTGCTCTTCTTCAACTGATTTCGCAGGCGATTGATGCCCGTCAGCCCATTGCCCTCGGTATGCCGATTGTGAACACCGACCGAAGCGTTGGCTCCATGTTAAGCGGATATATCACTAAGCGTTTTGGGAGTGAAGGACTTCCGGAAGATTCCGTTAAACTCTCCTTCACAGGTTCGGCCGGTCAAAGTTTTGCCGCTTTCCTATGCAAGGGTGTCACCTTGAAGCTAATCGGCGATGCCAACGATTATCTTGGCAAAGGTCTGTCAGGCGGACGCGTCATAGTTGTGCCCGACCGAGATGCGGATTTCGATGCCTACCGTAATACTATTGCCGGAAACACCCTTCTCTACGGAGCCACTTCGGGTGAACTCTTTGTAAACGGCCGTGTCGGTGAACGGTTTGCAGTCCGCAACAGCGGTGCAACAGCGGTTGTGGAAGGCGCCGGCGACCACGCTTGTGAATATATGACGGGAGGACGAGTTGTTGTTCTCGGAAAGATTGGCCGCAACTTCGCTGCAGGAATGAGCGGAGGTATAGCATATATATGGAACCCCTCGGGCAACGTTGATTACTACGTGAATATGGATCTTGTGGAGCTAACCCTGCTGAAAGAGGATGATGAAATCTCTGAGCTCCGCGACATCATAGAACGTCACGTGAAACACACCGGATCCAAACTCGGCAAGCATATCCTGGAAAACTGGGAAGAATTCCTCCCCCAGTTCATCAAGATCACCCCGGTGGAATATAAGAGGATCGCATTAGGGAAATAAGACGATGTGACCTAAAAATGTAGGGACGCACTCTGGCACATCCCTAATTAGTTGATTATCAGTAGAGATGCACACTTCGTGCGTCTCTACTTTTTGATTTAAAGACTATAACAATTCCTCTTTCCCTTAATCATACCTGGTGTGCGTGAGAACACTCTATATCAATAAAGCAATTATCATCAACACGATACCTATAAGCATTGTAAGACGACAATAGTTCCTGCGAAGAACCATGAACCTCCTTTTTTCAGGAAACCTTTCCAATTCCTCTTTCATGGCCATCCTTTTCGACGCTTGCCAACCAAATGCAAGCCAACCAGCCACAAGTATTATAATTCCAATCCAAAGTAAGATATTTGCCATAGTCATTTTTTATAAACTGTAGGAATATAAATATCTCCAATCTTCTGGAGGTACGGGAGCGTCGTTCACTTTATGGAATTTACCCTCCACGGTTTTATTGCCTATATAAGGAATTTTTCCTTCTACTCCAACAGGAGTTATTCTAACAATCTTAACAGCGAGGATAATTTTTAGTTCAAACCTCTGTCGCCGATCCGCTGTTGTTAAAGTGGGAAAAAGTTATTATCTTTGCCATTATGAAAGAGTGTTCCAAAGAATTGAAATATCCGGTAGGAATCCAGACATTCCGCAAAATACGTGAGGACGGCTACCTCTATGTGGATAAGACGGGCTACATAGCCCATCTGCTAAGGGGACAGTTCTATTTCCTATCACGACCCAGACGGTTTGGCAAGAGCCTATTACTTTCCACCCTTGAAGCTTTCTTTAATGGAGAGAAGGAGCTATTTGAAGGATTAGATATAGCGGAGACTGAGACTGAGTGGGATAAATACCCTATCCTATATCTTGACCTCAATAACAGATATTACAATTCTTATGCTTCTCTTATCGCTCAATTGAACGCAAATCTTGACAAATGGGAGTCGCTTTATGGCGATGAAAAAAAGGAGCGATCCGTAGAGGAACGATTCGCATGGGTGATTGAGAAAGCTTATGAAAAGACTGGAAAGCAAGTTGTAATCTTAGTTGATGAATACGATAAGCCATTGCTTAGCGTGATTGGAAATGAGGAATTGACGGAACAATATCGCTCCACCCTAAAAGCGTTTTATTCTAATCTAAAGACACAAGATCGCTATATAAAATTTGCAATGCTTACCGGCGTGGCGCGTTTCAGTAAAGTATCCATCTTCTCAGACCTCAACAATTTAAGGGATATCTCTTTTGAAGATGACTACGCTGCAATATGTGGAGTGACCGAGGATGAGATTCGAAAATATCTTAAATCAGGCTTATCAAATCTTGCTCTTAAATCGTCTAAATCTGTTTCAGAAGTAGAAAAAGAAATTAAGGATCGATATGACGGCTATCATTTCTCGGAAGAATCTCCCGATATTTACAATCCCTTCAGCCTGATGAATCTCTTCGCAAAAGGGAAATTCGGAAATTTCTGGTTTGAAAGCGGCACTCCGGAGTTTCTCGTTTCTCTTCTAAAAAAAGAAGGATGGATGATCAAGGACCTGGCGCCTATCCAATTTGATGCGGAGGAACTCGCTTCCGCAGGAATTTTAAGCAGGAATCCCGTACCGATCTTCTACCAGACAGGATATCTTACCATAAAAGGATATAATGCGTTGTATGATGAATATATTCTGGATTATCCTAACATCGAGGTAAAAAACAGTTTCTTAAAATTTCTGTTAAGGAGCTATCTGAAAGAGGATTCCTCTTCCCATAACCTTTCCATACAAAATTTCGGCAGGGAAATCAGGGAAGGTAAGCCGGAGAGTTTTATGCAACGGTTTGATTCTCTGCTTGCAGGGATGGGATATTCGGAAAAAGGCTCCCCGGAAGCTCGTTTTCAGGATGCCGTTTACCTTATTTTTACACTTCTTGGTGAATATGCAACCGTAGAACGTCGTACGTCCGATGGTAGAATTGACCTTATTGTGGAAACATCCGAATTCCTCTACATCTTTGAATTTAAGATCAATTCAGATGCAAAAGATGCTATGGATCAAATCAAGGATAAGGAATACTGGTTGCCATTCCGCTTTAACGATAAGAAAATATTCCTAATCGGAGCTTCTTTTGACTCTAAGTTACGTAAATTGAGCGATTATATTATTGAAGAAATCTGAATATATTTACGGTCTCCATTCTTCTCAGCAATAAAATCAATTTCCTCTCCTTTGGACAGGACGCCTATTATAACATTCCGGTCATCCACAAAAAGTTTCCATTATAGCGAAAACTTTTCATGAAATTATTATAAGTTTCGTTTATAACGAAAACTTTTTATGCTACCCTCCTCTTCCCGAAGAAACGGTTGAGGATGATAGCTAAAGCACCGTCTCCGGTCACGTTACAGGCTGTGCCGAAATTATCCATAGCTATATATAGGGCTATCATCAACGCCAGCATCTGCTGGTCAAAACCGAGTATGGAGCTCAGGATTCCCAATGCTGCCATTATCGATCCGCCGGGAATGCCTGGAGCGGCAATCATAGTTATCCCTAACATTCCAACGAAATGTATGAAGAGCCCTATATCGTGCGGTTGATGCTGCATTATGAGAAGTGCCAACGCACACGCTGTGATCTTCAGTGCGGAACCCGACATGTGGATTGTGGCACACAGTGGGACCACAAAACCTGCCACATCTTCATCAACACCCATCTGAATGGTCTGCTTAAGAGTGACCGGGATAGTCGCCGCCGAACTCTGAGTGCCCAATGCCGTGAAATATGCCGGAAGCATCGTCTTTAACATCTTGAATGGATTCTTGCCGTTGAAGCAGGCGGCTATGCTATATTGCAGCACAAGTATGAAGATGTGCAAAATGAAGATGACAACTATTATCTTCATGAAGGTTGTAAGGATTGTGCCAACCTGCCCTTCAACGGTCATATTAAGGAAAATACCGAATATATAAATAGGTAATAGCGGAATGATGGCAACATTTATCGCCTTCTGTACAATTTCTCTAAGTTCGTCAAATCCTTTTCGCAAAGTATCCCCTTTCAGAAAAGCTATTCCGAGTCCTAAAAGAAACGAAAGCACAAGAGCTGTCATTACGGGGAGCGGGGTGGGTATCTCAACCGTGAAATATGGCTCAATAGGTGTTGCCGATTCAATCTGAGCCATGCCCTCCTCCCCTCCTATAAGCGAAGGGAAAGTGAGAGTGCCGGTGAAATAGGAAAGCATTCCTGCAAAGAAGGTGGCGCAATAGGCTAAGGCAGCTGTGGCAACCAGCAGTTTTCCGGCCCGGGATCCAACATCAGCAATAGCAGGAGTAACAAACCCTACAATAATCAAGGGGATCATGAAACCCAGGAACTGAGAAAAAATTCCGTTGAAAGTATTAAACACGGCTGCTAACCAGGTTGGTGCAAACCACCCCACAAGAATGCCAAGAGCAATGGCAATAAGGATTTTAATTAAAAGTTGACTACAGACTTGAACTGAAAGTTCTTCAAAGAAGAAGTAC
>CAMWIH010000086.1 GCA_947174305.1 uncultured Porphyromonadaceae bacterium | reverse complement strand
CAAAAATAAACACCGTTCCATTCGAATAATGTAGCGACATGACTAAGATGAAAAACAGAAATTCAATATCAGGAAGATTCTCACGCAACATGGTGCGCAATGTGATGCTCTTCGGAGCGGCACTCTCCTTTTGCGCTATCTTCGTTTCATGCGCCGGGATGCGCCGGGGGGGCGCGGGCGGCGAAGTGACCGGAGTTGGAGGCAGCTCATTCGCCGAGCCTACCCCTTACGGAATGGTGCTCGTTGACCGAGGCTCTATAGCGTTAGGCCCTGCCAAAGATGATTCAGTGGCCGGAATCAAGGCTAATCCAAAAGGGGTGTCGGTTGATGCTTTCTGGATGGATGAGACAGAGATAACCAATTCAAAATATAAGCAGTTTGTGTTCTGGGTGCGCGATTCCATTATCCGTGAACGCCTTGCCGACCCCGCATACGGAGGAAATGAGGTGTTCAAGATTGAGGAGGATAAGGAGGGCAACCCAATAAAGCCATACCTCAACTGGAATAAGCCAATTCCCTGGAGAAATCCTAACGAGGATGAGCAGAGGGCTATAGAGAGCGTGTATCGTGTGAATCCAATCACAGGCCAGCGCGAACTCGACCCCACTCAGCTCAACTACCGTTACGAGATCTATAATCACACCGCGGCAGCAAAACGCAAGAACCGTCTCGATCCTACACGTCGCGAATATAACACGGATATACCCGTGTCGAATGAACTTCCGGTGATTTCCAAGGATACAGCCTACATGACAGAGGAAGGCCAGATCGTAAGGGAGACCGTGACGCGACCGCTCACAGGTGACTATGACTTCCTGAACACATATATCGTGAACATCTATCCCGACACCACGTGCTGGATAAATGATTTCGACAATGCCTACAATGAGCCATATACGAGGATGTATTTCTCACACGCCGGTTACAATGACTATCCTGTGGTGGGTGTGAGCTGGGAACAGGCCAACGCATTCTCCAACTGGCGCACTGAATATCTGCGTCGCTCTTTAGGCAAGGAGGGAATCTATGTAGAGCCTTTCCGTCTCCCCACGGAAGCAGAATGGGAATATGCGGCTCGCGCCGGGAACTCGGAGAATGCTTATCCTTGGGAGGAGGTGCTTCCTATGGATGAACGCGGTTGCTTCTATGCCAACTTCAAGCCCATGGATGGTGACTTTGTGCGCGACGGACACGTGATCACTTCGCAGGTGGGCACCTTCAAGCCTAATGATTTCGGCCTGTATGATATGGCGGGCAATGTTTCCGAATGGACTTCCACGGCATACACCGAGAGTGTAGGCAAGCTTACCTCCGACCTAAACCCCGAATATCGTTATGACGCTGCAAAGGAGGATCCTTACCGCATGAAGCGCAAGATTGTGCGCGGCGGTTCGTGGAAAGATGTGGCTTCAAACATCCGTTCCGACCTCCGCACCTGGGAATATCAGAACGAGCAGAGATCATATATCGGTTTCCGCAACGTGCGTTCGCAGATAGGTTTCGCACGCGGCACAAAGAATAAGAAAGCAAAATAAGTAATGCCCTTTCATAAAGTAATTTCATTATGGTAAAGATTCGTAAATATGCCAACGGCATCGAACGCTTCCTTCACGGACAGAAAGGGCAGCGCTTCTTCAACTTCTGTTACTCCATCGGTGCGGCAATCGTGATCTGGGGTGCCCTCTTCAAGATTCTTCACCTTGAAGGCGGCAGCACGCTCCTCTGCATCGGCATGGGTACTGAGATTGCAATGTTCATACTCACTGCGTTCGACCGCCCTCCAAAGGAGTATGCATGGGAAGAAGTTTTCCCGGTCCTTGATTCACACAATGAGGAGGAGCGTCCTGATTTTACTTCCGGCTCGGGTGTTGTGATCAGCGGAGGAGGATATGCAGGCTATGACAAGGCAATAGAAGAGAATATGGAGGCTACTGGCGTGCCGGCAATGGCCGGAGTGCCTGGCGGTGTAATACCTCCCCAGGGTGGTGTTCCAATGATGCAGGATCCTGAAGAGGTTGCTTCATTAGCTGATGCCACTTCAAGCTATCTTTCACGGATGCAGGAGATGTCGGAACAGATGGGGCGCCTGAATGAAACCACAGAGGCCCTCAATCATGTTTGCGAGACTCTTCTTGGTTCATACGAGGCAATCACACGCAATTCCGAGACTATCTCGGGCAGCTCAAACGGATATGTGGAACAGATGCAGGATCTCAACCGCAATATTGCCGGCCTGAACACAATCTATGAGATTCAGCTTAAAAGCGTGGCCTCACAGCTCGAGTCTATCGACCGTGTGAACCGTGGCTTGAAGGATATCCGCGATATGTATGAGAAATCCGCGGCCGAATCCTCACGCTATTGCGAGGAAACGGAGCGTATGGCGCGCTACATGAAGCAGCTCAACTCCGTATATGAGAAAATGATTACCGCCATGACCATCAATATGGCTAATCCGATGATGGGTGGCGGAGCCGCGGCCTCAGGAGGAATTAATCCTTTCGACGAATCTCTTAAAAACAACGACTGACATTTCCCCGATTGGGATGTGCCTAATTCACAAATAAATATCCGACAGAATAAATGGCAGGAGGAGGAAATAATGTGGCGCGTATGTCGCCCCGACAGAGGATGATCAATCTTATGTATATCGTCCTCACGGCCATGCTTGCACTGAATGTGTCGAGCGATGTGCTCAACGGATTCAGTCAGGTTCACGACAGCATAAGCCGCACAAATAAAAATATTGCGGAGCGAAATGCCGCTCAGTTCCGCTACCTGGAAAGCCTTTATCAGGAGAGTCCTGAGAAAGCCGGTGTATGGTATGAGAAGGGCTCCAAGCTACGCGAACGCTCGGAATCGGTTTTCAACGCTATCGAGCAATTGAAAATAGATATTGCCGTCGCAACCGATGGAAAAGGAGCCGACTATCACAACCTGAAGAACCTTGACGACCTTGAGGCCTCTTCCGTGACTATGCTCAATCCAAACACCCAACGGGGAAAGAAACTTCGGGAGACTATAGATTCATACAGGGCTTTCATCGTAGAGATGATTCCGGATTCGGCAAAACGGAAGGCTGTATCGGAAATGCTTTCCACCACTATTGCAAAGACTTCCGGGGGGCCGGCGTCTTGGGAACAGAAAATGTTTGAGAATATGCCCTCCGTGGCCGCAGTGACTATGCTCACGAAGCTTCAGAACGACATTCATCAGGCGGAATCGGAGGCATTGGCAAGCCTTGTGATGAACGTGGATATGGACGATGTTCACATGAATGAATTTGGCGCATACGTCATTCCGGAATCCCGCACCATCATCCGGGGAGGTAAATATTCGGCGCAGATTGTCTTGGCTGCCGTTGACACGACCCAACGACCGCTGGTCTATGTGAACGGTTCAAGACTCACCAACCCTAAAGGGATATTTGAATTTGTTCCCGGCGCCCCTGGAACCCATGAGTATTCCGGCTATATCGAGCTTCCCCTTTCCGACGGAAGCATGCAGAAGCATCCCTTCAGTTCGTCGTACACAGTGATCGAACCGATGGCGACAATCTCTCCGACAATGATGAATGTACTCTATGCCGGCATCGATAACCCGATATCAATTTCAGTGCCGGGCGTGCCGATGACCGGTGTGCAGGCATCAATATCGGGAGGCACGTTAACAAGGAACGGTGACCATTGGGTAGCACGTGTCACCCAGGTGGGAACCGAAGCCACAATATCTGTTTCCGCCCAACTTGACGGAAGGACACAAAATGTAGGGTCAATGACTTTCCGAGTAAGGAAACTGCCCGATCCTACGGCCTACATCCCTATCGGAGACACCCATTATAAAGGCTCGCCAAAGCGCATTGCCAAGGCTGCCCTGATGAGCGCTCCGGGACTGGGAGCCGCACTCGACGACGGTGTGCTCGACATAAACTATACCGTTGTCTCGTTCGCAACCGTCTTCACCGACCAGATGGGTAACCTTATCCCGGAGATTTCCAATGGTTCACATTTTTCAGACCGTCAACGCGAACAGTTCAAACGCCTGAAACCGGGCAAATCATTCTTTATCTCCAACATCAAGGCTAAAGGTCCGGATGGAATCACACGCGACATCTCCCCTATGGAAGTGGCACTAAATTAAACGAAATATTACCGACATGAAAATATATCGCAAAATATTAACCCTTTCTCTGATTGCGGCGGCCGGAATCGCGGCGGTGGCTCAGGTTGAGAATGGCGGAGTGGTTCGTCGCCGTGCCGAAAAAGATAAGAAGAATGAGAAGAATGCCACGGGCGTTACCGACCGTATGCAGGATTTCTACACCGTTAAGGAGACTCACGATGCCGACCTGCAATATAAGAGGGATATCTACCGTCAGCTCGACCTTACAAAACCTGAAAATACCCCTCTATATTATCCTGAGGATGTGGTGGATGGGAAAAAGAATCTATTCCGGCTTATTTTCGGGTTGGTGCTTGATGACAAGATTCCGGCATACGAATATCTCGATGGCCGCGAAGTCTTCACTGATCAATACAAGGTTAAGGTTGACGAGATGCTTGACCGTTTTGAGATATACTATCAGAACGGTGGAGGAACTTCAAAGAACCCTAAGTTTGTGGTGGAGGAAGCGGATGTGCCTTCCAATCAGGTTCAGGCTTACTATATTCTTGAAAAATGGGAGTTCGACCGTCGCACCAACCGCATGAACACACGTGTGGAGGCAATCTGCCCGGTACTTAATAAATATACCGACTATGGCGCACAGGGACGCTATCCGATGTTCTGGGTAAAGTTTGATGCATTGCGTCCGTATCTTGCTCAGGAATATGTGTTCCTTTCAGATGATAACAATCTCGAGCAATACAGTCTTGATGACTATTTCAATCTCGGCATGTATGACGGTGAAATCTACAAGACCCGCAATCTCCGTAACCTCTCGATGGCTCAACTTTATCCTGATGAGGATCTGCTCAAGCAGGCTCAGGACAGCATCGACAACCGTCTGAGAAATTACGGCAAGAACCTATACGTTCCAACCCGCGAGGAGTATCTTGCTCAGAAGGAACGCGAGGAGGAATTGGCCCAGGCAATCGCCGCCGGCGACACCATACCCGGACGCACAATGGTTAGCGATTCTGAGTCAGCTCCGGCAGAGAAGAAAACCGTGCGCTCGCGCAGAAGCTCAACTTCAAAAACAAAGAAGACCACCAAGGCAAAGAAACCTAAATTGTCGTCATCCTCATCTTCTAATAGCAACGGCAATGCAAATGCAGCCAAATCAGTGAGAAGAAGAAAGAAATGATCTACAATCCACTATCCATAGTAATTCCTGTCAAGGATCGGGAAAAACTGATTCTCCGAGCCCTTGACAGTGCCTATAATCAGTCGTATCGCCCGATACGGCTGATTGTGGTTGATAATAATTCTACTGATGGCACAGTGGAGGCCGTGGCTAAATGGAAAGAGAACCATGAAAGTGAGGATTTCTCCGTCAGGATTGTGAGTGAGGAACGCCCCGGAGCAGCGGCCGCAAGAAACCGTGGCTTGCTGGAGGTTGATACTGACTACATGCTCTTCTTTGACTCCGACGATGTGATGCTTCCCGAACTGGCAATAACAGTCATGGAAGCGTTCGACCGCGATAAAAAACTCGATGTGGTGTATTGGCGCACAGCATACATCAATTCTAAGGAAGAAGTCATACCGAAACGTTTTGCCAAATTCGATCTGCTAAGGCGACATATTTATAATGCTGTGCTCTCTACTCAAGCCTACGCAATACGCACCTCTTTCATCAAGAGAATCGGAGCATGGAATTCCTCTTTAAAGGTATGGGATGATTGGGAGTTAGGTTTGCGTATCCTTCTGAATGAGCCTACCATGAAGGGAATCTTCCGCGTTTTGGTGCATATCTATCCTCAGAAGGATTCTCTCACAGGAACCGATTTTCATTCAAAGGCCGGTCAATGGGAGAAAGCTATAGAGGCAATGGAGAAAGATGCGGAGACTGCTCCAGATGCGCTCCGAAAAAGAATCATAAATATGCTTCTATATCGCAAAGTGAACTTAGCGGGCATATATTCTCGTGAAGGTTATAACGAATTAGGAGAGGAAGGATATAATAAAAGTGTTGCAGATGCCAATGTATCAAATTGGAGGAAAGGAATCCTTAGAATGATATATGATTTCACCCGAAAAGGGGGAAGAGCAGGATACCTATTATGGATTTAATCAACCTTTCATTTGTTTAAGCTTCCTTATTGAGCTACATTAATCACTTAATTCTAAATTTTCCTGTAATGAATATCCTTTTCTTTGGTGACTATTCAAACGTCCACGCCTCACTCGCTTCGGAACTCAGGCACCGCGGACATAAAGTGACCGTAGTTTCTGATGGAGGGAGGTATATGGAAACGGAAAAAGACATTACCCTTGACCGACAGCCCGGAATAAAGGGCACCCTAAAGTATGTTTATGAGGTGGTCAAGACTTTCCCTCAGTTCAAGGAATTTGATGTGGTGCAGTTGATTAATCCACATTTCCTTAGCCTAAAACCTGAAAAGCTAAAATACTTTTTCAATCTTCTGAAGAAAAATAATCACAGCGTCTTCCTTACCCTCGCAGGAAATGATTTTCATTTCGTTGATGCCTGCATCAATAGCGACATGTTCCGTTTCTCAGAGTTTCGCGTAGGAAAGACTCCGACGGAATTTGACAAATTCACCAATCATTCCACGCTGTGGACTCAACCGGTATGTCGTGATTATGCAAATTACATTTACGATAATATAGATGGTGCCATGTCATTGCTCCCGGAATATGATATGGCCTCACGACCATTTCTCGGGAAGAGACTCGAATTTACCAACCTTCCCATCAACTTATCACAATATAAATTCTCTCCAATTCAAAACCCGGATAAAATAAGGTTTTTCATAGGGATTAGAGAAGGGATGAGGATTCAGAAAGGGACAGGATTAATGCTTGAGATGTGTAGAAAGCTTGAAAGCCGTTATCCGGAGCTATGCGAGGTGGAGTGTGTGAGCAATCTTTCATTAAGGGAATACCTGAGAAGAATGTCACGGAGCCATATCGTGCTTGATCAGCTCTATTCCTATTCTCCCGGAATGAACGCACTCCAGGCAATGGCAATGGGACGCCTTGCCGGAACCGGAGGTCAACCGGAGTATTACAAATACATTAACCGGGATTATCGGCCCATTATCGCCTTAACTCCTCTTAAAACGTTGCCTGAATGGGAGGATTACTTATTATCCCTTATTCAGAATCCTGATGAAATGTATCAAATGTCAATAAATGGGAGAAAACTTGTAGAAGAGAATAACGATATCGGATTGGTGGCAGACCGATTCGAAAATCATTGGAAAAAGATAATGAACTAAATGAATGATCTACTAAATTAATATGGAACAGGAGGAGCGGATAAAATTACAAGTTCTTATTGCCAGTTTCGGAGAAGAAGGTCTTCAAAGGGTTGCCAAAATGAAACTTCCTGAATTGCCAGAGGTGGAGTATCTTGTGTCATGTCAGATTCCGAAGCAACCGGAGCCTCCACTCCCCCCTTCTTTAAAACGCGATGACATAAAAATATCTTTTTCTGACAGTCGTGGATTATCCCGCAACCGAAATATCCTGCTCAAAAAAGCAACAGCACCCTTGTGTCTTATTGCAGACGATGATTTGAGCTATGAGGCATCTGCCCTTCTCGAAGTCATACATACTTTTGAAAAGCATTCTGAAATATCCATTGCCACTTTCATGTATTGCAATCAGGACGGAGAAACAGAGAAGCCTTATCCAGATGATTCATTTGACTTACGTCACCCGGCCAAGGGTTACTTCTTGACCTCAGTTGAAATAGCTTTCCGGCGAAAAAATATTGAGAAAGAAAATATATTATTTAATGAGAATTTCGGAGTTGGAGCCTCTCATTACGGTTGTGGAGAGGAAGACATCTGGATGCATCAGCTGCTCAAGAGTGGTTTATCAGCCCGCTTCTTCCCAATCATGCTCACAGTCCATTCCGGAGCGAGCACGGGCCTTAGAGAAGCAAGCAAACCGGAAGTGTTACGTGCGCAGGGAGTTGTCATAGCTATCACCTACCCTCTCACCTCTCTTCCGCGCGTAGTCTTGAAAGCTTGGCGTATTTCCAAGCGCACAGAAGCATCCTTCCTCAAATGCTTCCGATATCTTATTAAAGGATGGGCAGATTCTTTTGTCAAAAGGAAGGAACTATTCGGACACAGTCGTTACTCCTGATCATAAATCCATATTTTCTCATCTACGTATCGGGGTCTGACTATATATCCTTCTGACAGTATATCCAGCCTTTTCTCGTAAAGCTTATATTCTCCACCAGTCAGAGAGATCAGGAGATGCACAAAATTTGCCGTTGACATAGGTTTATCTTTCACCTCCGCCAATCTTTTCATGATCTCTGGATTTGCACTGGAATAGGACTTATTGGCATATACAATGAAAGGCACTTGCACTGTATTTTCATTTCTCCCACTATATGGGCCATAATCATATACCTCCTCTCCATGGTCGGAAAAATAAATAACTATAGAGGGCTCTTCACATCTCGATGCAGTCAATATGACTTCTCCTAATAGATAATCAGTATATCTTATGGAGTTATCATACTCTGCCCTACGTTTTGCCTTATCATCATCCAGCCAGGAATATTTGAATTTATCTTGTTCATCTTTCCCGGAAAAATGTTCAAACTCTTCCGGATAACGCGCCTTATATTCTACATGCGAGCCTAACAAATGAAGAAATATCAATTTATTGGCAACAGAATCATTGAAAGCTTCGCACATCGGTGGCAACAATGCCCGGTCGTAACGCACACAAAGAGCATCTTCAGAATTTTCAGCCCCCACATATTTTATTACATTTGCATTCATAGCCATGACACCCGATGTATTACTGACCGTACCGGTTCGCTCCTGGTTTGATAACCAAAAAGTTTTATATCCCATTTCATTGAAAAGATCAACCAAGAGGGGGAATTTCAACCCGTCTCCACAAGTGGCATCGTCTTCCTTGAAAGAAAGGATACGTTCCATATTTCCTGCAGTAGTCATTGACGAGCCCACGACATCGGTAAAGACTATCAAGCTATCGGCAAACGACTCCAAATTTGGATTTGTGAGCAAAGGATAGCCATATAATGAGTGATGACGTTTATGGGCAGATTCTCCAATAACAACTACAACATTGGTAGCTTTATTACTACTTGAGGCAGAATCTTTATAGGGCAATGGTTTGCTATGGCGTAGCAGTTCCTCGTATTCTTTATTTGCAGACTGAACCTCTTTACCATACTTAATGATGCGTATCGTAAGCAGATGGGCGCTCCTTCCGGAAGAGAAAAGCAAACCAAAAGCCACAAACGAAAATAGTCCCGCCACAACCAATACCAAAGTGATACCACTGAATAACTTTTCAGGAACGGATCTGACGGCATATATCAGGCCTCCCATGATTAGCAGACATATAAAGAACCCCAGATTTTTAAGCAACTGGAAAATATTCTGCATTAATCCAGGCAAGAAACCCAATGCTTCCGTCTTATTGGTTTGTGCAAAAATAAGTATGAGCTTCCGTGTTATACCCATACTATAATAATGGAAAGCAACAGCATTTGTAACAGACAGGATTGCATAAAAACAGATGATAATCCATATAAAAACACGACTGCACCGAGTTTTGAACAGAGGAGCCAAAATAGTAAGCAAGAACACTCCTTTGAATATGCTGACGAGTAATAGATAAACTATTTGAATCGACCTTGCTATTTTAAATGTCGGGCTGGCAGGAATATCGATAAGGCTTAAGAAGCTCAAAGTGCATAATAAGAGCAAAATGTAGCGATGTCGATAGAGATAACCGCTATAGTTCTTTATCAGCAAATTTAATGTCATATAGTATATCAAACAAATTGCAATAATGCTTTGCAAAGGTAATTAACAAAATATATTTATCAAAAAAATATTCTCCCTTATGTTTGTTTTTATTATCTTTGTAAATTATGGAGCTTGCCACTTCATTACTATCTTATGAATGAAATTGGTAAAACAGGATCTAAGCATTCCATTGATAAGGAAAATACATATCGAAGTATCCTCAAAGGTATTTCTATTTTTGGAGGTGTAAAGATATTTGAAATTTTCATAAATCTTATTCGTGGAAAGTTTGTTGCCCTATTCCTTGGGCCAGGAGGGATGGGCTACTCTTCTATTTTTTCCAATGTGGCGACAACCATTAGTAATCTATCCTCTTTTGGACTAAATCTTGCTATAGTAAAAGAAGTTGCTGTTGCTAATGAAACAAAAGAAAAATTGTCGGAGGTTATTGCAGTGGCGACAAAACTCTTCTATGCGACAGCTCTTACCGGGGCTTTAATTTGCATATTTTTCTCTTCCTTTATCTCCGAACTCTCCTTTGGCCCACAGGAATCCAACTGGCAATTTTTTCTTCTCGGAATAGCTGTATTTCTTTTAGTGGTTAATGCAGGAAAATTATCCTTGCTACAAGGGTTGCACGAAGTTAATCGCCTTTCACGTGCGTCACTTACAGGAAGTTTGGCTGGCTTGGTGTTTGGAATCCCTCTCTACTATTTTTTAGGAAACCAAGGGATTGTGCCTGCCATTGTGATGTTAGCACTAACTCTCAACATTTTCTACTCTATCAATCTTAAACGAGCTACCAAAGAATTACCACAGAAATCTTTTTCATGGAGTTCACATAGAGGAATAGTCAAAAAATTGTTCTCCTTAGGAATCATATTAATGGCCAGTGATATGATTGGGAACGTCTGCAACTATGTTTTACTTATTATAATTAGAAAAATAGGAGATATTGATGACGTAGGTTTTTTTCAAGCGGCCAATAGCATTACTAACCAGATGGCCGGTGTTGTTTTCACTGCAATGGCTCTTGACTATTTTCCAAGGCTATCAAGGAGTGCATCTGATATGGATAAAATGTTCGGTATCATCAATCGTCAATCAGAAATTATAGCATTGATCATATTCCCTGTCTCATTGCTTATTATCATTATTGCACCATTAATCACAAGAATACTCCTTACATCAAAATTTGAAGTCATAATACCTTTGCTTAGATGGATGGCCTTGGGAGTCGCACTCAAAGCTATGGCATATCCAGTTTCCTATATCACTTTCGCTAAAGACAACAAGAAGTTATTTTTCTGGCTGGAGGGTATTATCGGAAATCTTCTTTTCGTGGCTGTGCCTTTACTCTTTTTTTATAATTTTGGATTAATCGGATTTGGATATGGTATGGTAATTGAACAAACCCTCTGCCTTCTTATTTATTGGATTGTAAACCGACGTATTTATGGCTATGTTCCAACCCCGAGAATCTTAACAATATTCTCTCTGGTATTATTGTTATTGAGTATTGTTTTAGCACTTTCCTATTCCTCCGGGAATCTATTTATAATGGCAACCATGATAGTCATTGCATTTATTTCCACACTATTTTGTGCATTTCGTTTGAAAAAAATGATCAAGATAGAATAGTGCCGACTATTTACAAATGATTGTCAGAATGAGGAAGTAAGTTTATCATAGTATTTCAAGATATTTTTACCTATATTAAATGGCATTAAGCTCAATAGATAAAATTTCCAACTTACATTTTTCCTAATTATGCTTCTATCAACAGCATCAACACATTTTTTAATAATTTTTCTCCCCTCCTCATAGTCTTTTTCCGCATATTTGTTATTATTTAGGT